>NZ_JBTOPV010000018.1:0-80358 GCF_055284355.1 Pseudomonas sp. HP_01 | reverse complement strand
GAACTGCTCAGCTACGAGCGCGACGACCTCCACCGCGAGATCAGCCGGCACCAAGGCAATAACCTGCTGCAAACCCAGCAATGGGACCCGGCGGGACGCCTCCAAGAACAACTACTGGGCCGAGCAGACGATAAAACCACGCTCATCAAACGCGCCTACACCTACGATGCCGCCGGCCAGCTCACCGACATCAACGACAGCCGTCGCGGCCCGCTCTCCTATCGCTACGACCCGGTAAGCCGCCTGCTAAGCGCCACCAGTCGCCTCGGCACCGAAACCTTCGCCTTCGACCCTGCAAGCAACCTGCTCAACGAAACCGCCGCGCCGGTCCGCCGCCCACTAGACCCCAAACCGACTCAAAACAAACTCGTGGACAACCTCCTGCGCGACTACGCAGGCGGCCACTACGAATACGACGAACGCGGCAACCAGACAGAGCGCTGGACCAACGGCCTGCGCAGCGAACTGCACTGGGACCTCTTCGATCGTCTGGTGCACTTCTGCGATCCGCGCCTTACCGTAGACTTCGGCTACGACCCACTCGGAAGGCGCCTCTACAAACTCTCAAAAGCCCATTACCGACCCCGCCCAGAAGCCGGTACTGGCTGGAACGAAAACGAACACGCCCGCAAAGAGCGAGAACTCGGCTGCGGCTTCACCCTGTACGGCTGGGATGGCGACACCCTCGCCTGGGAAAGCAGCCCCCCGCCGTACGCCGGAGCTCTCGGCCGCACTGTCCACTACATCCACGAGCCTGGCACATTCGTCCCGGTGGTCCAGGCCATCCGCCACGAAACAATCCGACTCGTGAGTCAGCCGACGTATCAGGGCCGCTACAACTTCAAGGAAGACCCGCTCTGGAACTACAAACCGGTGGCGCTGCCGATCAACGCCCTCGCCTGGTACCAATGCGACCACCTCGGCACGCCCCAGGAAATCACCGACCAAAACGGCAACACCGCCTGGAGCGCCGAATACAAAGCGTGGGGCGAGGCGAAGGAACAGCGCTCTGATTTCGCCCAACAAATCGGCCTCACCAACCCGATCCGATTCCAGGGCCAATACCACGACCACGAAACCGGCCTGCACTACACCCGGCATCGGTACTATGATCCAAAGGTCGGGCGGTTTATCAGCAAGGATCCGATCAGCTACGTGGGCGGATTGAACCTCCATGTTTATGCGCCGAACCCGGTATCGTGGATTGATCCAACGGGCTTGGCGAGCTCGGGGCGTTGGGAGCCGGTAGGTACAGGCCGAATACGACTCGACCCGCCCCATGTGCAAAACACTAATCAGCAGGTTCATGCTCACTGCCAATGCAAGTCCAGAAAGAAAGAAATTGTTGTAAATCAAGACGGCTCACAGAGTCACGGCTCACGTGGTGATGTAGATGATTTGACGCGTAAAGAGAAAGATTACCTTCGATCGCAGGGATTCAACATATGAAAAATCTTACGCCTTTTACCGTACATGGCACGGCCACTGGCAGTAATAAAAATATTCAACTTGATGAGATATCAATTATCGCGGATTCCGAAACCATGAGAGCTTTGGGGGATTTTCTGATCAATGCAGCCGACGAAATGGCCGAGTTCGGCTTAGAGCACCTCCACCTCCAAGACTTGGTTGAAAATTTTTCCCCTGACACTCATGTGGATTTCATCGCCCTGAACCGGAAAATTGTCGAACTTAAAAAAGACTAGCCAAAGTTAAAGGGGACGGACCCCTTTAACTCTTGACCCCTTTAAGTCTTCTGTTTACCTGTTATGAATCGGCTCGGCGTGAGGGACGGGATTTCAGATGATTGAAAACCAGGAAGTGCTCGAAATAGAGGAACTTGAAGCGCAACTAATAGCTCGGGAAGTGTCGTTCGACCAGCTAAGGCGCCAGTACGCAAAATTCTTATTGGAACTGCTGAATGACGGAAGAATAAGGTCGATTTCTGAAGAAAGACGTTTAGAGCTTGTTTTTTTCTCAGAGATTCAGTCGGTCGTGTGAAGTTGGATGTGGACGATATTGTCGTGAAAGCTCAAGTCTCGAAGCTCTGCGCTATGGAGCGAACACGAGGCACGCAGGAATTAGAATTATCGATTTTTGCTCGCTGCGTGATCTTCTGTTTCAGAGACGGAAAACAGTGGGCAGCTGAGGATTCTGGTGATCCGACACCTCTTTATTTATATTTTATAACTCTGAAGAGAGTTCTTCCTAAGATGAGGCAGGAATTTGTGACGTTTATACGAGAGCTTTTGCACCCCCGTTGGGGTGTGATGGGTGAGTGCGGAAACCATAGATTACTCTCAGGTCGAAGGGGGGTGGCTACCTTTAGCTTGGTCACACGTTTGCGGTAAGGGTTGTTAGAAAAGCCTGTCTTCGGACAGGCTTTTTTTATGGTTTTTTTTGTTGCTGGCTGTTGGCTGCCAGGCAGGTGCAAAACCTGTGGGAGTCAGCTTGCTGAAGAATGCGGTGGGTCAGACGAGATGGCCGCCACAGACAGATCGCGTTCGCGGGCAAGCGCGCTCCTACAGTGGATCTGCGTTGGCCGGGATTCGGCGTCATGCGCACAACCTGTGGGAGCCGGCTTGCTGGCGAAGGCGGTGGGTCAGGCGAGATGGACGCCGCAGACAGACCGCGTTCGCGGGCAAGCGCGCTCCTACAGTGGGTATGCGTCGAACCGGGAAATCGCGGTGGTACGGAGAACCTGCGTCCAGCGTGTGGGAAAATCTGAAGGCCTGCGCATAACCTGTGGGAGTCAGCTTGCTGACGAATGCGGTGGGTCAGGCGAGATGGACGCCACAGACAGATCGCGTTCGCGGGCAAGCGCGCTCCTACAGTGGGTATGCGTCGAACCGGGAAATCGCGGTGGTGCGCAGAACCTGTGTCCAGCGTGTGGGAAAACCTGAAGGCATGCGCACAACCAAGGAGCCGGCTTGCTGGCGAAGGCGGTGGGTCAGGCGCGATGGACGCCACAGACAGACCGCGTTCGCGGGCAATCACTCCACCCGCGTCTCGCCGCTGAACACCAGAATCCCCCGGCAGCGCTTGCACAGATAGCGGCGGCCCTTGCGCACCAGCTTGTGGCGCTGGGCGGTGAAGGGGAAATCGCTTTCCGGGCAGGGGCAGCGGTAGATGTAGCGGGTCACGCTGCGGCGCTGGATTTCGTAGGTGTGGCAGCGATTGGGCGGCAGCTCGTAGACGCCGCGCATGATCAGCTGCCATTCCTCGCCATGGGGCTGAATGGTGTCGCCGAACAGTTGATAAGCCACCAGGTGCGCCACCTCGTGAGGAACGGTCTGGCGCAGAAAGTCTTCGCTGTTTTCGAGGTACAGCTGCGGATTGAAGCGCAGCATGTTCTCGTGCAGATGGGCCACGCCGGCCTTCTGGCCGCGCAACTTGACGCTCACGACCGGACGTTTGAAGGGGCGCTTGAAGAAATCTTCGGCTTGCTGGTAGCAGGATTCGACGCGGGTGTTGAGTGGTTCGAGCATGCTTCATCGGTCTCCAGAGGAAGCGAGTATGCCGCAAAGGTCTTGTCCCGCCAAAACCCCAGGCGCCGAATGGTCTGCTTGAATGGAAGGCGCGCGTTCGCCTCGAAAGCGTCCGGCCCGACATGACCCGACATGACCCGACATGAGACAACCTGGCCTGGCCTGGCACCGCGCACCCTCTGTAGGAGTGAGCTTGCTCGCGATTGCGATCTATCAGGTAAAACCACGTAACCGTCGAACCGCGATCGCGAGCAAGCTCACCCCTACAGGGGACGGGTCTCGGCGACATGATGCAGTGTTCCGGCGGATCGGGGCCTGATCAGATCGTGTACTCCGGCCCGATCCCCACGCCCCACAGCACCACCGTAAACGCCATGATCGCCACCAACACCACCAGCCCGACCGCGAGCACCGAGCTTGAGAACATGAAGCCGTCCTCCGGGTGTACGCCCATGAACACCGGCAAACCGACGTACAGCAGGTACACGGTGTAGCAGACCGCGGCCAGCCCGACCATCATCCCCAGCCACATGTGCGGGTAAATCGCGGCCATACCGCCGAGGAACAGCGGCGTCGCCGTGTAGGTCGCAAATGCCACGCAGCGCGCCAGGCTGGGCGTGGCGTCATAGGTGCGCGCCATCCAGTGGATGAAGCCGCCCATGACGGCGACCCCGGCGAGCATGGCGAAGTACGACATCAGCGCCATCCACACCGCGCTGGCGCTGGTCAGCACGACCGGCGGACGATCGCCGATCATCCAGCCCACCTGGGTGGTACCGATGTACGCCGACACGGCGGGGATCGCCGCGAGGATCAGCGTGTGAGTGAGGTAAAGGTGGCCGATGCTTTCTTCACCCTCGCCACGTATCTGTTGCCATTCCTGATCGGGGTGGGTGAACAGCCCCAAGACGTGATGAATCATGTCCGTTACTCCCGCGAAGTGTGCCGCCGCTTCAGACGAAGCGCCCGACTGCAGATGCCGTCAGGACAAGGTCACAATCGATCAAGGGAAATGGCTGCGACCTCTCGGATCAGTATAGAAAGCTGAGCACCCGAAAACCGGCTGCGTTAGAGCGATTGAGGTGTTCAAGGGTTTGGCTAATAGCGGTTGGTAATCAGCCGCCCATTCAAACCGATGCACGAGTAAGGCTTTTTTAGGCGCCGGCTTGCTGGCGAACCTGGCACGGCAGAGACCTCGTTGTCGACTGGACGCGCGAATTCGCCAGCAAGCCGGCGCATACAGCGGGGCCAGCTTCACGATAGCGATGCATTACCCAACCGGGGCTTTTTGCGTAAAATGCCGACCCTTTCCCCCCATCACTTCAGACCACAGCGAGCGGATACCAGCGCCATGGGCACCCTTTCAGTCAATCAGAACAAACTGCAGAAGCGTCTGCGTCGGCTCGCGGGCGAAGCAGTGGCCGACTACAACATGATTGAAGAGGGCGACAAGGTGATGGTCTGCCTGTCCGGCGGCAAGGACAGTTACACGCTGCTGGACGTGCTGCTGCATTTGCAGAAAGTTGCGCCGATCCACTTCGACATCGTCGCGGTGAACATGGATCAGAAGCAGCCGGGTTTCCCCGAGCACGTCCTGCCGGCGTACCTGGAACAGCTGGGCGTCGAGTACCACATCGTCGAGAAAGACACCTACTCGGTGGTCAAGGAATTGGTCCCCGAGGGCCGGACAACCTGCTCCCTGTGCTCGCGGCTGCGTCGCGGCACGCTGTACACGTTTGCGGATGAAATCGGCGCGACCAAGATGGCCCTCGGTCACCACCGCGACGACATCGTCGAGACGTTCTTCCTGAACATGTTTTTCCAGGGCAGCATCAAGGCCATGCCGCCCAAGCTGCGCGCCGACGATGGCCGCAACGTGGTGATCCGTCCGCTGGCCTACTGCGCCGAGAAGGACATTCAGGCGTATTCGGACATCAAACAGTTCCCGATCATCCCGTGCAACCTGTGCGGCTCCCAGGAAAACCTGCAGCGTCAGGTGGTCAAGGACATGCTGCAGGAATGGGACCGCAAAACCCCGGGCCGCTCCGACATGATTTTCCGCAGCCTGCAGAACGTCCAGCCGTCGCAACTGGCGGACCGCAACCTGTTCGATTTCACCAACCTGCGCATCGACGAAACCGCCGCCTCGCGGTTTGTGAATGTGGTGAATGTGTAAGGGCGAATGCGCCGGCTCATGCGCCGCAAAACCGTAGGAGCGTGGCTTGTCCCGCGACCGGCGACGCAGTCGTCGTGAAACCTGCAAACGCGGGGCACCTGACTCCCCCGCAGTTGTCAGTTTGCTGCCGCTTCGCGTCAGATCGCGGGACAAGCCACGCTCCTACCGTAGATGGTGCGGGGTTCACGTATTCGTTCACCCCATCAAAGCGCGTGTTACAACCCCACCTCCGGCAATACCGGCCTGTTCGCCAACGCTGTCTTCATCAATTTCTCGACATATTCCCGGTCGCTGTCCGGCAGCGCCAGACGCGGTGGGCGGGTGAGGGCGCTGCCGCGTTCCATGATCGCTTCGCACAGCTTGATGCACTGCACCAGGTCCGGACGCGCATCCAGGTGCAGCAGCGGCATGAACCACTCATACAGCGCCATCGCCTCGGCAAAGCGCCCCGCCTTGGCCAGACGGAACAGCGTCTCGCCCTCTTTCGGGAAGGCGTTGGACATCCCCGACACCCAGCCCACCGCGCCCACGGCGACGCTTTCCACCAACACGTCATCCAGCCCGGCAAACAGCACGAAGCGATCGCCGACTTCATTGCGCACGTCGATGAAGCGGTTGGTGTTGCCCGACGAATCCTTGAAACAGACGATGGTGTCGCAGTCCGCCAGGGAGATGAGAATGTCCGGCGTCACGTCGTTCTTGTAGATCGGTGGGTTGTTGTACACCATCATCGGCAGGTCGGTGGCGGCGGCCACGGTGCGGAAGTGCGTGGCGGTTTCGAAGGGCTTGGCCGAGTACACCAGCGCCGGCATCAGCATGATCCCGTCAGCCCCGGCTTTCTGCACTTGCTTGGCAACGTCACAGGCGTTGGCGCTGGTGAACTCGGCAATGCCGGAAATCACCGGCACGCGCCCGGCCGAGGCATCTTTGGCCGCTTCCACCAGGCTGATCTTTTCAGCGACGCTCAGGGAGGTGTTCTCGCCCACGGTCCCGCAGATCACCAGCCCCGACACGCCATCGCGCACCAGGTTGGAAATGACCTTGTGGGTCGCCTCCAGATTGAGGGAGAAATCGTCATTGAATTGCGTGGTAACGGCAGGGAAGACCCCGCTCCAGGATACGGACTGGCTCATGATTGACTCCTGATTGGATAAAGGTATTTCGTATACGCTTAATTTCGGACGAATCACGCCTAACGATTGCTGCGTTTAATCAGTACTTCATGCCGCCCCCGATCCTTTGTAGGAGTGAGCTTGCTCGCGATGCGGCGTGTCTGCGACGGATGCGGTGACTGACACAACGCCTCGCGAGCAAGCTCACTCCTACAGGGTTTTGCATTCATTCAGAAAAATCGGTTTCGCATTTATTGAAAGCAGCCGCAGCATTTACAACTTCAACCCCACCGGCCACGTGTCACTCAACTTGTACCCCTCCGGCCACGGGTCGCTCGGGTCGAGCATGTGCTGGTGCGTTCCGGTGATCCAGGCCCGCCCGGACAGGCTCGGGATGATCGCCTTGCGCCCGGCCACTTCGGTCTCGCTCTGAATCTTGCAGTGAAACTCCGAGCCAATGATCGAACGCCCGATAAACCGGTCGCCCACCTTCAGCTGGCCCTTGGCATGCAACACCGCCAGTCGCGCCGAACACCCGGTGCCGCACGGCGAGCGGTCGATCTTTCCCGGGCGAATCACCACCGCGTTCGCCGCGTGGGCCACACCGCCGTCAAAACTGACCGGCGCGGCGATCTGGCAGAAGGAAATGTGATTCCAGTCCTTATTCAGTGGATGGCTGAACCCCAACTGCTCGTTGGCCGCCTTGGTGATTTTCAGGCCGGTTTCCACCAGGTCCTTCGCTTCATCGGCGGTCAGGGAAAAGCCCAGCTTCACCGAGTCGACGATGGCAAAACTGTCGCCGCCATAGGCGGTGTCGACCTGAATCGAACCCAGCCCCGGCACTTCGATCCACACGTCCAGCTGATCGGCGAAAGAAGGGTGGTTGTGCACCTCGACGCTGGTCACCTTGCCGTCGCGGCACTGGGCTATCGCCTCGATCAGGCCACCGGGCGCCTCAAGAATCAGGCGGGTTTCCGGCTCGGTCATCGGCAGGATTCCGCTGTCCAGCAGCACTGTCGCCACGCACAGGGAGTTGGAGCCAGACATCGGCGGCACGTCGGCCGGTTCCATGATGATCCAGCCCATCTGCGCTTTCGGGTGCTTGGGCGGCACCAGCAGATTGACGTGGCGGAACACCCCGCCGCGCGGCTCGTTGAGCATGAAATTGCGCAGCACGTTGTCCTTCTCGATCCAGCGCGACTGCTCCCAGATCGTCTCCCCCGGCGGCTGCGCAACCCCGCCGACAATCACATCGCCCACCTCACCCTCGGCGTGACAACTGACCACATGAATCACTTTCGATGAGCGCATGACCTAAAATCCTCCTGAGCAGGCTCTAGTTGATTGATCGCAAAAAATCCGCCGTCTCCGGCCGTTGCGGGTGGCCGATCACCTGATCCGGCGTGCCGATCTCGTGCACCAGCCCGTTGCGGAAAAACGCCACGCGGTCGGAGACATCCCGTGCGAAGCGGATCTCATGGGTCACTAGAATCATGGTCATGCCGTCCTCCGCCAACATGCGCATGGTGTCCAGCACCTCGCCCACCAGTTGCGGATCGAGGGCCGACGTGGCCTCGTCGAACAGCATGTAATCCGGCGACATCGCCAGCGCCCGGGCAATCGCCATGCGCTGTTGCTGACCGCCCGACAACTTGCCGGGAAACACCTTGAGCTTGTCGCCCAGGCCGACATGGGTCAGTTGCTTAACCGCAAGCGCCTCGGCTTCGGCCTTGCTTTTGCCCAGCACGGTGCGCGGGGCCAGCATGACGTTTTCCAGCACCGTCAGATGGGGAAACGCGTTCCACTGCTGAAACACGATGCCGATCTTCTGCCGCAGCTTGTTGATGTCTGTGCCTCTGGCGTGAACCTCGGTGCCGTCGACGCGAATGCTGCCGCTCTTGATCGATTCCAGCCCGTTGATGCACATCAGCAGCGTCGACTTGCCCGAGCCCGAACCGCCGATGATCGACACCACTTCGCCCTTGTTCACCTGCAGGCTCACGCCCTTGATGACCTCAAGCTCGCCGAATGACTTGTGCACGTTGTCGATCTCAATCATTTTCCTGCCACCTCGTTTCCAGCCGGGCGCCCAGGCGAGCGACCACCAGACTCATGACGTAATAAATCAGGCCGGCGATGCACAGCACCAACAGCGGCTCCTGAATGCGCGTGACGATGGTTTGCGAGGCGCGCAGCAGTTCGACGATGCCGATCCACATCACCAGCGCGGTGTCTTTCATCACCCCCAGCAGCAGGTTGATCCAGCCGGGAAACGCCACGCGGGTGGCCATCGGCATGACGATCTGGCGCAGGTCCTGCCAGTAGGTCAGGCCGAGCGAGCGGCTGGCGCGGCGCAGGGTGAGCGGCACAGACAGCACGCCGCTGCGCACGATCTCCGTGCAGTACGCGGTGACGTACAAACCCAACACCACGCAGGCGACGGCGAATGCGCTCCAGTTCAGGCCGACGATGCTTTTCAGCGCGTTGAACAGCACGAACTGAATCAGCAATGGCACGCTGCGAAACACGTCCAGCACCCAGGCCAGCGGAATCGTGCTGCGCGGCAGCAGGGCGCGGGCCATGCCGCAGACCACCCCGGCCAGGGTGCCGATGAACATCGACACCACCGTCAGCAAAATCGTGACCCACGCGCCTTGCAGCATGAATTGCAGGTCGTTCCAGGTGAATGTGCTCTCGAACATGCTCATCTCCTCAGTACCGGAACAGCCGCCAGGACAGCAGCCGGGCAACGGCCACGATCAGCTTGGCGATCAGGTAATAGAGCACCGCCGCAATGGCGAAGAATTCAAAGGTGCGGAAGGTCTTGACGTTGTAATCCTGGGTCACGCCGGTGAGGTCGTTGTTGAGGCCGACGATCACCCCCATGGATGTCATCAGCACGGCCCAGACCATCTGGTTGGTCAGCGGATAGAAAACGATGCGCAGCAACTGCGGAATGACGATCAGCCGATAGGCCTGGGGCGCACTCATGCCCAGCGAACGGGCGGCGCGCAACTGGGTGTCGGGCACGGCCTTCAGACCGCCACGGAAGTTCTCCGCCAGATAGCCCGCGTTGTTGATGGTGATGCCGGCGAGCAACGCGGCCCACGAACTGATGTGCAGCCCGAACGAGCCCAGGCCGAAATACAGGATGTACACCTGGAAGAGCGACGGCGTATTGCGCGCGATGGAAATCCAGGTGGCGGCGAAACCCCGGAACAGGCGGTTTTTGCCCTGGCGCATGAACACCAGAAACAGCGCGATGGTGACGCCGAGGATCATCGACAGCGCGGCGGTTTCGAAGGTCACCCACGCGCCGTTGAGCATGTCGGGCAGGGCTTTGAACGCCGCGCGCCAGTGGAAGTTGTAATCAAACATCTGCGCTGACCTCCGCTTGGTGCGCCGCCATCAACCAGACCGGCAGGCGCCCGCTGGCAACCCCGGTGATCGCGCTGTGTACGCATTCGGCCAGGCTGGCGAAATGAACGCGACGCCCCACCAGCCCGGGGGCGTAGTGCGCGTACTTGCCGGAGTTGGTCATCAGGTTGCGCGCGGTCGGCGGAATCACCGGTTCGCCGAGCATGCACCAGCAGGTGTCCGTGACAAACTGCACGCCGAAGTTTTCGAGCGTCTCGACATAGCCGGCTTGCTCCGCGCGCTCCAGGGTGGCGCGGCCACAGGTAATCACGATCGCCACATTTTCATGCTTGCGCTGGCTGCCACACAGGTGCGCCAGGGTCGCGCATTCGCTCAGGGAGAAATGCGGATTGCCCAACGTCACCGCGTCCACTTCCGGCGTTTGCGCGCTGTTCAGTTCGCCCCAGCTGTGCAGCAGGTCCGCCGGGCTGACCCTCAGGGTTTTCTCCGGCGCGTGCCCGCCCAATGCGAGTTCGGCGGTGGTGGCTTCGGGCGTCACGCCGGCGATATGAAACATCGGCGCAGCGGAGGTGGTGGCGAACGCAGCGCCAAACGCCTTGAGGTCATCCAGCGTTGGCGCCTTGGTTTCCAGCCCGCAGATCACCGGGATCGTGGCGCCGCAGAGCAGCCCGACGTGATAGCCCAGCAGCGGATAGAAACTGTCGTCGAGGCCTTCCAGCGCGGGGGCATCAATGCGCAGGGTCGCCAGCCGTTGTTGGGTCAGGTGGCAGCCGATCTTCGGCGCGCGGCCGGTCAGGGCGATGCAGATGTCGAGGTAGTCCGGGTACTTCAGGGTGCGCGCGCCGATCACACTGTTGGCGTACACCACCGCGTTGGATTCGGCCCAGACGATCTGCTCGCCCAGCTCCGGTGCGCTGTCCAGCAGGTACGGCGCGCAGGTAAAACTCATCCGCGCGCCCATCTCCAGATACGCATCGCCGAGCTGGCTGGCCGGTTCGCCGAGGGCCGGATCGACACCCAGTTCGCGCCAGCGGCGTTTGTCCACGGAAATTGAATTGAGGGTGGTGGGCACGCGCACCTTGGCGCCCCATGTCACCAGTTGCCGCGCGAAACGCAGGCTGGCCGGTCCTGTATAGATGCAGCCGTCGATGTGCGCCTGGGTGATGTCCAGCAGTTCGGTTGCGCCCTGCAGCTCGGCCATGCGCAGGATGATGCCCATCGCCACCTGCGCAGCGTTGCCGTAAGCGCCGTCGAGAAAACCCTGATCGGTTTCGGTGAGTGAAATCTGAGTGATCGGGCGGTGACTCGCCTGTTTTGTTTGATCGCGAGGGAGAGGCGGTGGCGGGGAAGCAAAGCCGCTGACGCAATCATCCTCGACCCGCACGAAAGCGACGTTCCGCAGCGCTGCAAAACCCGCTTCGCCGAGGCTGATCACCGGAATCGAATGGCCGAACATGTGCTCGGCGATCAGCACGCCGAGGGTGAGGATGTCTTCCACGCGTTCGAAGACCAGTGCGGCCGGCGCGTGGCCATTGAGGATCAATTCCAGCAACACGCTGCTGCCGGTGCACGAACCGCGGCCGCTGGGAATCGCCAGCACCCGGCCGTTGATGAACTGGCCGCTGAGGGGGTGATGACGGTCGATCACTTCACCGGTAAACGGCTCGACCCCGCCCCAGAAACTCAGGCCCACGTCGGCGTACAGCAACTCACCCTGAGCGCTGCCGGAGACGAGACAACGCCCGTTCAACGAGACTTCAGACATCGTGGGCTCCTGAGTAATGAACCGGTTCCAGCGTGGGTGCCGAGTGATGATCGTTCCCACGCTCCGCGTGGTAACGCCGCTTTTGTTTGATCGTTCCCACGCTCCGCGTGGTAATGCCGCTTTCAACGCTCCGCGTTGCGCTTTTCTGACGCAGAGCGTCAGGCCCTGCATTACCACGCAGAGCGAGGGAACGATCAGCACCGATGTTGTGTGCGCCGACGATTGCCTGCTTTGCCGAGATCCACTGTAGGAGTGAGCTTGCTCGCGAATGCGGCGTGTCAGTCGACATCTTCGTGTCAGACCCACCGCGTTCGTCCGATCGCGGCCCGCAGCAAGCCACGCTCCTACACGGTCCGCGCCCTCTGATCGTTCCCCTCAGTAATAGACGCCCGGCACGGTCAGGTCCACCGGCTTGCCGCTCACCCATTTTTCATACAGCTCGGCATAGCGCCCCGAGCGCACTTGCTGGTTCACGAACAGGTTCAGGTAATGAATCAGCCCGTACTCATTACGCTTCGCCGCAAGGGAAACGTAGTCGATGGTGTAGGGCGCATTGCCCGCAATCTTCAGGCCTTTGTACTTGCCGGATTTGAGCGTGGCGGCGGCGACGGTGTTCGTCACCACGGACGCTTTGATGTGGCCCTGGGCGACGGCGAGGATGGTGTCGTTCTGGGTCTGGTAGGCGCGGAAACTGCCGCTGCCCCATTTCTTCTGATCCTTCTCCAGCGCGATCGCTTCGAACGTGCCGCTGGTGTTGCCGACATCCTTGCCCTTGAGGTCGTCGTAGCTGTTGATGCCGGCGTCGTCGCGGGTCAGCACCACCATCTGGAAGGCGAAATACGGGATGCTCATCGCCACCGTTTTCGCCCGCTCCAGGGTGTCCGAGGTCGACGCCACGATCACGTCAGCGCGCCCTGAAACCAGTGCAGGAATGCGGTCCGGAAACGGCGTTTCCACTACTTCGGCGGTGACGCCCAGCACCTTCGCCAGGTCGTTGCAGTAATCAACGTCAAATCCGACCGGATTGTTCTTGTCGTCACGGGACCCCATCGGCGGGAAGTCCAGGGTCACGGCGCAGCGCAGCTTGCCGGAGTCGATGATGTCATCGAGCTTGTCGGCCAGCGCGGTGTTGATAAAGGCAGAGCTCATGACGGCGAGGAGGGCGACGGCGACAGCTTGGTTTTTCATAGAAGCCTCGGTGCGTGCAAAGGGAGAAACGGCCGGATAAGTAATTTCGTATACGATATTTGATATGCACGCAACGTGCCCGTTTTGCCAGTAAGCCGTGGAAGGCTCTGGATCAACAGGCTCGTGGATAGCCGCGTGGTTTGAGAGAGGAGAGGGGTGTTACATAAAGGAGCAGGAATGCGTGGCGTGCTTCATTGATGGACGTTGCAGTGCGCGAATAATCCAAAAATCGCCCCGCCTCGATCATCCAATACTGTCGGCCCCGGCCGGTCTTACTGTCACACCGCGATCAACCTGTGGGACCGGCTTTAGCCGGGAAGGCGTCTGTCGCCACACCCGAGATCTATGCTGTTCACACTGGCCCCTTCCCGGCTGAAGCCGGTCGCACATAGGCACCGCGATCATCCAGTGTCATCGGCTAAAGCCAGCCCTTTTGTCACACCGCGATCAACCTGTGGGACCGGCTTTAGCCGGGAAGGCGTCGGTTGCCACACCCGAGATTTAAGCTGTTCACACTGGCCCCTTCCCGGCTGAAGCCGGTCCCACAAAAGCTCTGCGATCATCCAGGGAGGATGGCAGCGAACTCAAATGCGCCTTTGCGAACCCCGATACTCACTCGGCGAAGCCCCGGTCAACGCCTTGAACTGGCGGCTGAACGCGCTGTGATCGGTGTACCCGCAGCGCAGGGCGATCTCGGTGATCGACAGGTCTTCCTGCAACAACCGCGACGCTTCACCCAGCCGCGCCTTGTGGATCATCTGCCGTGGTGTGAGCTGGAAGATGCGTTTGCAGTGCCGCTCCAGCTGGGCGATGGACAGTCCTGCAATGGCGGTCAGTTGCTCAAGAGTGATGGGCCGCGCGAAGTGTTCGCGGATGTAGGCGTCGACCTCGACCAGCTTCTGATACGCCGGATGGGTCGTCTGCAGGATTTGCAGATCCCGGGAAATCCCCGCCAGCCCGATGATCGCGCCGTGCCGGTCGCGCAGGGCGATCTTGTGGGTCAGGCACCAGATCGGCTGATTGCCGTAATAAAGGTGCAGCTCCAGCTGATCGCTCAGCTGCCTGCCATCCGCCAGCACGCGGCGGTCCTGAGCGGTGTACAGCGGGCCGAAGCGCGCGGGGAAGACTTCCTCGGCGGTCAGCCCGACGATTTGGTTCTTCTCCTTGAAACCGCAGCGCTGCACCAGCGTCTGGTTGACCAGCGCATAGCGCGCCTGAGCATCCTTGACGAAGAACACCACCCCGGGAATCGCATCGAACAGCGGCGCGACCAATTCCAGGCTGGCGAGCAGTTGATCGAGGTCGTGCAAGGGCGCGGTGGGGATGAGGTCAATCATGTTCACGGGCGGGAAGGCCGGGCGGGAGGATGGAATCGATGATGCGGGATGTTGGGTGCGGCGGCTAGTCGGCGGGCGACTGATCTGCGGGGACAGATTGATTTACGGTGAAGCGCTGTAAATAAATCAGTCCCCTTTGAACGAAACAGATTCGCCCTCATCCAGGCAGGCTAGGGTGGAGATCCGCGCCGGGCTGAAGGGTGGGCGCAACAACGGCGGTTCCCAGCCGAACAACGTCTGCGCCGCCGTCCCGCAGATACGTCCCTGACAGGCGCCCATTCCGCACCGGGTGGAGAGTTTGGCGCTGGTCCAACTGCCATGTTGCGCAAGGTCTGCGTAACGCACGTCCTCACAGCGGCAGACTATCGTTTCCGGCATCGCCAGTTGTTTCAGCGCCGGATTCAGGCGGAACGCCGTGTTCAACCGATCCGCAAAACCCTGCCAGCGCTGCCGCTCACCCCTCAAGCCTTGGGCCATTTCGCGTTCGCCGACCGCCACAAGCCCGGCAATACGGCCCTCGACCAATGCGAGTTCGCTGCCGCCGAAACCGGTGCATTCACCCGCTGCGAAGTGATCGGCCAGACTGCTCGCCTGCCAGTCATCCACCACGATGGCCTGATCTCGGACGGTACAGCCCAGTGCTTGGGCGATCTCGACATTGGGGACCAGACTGAAACCGCAGGCCAGACGATCGCAGGCCAGTTCCTCAACCTTGTCGCCCACCTGAACGCGCACGCCTTCCAGCCGATCCGTGCCCAACGCCGCCAGCACATGGGCCGACGTTCGATAGGCGGCGCTCGCCAAGGTTACCGCCTGAATCGCTTTGTTCGGCCAGCGCCACAACCCGGCGGCAAACCCGGCGACGGCGCTCAAGGGTGCCTGCTCGGCAACGCGTACGACCTTGGCACCGTGCTTTTGCGCGGTCGCCGACGCTGCCAGCAACAGCGGGCCGGTCCCGGCAATCACGATGCGTTCATCAGCGACCGCCAGCCCGCCTTTGATCAGCGCCTGCAAACCGCCGGCGCCGGTGACGCCCGGCAGTGTCCAGCCTGGGAAGGGCAGCAGTCGCTCCCGCGCGCCGGTGCACAGAATCAGTGTGTCGTAACTCAACACCCAGCCGCGCTCGGCATCCTCCAGCAACAGCCGCTTGGGCCCGGCCAGCGCGACGACTTTGCAGCCGCTGTGCAGACGAATGTTGCTGAAACCCTGCAACTGCCCGCGCATGTCGTGAGCCTGTTTCGGCACCTGAGCGTTGGGGCCGTCGCGCCAGATCTGCCCGCCCGGCAGCGGGTTGTCGTCGAGCAGGGCGATGTTCAGCCCGCGAGGCGCCGCAGCCAGAGCAGCTGCCATGCCCGCCGGACCGGCGCCGATGATCAGCAGATCGACATGTTCGGTCGTTGACGCGTTCACGGCCACGGTCATGGCTGAGTCTCGACGCGCATGCCGTCGCGGCAGAGCGTCTGGCAGGCCAATCGGCGCAGGCCGTCGATGCTCACCCGGCACTCCTGACAAATACCCATGCCGCACAAGGGCGCGCGACGCTGGCCGCTGACTGACGTGCGGCTGCAACGATCGCCGCTCGACATCAGCGCGGCGGCCACGGTGGTGCCCTGGGCGAAGCGAAAGGGCTGACCATCGATGCTCAATTCAGGCATGGGCGCGGGCTCCGATAAAGCGTTGCGGCAGATAGGGTTCAAGGTCGATGGGTGGCGGGGTGCGCAGCATTTGCGCGGCGAGCAAGCGGGCGGTGCCGGTTGCCGTTGTGACGCCGAGGCCTTCGTGCCCGACCGCCAGCCACAGGCCGGGTTGATGCGGGTGCTCGCCAATCAGCGGCTGACCGTCGGGGCTGGCGGAACGAAAGCCGGTCCAGCTGCGAAGGCCAGTCATGTCGCCCAGGCCGGGGAGAAAATCCATGGCCCGGCGCAGCATCCGCCCGAGCATGGCCGCGTCCACTTCAGGGTCATGGTTGTCGAACTGCCGCGATGAGCCGATGAACAACTGGCCGGTCGGACGCTGCTGCACATTGAACGCTACCGACGGGCCGTTGCCTTTGTGGGCGCTGGTGACGTAGCCCAATTCGACCAGCGTGTGGCTGATCTGCGCGGGGTAACGGTCGGTGATCAGCAGGTGGCCCTTCTTGGCTTGCAGCGGTAAATCGGGACAGAGTTCGCGGGCGTAGATGCCGCTGGCCAGCACGACGGCAGGGGCTTGCAGCCATTCACCACTCGCCAGCCGAACACGGTTGCCCTGAACCTCAGCGACCTGCGCATGACGCTGAACCACTCGGGAAGACTGGCGCTGCAACAGCCAGCGCGCGGCATTGGGCGCGTACAGAATGCCGTCGCCGCTGACCTTCAATGCGCCGAGCAGGCCGGATCGCAATGACGGCTCGGCCGTTGCCAGTTCGGCGCCGGACAGCAACTCGCAGGCCAGTCCGTATTCGCTCAGCGCCGCATGCTTGCGCTCGGCTTCTTCCATTTCCTCTTCATTGCAGGCCAGCCACATCGTGCCGTTGGTGCGCATCGCACAGTCGTCCGGCATCTGCGACGCCAGCTCGCGCCAGGCCCTGACCGAATATTCCCCCAGCGCCAACTCGGCAGCGCTGTGGTCCAGCACCACCAGATGGCCCATGCCCGCAGCGGTCGCGGCGGGGCGCTGACCATCCAGCACCAGCACATGCAAACCCTGAGACGCCAGCTCATCCGCACACGCCGCGCCGACGATGCCGCCGCCAATGACGATCACGTCGGCGGCATGGCCTTGCAGGGTGGCGGCGTCGGTCATGAGCGAATGCCCCAGGCGAATGGGTCTTCGTCGTCCAGCAACAAGGTGGCTTCGGCGCTGATATAGGCGCGGCCACGAATGGTCGGCACGATGCGGTCGCCCGTCTGCCGCTCGCCTTGCTCCCAAACGAAGCTGCCTTCGAACTGGCTGCCGATCACGCTGGCCTGCTGCCATAAGGTGCCGGGTTGAAGTTTGCCGTCTGCTGCCAGGCACGCCAGTTTGGCGCTGGTGCCGGTGCCGCAGGGCGAGCGGTCGTAGGCTTTGCCGGGGCAGAGCACGAAGTTGCGGCTGTCGGCGTGATCGTCGTCCGCGAACAGCTCGATGTGGTCGATGACGCCGCCGTCTTCGCCGCGAATGCCCTGGCTTTCCAGCGCCTGACGGACCTTCCAGGTGTAATCGGTGAGGGCGTCGAGGTTATCGGCGGCGACGTTCAGGCCGTGGTCGGCGATCAGGAAAAACCAGTTGCCGCCCCAGGCGATGTCGCCGGTCACGCTGCCCAGTTCCGGCACCTCGACCACGAAGTTTTTGCGGTAGCGGTAGGAGGGCACGTTGTCGACGCTGACCGAGCGGTCCTCGTGGAGCGTGGCCTGAACTGTGCCGACCGGGGTTTCGATGCGGTGCACGCCAGGGCCGATCCTGCCCAGATGCGCCAGCGACACCACCAGCCCGATGGTGCCGTGGCCGCACATGCCCAGGTAGCCGCTGTTGTTGAAAAAGATCACCCCGGCGCAGGCCTCGGGATCCACCGGCTCACATAACAGCGCACCGACCAGCACATCGCTGCCGCGGGGTTCTAGCACGGTGGCGGCGCGCCAGTCATCGAACTGCTCAGCCAGACGCTGACGCCGCTCGGCCATGCTGCCCCGCCCAAGATCGGGAAATCCGTCGAGCACCAGCCGCGTCGGCTCGCCGCCGGTATGAGAATCGAGGATCTGGATGCGTTTCATGTATTCCCCTGTCGGACTGAGTCTGGAACTGGCTACGACGATTGCTGGTGGGACCGCGTACACCCGATGTAACTGGCTACAACGATCCCTGTGGGACCGGCTTCAGCCGGGAAGGCGTCGGTCGCCACGCTGCAAGATTTGTGGTGTAAACACTGGCCTCTTCCCGGCTAAAGCCAGTCCCACTAAAAGCGCTGCGTACGCGCCGATGTCACTGGCTACCACGATCCCTGTGGGACCGGCTTCAGCCGGGAAGACGTCGGTCGTCACGCTGCAAATTCTGTGGTGCCAATGCTGGCCTCTTCCCGGCTAAAGCCAGTCCCACTAAAAGCGCTGCGTACACCCGATGTAACTGGCTACCACGATCCCCGTGGGACTGGCTTCAGCCGGGAAGGCGTCGGTCGCCACACCCGAGATCTATGGTGTTCACACCGGCCTCTTCCCGGCTAAAGCCGGTCCCACTAAAAGCGCTGCGTACACCCGATGTCACTGGCTACCACGATCCCTGTGGGACCGGCTTCAGCCGGGAATGCATCGGTCGCCACGCTGCAAGATTTGTGGTGTGAACACTGGCCTCTTCCCGGCTAAAGCCGGTCCTACAGATCGCGGCGCGGAGCCACTTCACTATTGAGGCAAGAGTGCCGCGATCGACGTCCAAGGTCTTGACCGATTTCACCCTTCTCAATGACGAAATCGGCACAGTCGTCAGTCGCTCAGATCTCGCTGAGAACGGCGTGGGGCAGGTGGGCGTAGAGGGTTCGGCAGACGCCGATGATGTGGTGCTCGATCAGTTCGGCGGCTTTGTCTGCGTCACGATCGGCACAGGCCTTGAGTATCTCGCGGTGTTCCAGGTCAGCGCGCTCTTTGCCTTCGTCGAAGCTCATCTGTACCCGCAGGTAGCGTTCGACCTTGTCGTGGATCGAGCGAATCATGTTCAGCAAAAACGGCCGCTGCGCCGCTTCATACAGGCAGGTGTGAAACGCCCAGTTCAGCTCGGCCCAGCGCCCGATGTCGTCGTCGCGCATGAATTCGTCACAGATGGCCCGGGCCCGATCCAGCTGAGGGGCGGTCATTCTCGGCACGGCGAGGCGGATGGCTTGGACTTCCAGCAGCACCCGCACTTCAAAGATCTGCGCCAGTTCCGGCTCGGAAATCCGCGTGACCACGGCACCCTTGTTGCGCTGAAACTGCACCAGCCCTTCGGCTTCCAGGCGCTTGAGCGCTTCACGCACAGGGATCTTGCTGACGTTGAACACGCGGGCGATGTCGTCCTGACGAATCGGCTCGTCCTCGGCGAACTGGCCGGAGATGATCGACTCGCGCAGGTACTTGGAAATCACCTCGGACGCGGAGGGCGCGACGCCGAGGTTGGGGGCGTCAGGGAGAAGGAAAGGCACGCGAACGACTCGAGAGGGGCTGATGCCGAATATTGTATACGACCTCCGATTTGTTACGCGCTGTGTCTTCTCCGTCGGTAAAAAAATGGATCAGTGGTTCGCCGTGTACGACAGCATCATCGACAGCTGACACATCGGCCGCCCGCTGTCCGCATGCCACTGATTAAACGCCGCTTGCACCGCCGCCTGATCGCGCTGGCTGCTGGGCACCCGATCGACGATCTTCTGCGCATTGAGCGCTGCGACCACATCATTGCTGGGAATGAAGGTGTCCTTGCCGACCATCCGCAAAAAGCGTGGCGACGACAGCCCGCCCATCTGATTGCCGTGCTTGAACAGGTAACGCCACAACCCGACGATATCGGTCACCGGCCATTCAGCGATGAAATTGCCGAAGCTGCCGTGTTCGTGGGCGATGTCGAGGATCAACTGGGCGTTGCGCGGCACGCTCTTGAGCTTGCCCAAGTGACGGATGATCCGCGCGTCCTGCATCAGGCGTTCAAGGTGATCGCCGCCCATCAGCGTGACCTTTTCCGGATCGAAGCCGAAGAAGGCCTGCTCGAAAGCCGGCCATTTGGCGTCCACCAGGCTGTGCTTGAGACCGGCACGAAACACCCGCAACGCCATGGTCGACAGGTAGCGGTCGTCGCTGAGGGCTTTCAGTTTTTTCGGCGTGGCGGGGGTCGGCAGATGCGCCTCGAGGGCGGCGACGGAACCAAAGCGGTTGAGACAGTATTCATGGAGCCATTTGTAGTCTTGCATGCCCTCTCCAAAACAAAATTCATGTGCGCGATTGCTGGCGTAGCGCATTTCTCACTGTTTACGGCAGACCCTGTAGGAGCGCGCTTGCCCGCGAATACGATCTGTCTGAAACATATTTATTTACTGATTCACCGCAATCGTCCGGACGCGGCCCAGACCAGACGCCCCTACAGCGCCCTGTGTTTGACCCGGTTTGAGCAAGGGGTTCCAGCAATCGCGCGCGAGCAACGCCTTGGGCTATTAACCCTTGGGCGGATCAAGCAACAACGCGGTTTTCGCCAGCCGCTGACCCAGCGCGCGACACAACGCCGTTTCGTGCTCATCCAGCGCGCGTTTGCCGTCGGCACCGGCGTGATGACTGGCGCCATACGGCGTGCCGCCGCCACGGGTTTCGATCAACGCCGCTTCGCTGTAGGGCAGGCCGCTGATGAGCATGCCGTGGTGCAGCAGGGGCAGCAGCATCGACAACAACGTGGTTTCCTGGCCGCCGTGCAGGCTCGCGGTGGAGGTGAACACGCTGGCCGGTTTGCCCACCAGTGCGCCGGTCAGCCACAGGTTACTGGTGCCGTCGAGAAAGTACTTCAGCGGCGCGGCCATGTTGCCGAAGCGGGTCGGGCTGCCCAAGGCCAGGCCCGCGCAGTTTTTCAGGTCATCCAGAGTCGCGTACAAAGCGCCGGCGTCCGGAATGCTCGGCGCCACGGCTTCGCAGTCGGTAGACACCGCCGGCACTGTGCGCAGGCGCGCTTCCATGCCGGTCATCTCGACGCCACGGGCGATCTGCCGCGCCATCTCTGCGGTCGCGCCGTTACGGCTGTAAAACAGAACCAGAATGTACGGCGCGCTCATGGCAGGATCTCCAGGATGTTTTCCGGCGGACGGCCAATCACGGCCTTGTCGCCGACGACGAGAATCGGGCGTTCGATCAACTGGGGATGGGCCGCCATGGCGGCGATCAGTTGTTCGTCGCTCAGGCTGGTGTCAGCGAGGTTCAGGGTTTTGTACTCGTCCTCACCTTTGCGCAGCAGCGCGCGGGCGCCGATGCCGAGCTTGCCCAGCAGGTCGCGCAGTTGCGCAGCATCGGGCGGAGTGTCGAGGTAATGAATGATGGTCGGCGTCAGGCCGCGGGCTTCAAGCAATTCCAGCGCGCCACGGGATTTGGTGCAACGCGGGTTGTGATAAAGCGTGAGATCGGTCATTTGCGGGTCGCATCTTGCCTGAGGTGGCGGCTATTCTACCTGCGTCACGGTAACGACCGGTAACACGCGGTGAGCGATGCGCGGCCGGCGTCGCGTCTCTCTAGAAAGAAAGAGCATCCAGAAGGAAACAGCATCATGGCAAGGCGATTGACAGCGGCGGCAGCACTGATTGGAAGTCTGTTGCTCAGTGGGTGCGGCGTGGACCTCGGCACAGATCAGAATGGCGAAAAAGTCGCCAGCAGCCGCGTCGACAAGCACTGGCTGGTGGTCAATTACTGGGCGGAATGGTGCGGCCCGTGCCGGACCGAAATCCCCGAACTGAACACCCTGTCCGAGCAGGTCAAAGGGCAGAACGTCAGCGTGTTCGGCGTCAATTTCGACAACCTTCAGGGCGAAGACCTGAAGAGCGCCAGCAAAGCGCTAGGCATCACCTTCACCGTGCTGGCCCAGGACCCGGCCGAACAATACGACCTGCCGAAAAGCGAAGCCCTGCCGGTGACCTACATCATCGACGACAAGGGCAAAGTGCGTGAGCAGTTGATGGGCGAACAGACCGCGGCAGGGGTGATGCAGAAGCTGGCGGAGTTGAAGGGGAAGGGCTGAGGCCGATCATGGGCGGTCAGCTTAATTGCCCGACGGCATTGCTCGCGGATTAACGCTCATCGGCCAGAAGCGCCCAGCGCTCGTGATCGCACCAGACCCCGGCGATCTGCAGGTATTTCGGGGAGAACCCCTCTTTCCGAAATCCCAGGCGTTTGACCAGCGCGATTGAACGCACATTTTCAGGTTGAATATTGGCTTCAATACGGTGAAGCCCCAGCTCCTCAAAGGCATACCTGGTCGTCAGTCCCACCGCCTGGGACATCCTTCCCGTCCCGGCAAACGAGACCATGCCCCAGTAGCTGAGGTAGGCGTTCTGAAAGCCTTTATAGAAAATCTGGCTGAGGTTGGTCACACCCACAATCTGGCCGGATTCTCTATCGCGAGCCACGAGCCCAACGCTGGCGCCTGTGGTTTGAGCGGAGTACCACTCCTCGAATCCTGCAGTGGTTGTGAAGGGCTGTACCCATCGACCGTGGTAATCCCGGCTTTCCCGATTCGCGTGGAGAAGCTCGTCGAGGTCGGTGCGCGTCACGCGGGCAAGCTTAACGTTGGACATTTCCATGTGAGTGCCCCACTAGTTAAAAGAAAACTGATGCTCTGGCGACTCCTGAAGTGGCTGGCATTTCTTTCTTCATCTGTTCCGGCACATGGTTGAAGGTCTAGCCTGTAGCGTGCAGGATCGGGTTGGATGGTACAGCGATTCTTACACCCATCAACTTGATCTAGAAATTGCCGCTTTGCTGATCAGTGTCTGCGCTCGCACATATTGTCCTGGCGTAACACCCATTATCCGACGGAACATGGCAATGAAAGCACTAATATTTTCGTAGCCAAGCTCAATCGCCGTTGTCGTCACTGACATCCCCTCGACCAATAGTTGAATAGCGCGCAACGTGCGTGCACGTTGACGCCATTCAGAAAAACTAAAACCGGTTTCAGCGACCAGACGCCGGGCAAGTGTTCTAGGTGCCATACCTGACCAAGCAGCCCAATCCTCAAGTGATCTATTGTCATCAAGATGAGCAAGTATCGCATCGGTGATACGCCTCAAGCGCGGGTCATTGGGGTGCGTCAGACCGATGGGTTCAGCGGGTGAGGTAGCAATTTCATCCAAGATGACTGCTGCAACCCGCGACTCCATTTCGTTGCGGGGTGGTTGTCCCCACGACGCAGCGCGGCTTACCGCTTCGCGCAGCAAACTGCTGACCCTAAATGTGCATGGCATTTGATGCAGGATCCCGCAATCTTGCTCCGCGATATAGACCATCGCTCCTGCAAAAGCGCCATGTGACATCATCGCGTGTGCGACACGGGGAGGTATCCAAATGGCATGGGTAGCCGGCACTACCCATGAGCCGCCGTCAGTGCTGACGGAAAGCAGCCCGGCAAGGCTTGCGATTAGTTGGCCTGTCGTATGAGTGTGGGGCGCCGTTTCGCGGATCGCGCGGTCGCGTTGCTCTATCGCCAACAGTGGCATAAGCGCGCGGTTCATGGCTGGTTTACGTTATCCAATGTCATATCCGAGGTAGCCATATCCTGAATGCCTAATGGAGAATAAGACCGGTGAGAGGAATACTCAATGTCTAAAAAACGCAAATGTTGCTTCTCTTGGATTGGCCTGATTATGCGTACCTCCCACACATGTACTTTCTGTGTTTTGGCCGTAACAGCAGGATGCGCAAGCTCACCTTCCTATTGGCCCGTTAACCTTTAAAGGACCATTTGATGAATTCTAACCACATGGTGCACGCCGTCGATCATATTGGCTTCGCAGTTAGTTCACTGGAAGAAGCCATTCGCTTCTGGACAATTGGACTTGGGTTCACTCTTGAGCGTCAGTCGGAAATGGGCGGATCATTCATTTTGCAAGTAACCGGCACCGCCGATCCGAGCGTGCGAACGGCGATAGTCAAAGGCCCGGATGGCAGCCGAGTAGAGTTGCTGGAATATTCGCAGGGTGACCGCCACGGTATCACTCCGTCTACGGCATCAGCGATTGGCTCAGCGCATTTGGCATTGAGAGTGCAAGACATATACGCCGTACTCGAACGCATTGAGCAAGCAGGCTGGAAAGCAAGAGGCAAGCCTCAGGCGATTCCCGCAGGCCCACGCAAGGGAACTCTAGTTGTATATGTGACCGGGCCAGACCATATCACTCTGGAACTGATGCAGGCCAATGAGTAGCTTCCTGCCGAAGGCTGTTGAGCTTATTTCCCTAACGCAATTACTTAAAGCGCTCTCCGTCGCGCATGACGTCTCATGGCAAACATAGAGATCATCACCTTCAAGTATACAGCTGGCGTAATCATACACTTCGCCACCCACATAAAAGTTGGATTTCCTTTCTGGCACTCCACTGCGCAGATCGAAAAACTAAAGCCCTGTTAGTGCGCTAGAGCGCAGATCACTAACGCGAAAAGGCGCAGATCTTAAATTACCGCCATATAGGATCTATCAATGACTGCTTTTGGCGGCGGACATTCCTGAATTAGCAGCTTCTGGCCTTTCGTCCCTATTGCAAACATCCGCGCTTCCAGGCGTTTGCTCTTTACTAGACGCTTACGATGGCATGGGCAGACCAGGCCCTTATTCGAGGCGTTTTCTTTACCCTCGCCCCTGAAAACTCCAGCTCTCAGATGAATCGCCGATAAACAAAGGTGAAATTGGATTTTTCAACACATGGAGATCAGATTTTGGTCAGCTCAATCAATACCAATACTCCCTCGAACCCGAATATCAAAGTGTCCGGCATCCAGGTCAGCCAGACCTTGTCAGTGCCCTCGACGGCGGCCGAAACGCTAGCGACTACGTCCGGAAGTGCTAAAGATACTGGCTCACTCTCCTTACTTGCGCGCCAGTTAAGTGAAGCCTCCGCTCGTGCAGAAGCAAGGGATAAAAGCCTCAGCCGCAAAGAACTGGGTGAGAAAGTCGGACAGCTGACCGAGCAACTGGTTGGCAGCAGCTACGACGCCAATAAAGCACGGCACGATGCGGAAACTCCTGACAGCGACGACCCTGAACGCATGGAGCGGGCCAAAAACGCGACCCAATTTGTCAATGGCAGCGGAAAAAACCCGTTCGGCGGAATCTCACGAGAACAGCTTTCTGTCATCGCCTATGACGAAAGCGGTGATTTTACAGTCAACGAGAAAAAATCGGCCTGGTTGGAGTCATACCGTCAGGAGCGCGTATGGCGCCAGCAAGTCGTGGCTAAAGGAAGTGTGGAATACAGCGCGACAGGCAAGCTGACTGATTTTTACACATCGGTTCTCGATCACTATAAAGGACTACCAGCCATTGAGCAGTCGCAATACCCCACTGAGTACGAAGCCAAGCTTCAGAGCTGGATTGACCAAGACTTCAACTACAAAACGAACACCGCTGGAGATAATACTGATAACAAAAGCTTTCTGGACAAAGTCCTAAATCCTGAAAGCAATATATTTACCGGCCAAGGCACCTCAGGCACTCACTCCTGAAAGCTTCCTTTTTCGTGACCAATCTGCAACGCGTTAGCCACCGAAGCCTTTAATGCTGGAGTTCGGTAGGTGACTTGGCCGGATGCTTACGTTTGCTCTCCATCTTATGCTGTAAACCTGAGCGAGTTCAAAAATCCCGCAGCATCAATCGCTGCTCCTTACCCCACGCCCGAAAAGTCTCCTCCACCTGCCATCCACGCTTGGCGTAGTAGTCGCTGCGATCATAGGTGTGCAAGTACAACCGCGTGGTGCCGTTGGCCTTTGCGGCGTTGCAGATGCCTTCTATCAATTGTTCCGCCAACCCTCGCTTCCTTGCCTGCGGGGCGATAAAGACGCAGGCTAGCCAGGGCCCCAGCTCCGGGCGCTCGGGCAAGTCGTTGCCGGCAAGTGCAGCGCCGCCAAGTAGCTGGTCATTCTCTAGGGCGATCAGACATTGCCAATCACCATTGCCCTGGCCTTCCGCGAATTCGCGTTGCCAATCGGCCAATGGCTGCTCAACAAACTCGTATGCGAACTGCTGATGCAGCCACTGCGCCAGGGTGTCGCTGTGTTGCATATGGTCACGCAGCCAAACCAGGCGGGGCATGTGAGAGTCTTCCTCGTTTTTGGATCAGTACGCGTATGTGGCCGCAAGGAGGGAATAGGGTCAAGCGCAACGGTGAAAAGGAGGCTGAAACGGTAAAAGATTCATTTTTTCTTCCGGAATGACCGCTTCTGGCCGATTGCTGCCTGTCGTGACTGGCAGCAATCGGCCAGAAGCGGTCACTGCCCCTACTCGCCAGAGGGCTTAAAGCGTGTAGGACACACCAACCTGAACGGTGCGAGGCTCTCCAGGGTAGGCGTACACATTTCCAAAAGCCCCCTCGTCGTAATCTCGATCAAAAAGATTCTTCACATCAAGATTCAGCCTGATTTTGTCATTGACCTTGTAGTACGTCAGCAGATCGGCGACGGCGTAACTGCCCATGCTGAATGCCGAGTTGGCTGTCTGTCCGGCACGCTCATCGACGTATTTCGCACCCACACCCAGCCCGAGCCCTTTTAGTTCACCATCCTGAAACTCGTACATGTTGAGCAGGCTGAAACTGTTCTTAGGGATGTTCAACAATCGTGTGCCGGATTGCAGCACGTTGTCCTTGGTCACCTCAGCGTCGACGTAGGCGTAACCGCCGATGACTCGCCACTGGGGTGTGACATTGCCGGCGACGTTGATGTCCAGCCCCCGACTGCGCACTTCGCCTGCCGCAACGCTGAAGGTTGAGTCGACCGGGTCTGTGGTCAGCACGTTGCGCTTCTCGATTTGATAGATCGCGGCATCGACGCTGAGCTGGCGATCCAGCGCTTCCCACTTGACGCCAACCTCATAGGACTTGCCCTTTTCCGGTTCAAAGCCGCCGCCTTGACGACTCGCTCCGGTGTTGGGCTTGAAGGAGCGAGCCGTGTCGGCATAGACCGCGACAGTCTCAGTAAGGTCGTAGCTCAGGCCCACGCGTGGTGTCACCGCGTTGTCACTCGCCTCCCAGCTTGTCCCGCCTTGTATGTAAGTGTCGTAGTCATGCTCGAAACGCTCGAATCGCGCGCTGCCCAACAACCTCAAGCGATCGGTGAGCGCTACCTGATCCTGCACGAAGGCCGCGTAGGTTTTGAGGTTTTCCTTGTCGTGGGTGGGTGTACGGGTCAACGCAGGTCGCGGCTGACCGTACACCGGATTGAAGATGTCGATCGGATATGCACTGACTGCGCCGCTGGAACGTTGAATGATGGAGGTGTAGTCGTAATTCTCGACTTCCACGCCGGTCAGCAAGGTGTGGTCCAGGCCCATCGTCGAGAAGTGGCCGGTCAGGTTCAGCTGCGTATCCTTGTCCGTCCACTCAAGCTTGCGGTAGTTGAAATTGCGACCCAGGGTGCGACCGTCGGCAGCCACGCCATTAGCCTCTATCGCGTTGCCCTGCAAGGTGCCGTCCAGCCACTGGAAGCCGCCGGCCAGTGTCCAGTTTTCGTTGAGCAGGTGCTCGAAACGTAATTGGGCCATGTTGTTGTCGTTGTGCAGCTTGCCGGCATCTTTCTCGCCAAAGAAAGTGTCGCGGGAGGCCGTGCCGATCTGCTTGGCGTAACGCGTCACGCCGCGATCCAGCGGGTGATTGTTACGCATGAAATCACCCTCGAAAACGACCTTGGTGTCATCGGATGCTTGCCAGCTCAGTACGGGGGTGACTGCGTACCGCTCGGTTTCGACGTGATCCCTGAACGTGTCTCCTCCCTCGCCTATGAGGTTCAGTCTGTACCCCAGACGACCTTCATCGTCCAGCGGGCCAGACGCATCCAGGGTGCCACGTTTCATCCCCTGATCATCGAGCTGACTGCCCAGGGTCACTGTGCGCTCGGCAGTGGGCTGTTTGGATACGACGTTGAACGTGCCGCCTGGATCGCCACGGCCATATAACGTCGTGGCCGGGCCGCGGATGACCTCAAGACGCTCGATGGTGTTGGCGTCGGGCATGTTGGGGTAGCCCCGATTGATCGGGAACCCGTTGCGGTAGAACTCGCCCGTGGTGAAGCCACGTACGGTAAAGGTGGTGAGGCCCTGTCCGCCAAAATTGTTTGCTCTGCCCACACCACCTGCGTAGTCCAGCGCATCCTGCAGCCTCGTCGCGCCCAGATCTTCAACGACGTCCCTGGACACGACACTGATTGATTGCGCAGCTTCATGGATCGAGGTGTCGGTACGGGTGGCGCTGGCCGAGCGAGTGGCGCGATACCCATTGACCGGGCCGAGGGCCGACTCATAGTCTGCAGTACCTACAATGTCTGTCGCCTCCAATTCCAGACTGTGGGTTGAGGCGGGGATCTCCTCAGCCCATGATGACGGAGAGCAAGCTTGGAGCACACAAAGGGATAGCAGCGTACGACGCATCGACGGGGAGCCTTGGCTGGGAGAAAGACGTGTTGGCGTCCATGCCAAAGGGCGCGAATGATATTTGATAATGAAAAGTAATGATATGTATTGCTATTCGTCAATTTGCGATTTGTGCGCAGGTGCCGCGTAGAGTGCGGGGAATCTGCGTGGTGCCGTATGCTTCGGCATCGACGTCTCCTCGGAGATAGCGAGACACGAGTTCTGCACCCAGCGCCGTTCGATTTTTTCTTATCATGTTTACAAGGCCAGTTTTGCCGACGAATTTCGATAGCGATTACCACGCTTGATACACCTGTCCTGCCACAAACGCAGAATCACGTTCATATCAACCCCCAGCCTGCTGCTACATACCATCCAACCGATGCTCTCAGCTCGAATGACCGCTTTGGCTCGGTAAGTGCCCGTCACCAGCACTCACCCGTGCAGGCACTCACCCTTATCCACTCCCCGCCAAACTTCTCCGCTCATGCAAACGGCAGTGGCCCGCGGAATGTGCCGATTGGCACCCAGTGGGTAATCAGACCGGTATCCACCTTCCAGTGATGCAGGAGTAACGCCGGCGGCTCCACGTACGACGCCTCTTCAGCCTCTGCATCCAGGGCCAACCCGATGGCCGTCGTTGTGCTGGGCGCAGTGCACAGGACTGTGCCGCCAAAACGTAATTGCATTGAGCGGTGAATGTGTCCGCACACCACACGTTCGATTGCCGGATAGCGCTGCACCACCTCGCGCAGCCGCTCCGAGTTCCGGCAGGCATACGTGTCGATATAAGGAATGCCACTGAGGAATGGTGGCTGGTGCAGCATGATCAGAGTCGGGCGCGTCGGCTCTTGGGCAAGTGCCGCATCGAGCCAGGCCCCAGCCGCCTCGCTCATGTCGCCGTGATGTTCCTGCGGCACGGTCACATCCACACCAATGATCCGTACCGGTCCGAGGTCATCGGCGACGAAGTGCCACGGGCCTGCCGTTGAAGAGAGATACGGCTGGGAAAAGGTACTACGCATTAAGTTTCGGTCATCATGATTGCCAGGAATCATCAGCAACGGCTGCTCGATCCCGGCCAGCAATGTACGCGCCATTGCATACTCTTGCGGTAGCCCCTCATCCACCAGGTCGCCGGTGATGATCACGACATCGGGTCGCGGCATGAGCCTGTTCAGGTGTGCAATGGCCTGCTCGCACATCGTGTTTGAATCAACCAGCCCCTGATAAAGCATGCCTTGCGGCCTGATATGCAGATCGGAAAGGTGGGCAATCAGCACGGGATATTCTCCATGGAGGATGCGGTGATCAATGGCGGGGTGAAGGTAGCATGCCTGAGCTGCGAAGGATGGGGTCAGCGTCCATGCGGCATGCCAGAGCGCCGAGATCTCGAAGGCCGGAACAGGCGATGGAGGTCGAACCGGCCCAGGCTCCAACAGCCAGTCGCCGAAGCAAAATCAACCAGGCGGGATTCCGGCACATAACTTGCCCTTCTCGTATTCCTCGCCTCGCTGGAAGTCCCCATGCTGCACTCCCATCTCACCACCCTCAATGCTGTCTCACTGGTCCTGAGCACGTTCAAGGCCCAAGGCTGGTCCGCCGAGGCGCTGCTGGCCGGCAGCGGCATATGCGCAGCGGACTTGAACCGTGCCGACACGCGCATCGCCACGCATCAGGAGATGCAGGTGTGCGCCAACGCCGTGGCTCTGCAGCGCGACATCGGCCTGATCGTGGGGCAGCGTATGCATGTCTCATCCTACGGCATGCTCGGCTATGCCCTGCTTACCAGTGCCACTTTCGGTGACGCGCTACGTCTGGCTCTGCGTTATCCCGCGCTGCTGGGAACACTGTTCGAGCTGAGTCTGGAGGAAGACGGCGAGCGTATCTGGTTCACTGCGGGGGATTACCGCGAGAATCCGGCACTGACCGCTTTCAATGTCGAGCTGTGCCTGGGGTCGCTGAAGGTCATTTGCGACGACCTGCTCGGCCACTCACTGCCCTTGCTGGGCGCCCGCTTTGAGCACGATGCGCCGGACTATCAGACTCGCTACGCTGAATGTTTCGACTGTCCGTTGCAGTTCCAGGCCACCGTCAATGCATTTGCTTTTGATAAACGCTGGCTCGCCCAGCCTTTACCGCTGGCTGACGCGGTAACCCATCAGGCCATGACCGAGCGCTGCCGAAAACAGAACACGGAATTCACCGGGCGCGAGGCCTGGCTGGGGCGAATCCGGCTATCGCTGGCTGCACAACTGCATGCCGCACCTGGGCTGGACATGCTGGCCCGACAGATGAACTGCTCGGCGCGCACCTTGCGTCGACACCTGCACGACCTGGGCTGCAGTTATCAGGAACTGCTCGACGAACTTCGTTTCGAACGCGCCAAGCAACTGCTCGCCGAAGACCGGTGGCCCATCTACCGGATCGCCGAGGCTCTGGGCTTCAGCGAGACCGCAAGTTTTCGGCACGCCTTCGTGCGCTGGAGTGGCGTGGCGCCGAGCCAATTTCGCGCATGACGCCTCATTGAGGGGCGAATTACGGACAGAAAATCTGGCCATATTTATCCCCTTTTGGCCGCACTTGCCGTTCTCATAAACCGCGCCCAGGGCAAGACTGTATTGACCGATACAGACCGCGGAGAACAACAAATGCTGACAATCTACTCGGATGATCACCACCTGCACCACGGCCGCTGTGAGCTGATGGACGGGCAGTTGATGCCCTGCTTCGAAATGCCCTCACGCGCCGATCATGTATTACAACGGGTCAGGGACCGTCAACTTGGCGAGGTACAGGCGCCGCAGGACTTTGGTCTGGAACCGCTGCAACGCGTTCATAGCCGTGAGTACCTCGATTTCTTCAAGGGTGCCTGGGCGCGCTGGACCGAATTCGGTCAGGACGGCGACCTCCTGCCCTACACATGGCCTGCCCGTACGCTGCGCCGCGTATTACCCGAAAGCCTGCATGGTCAACTCGGTTATTACAGCTTCGACGGCGGGGCGCCAATCACCGCCGGCACGTGGCAGGCAGCCTACTCGGCGGCGCAGGTCGCGCTTAGCGCCCAACAAGCGATACAGCAAGGTGCCCACAGTGCTTTCGCCCTGTGCCGTCCGCCGGGACACCACGCAGCTGGCGACTTGATGGGCGGTTATTGCTACCTCAACAACGCCGCTATTGCTGCCCAGGCCTTTCTTGATCAGGACCACAAAAAGGTCGCGATTCTGGATGTTGACTACCACCACGGCAACGGCACCCAGTCGATTTTCTATGCGCGCAGCGATGTGCTGTTTACCTCGATTCACGGCCACCCGGAAGCGGAGTTTCCGTTTTTCCTGGGCTATGCCGACGAGTCCGGTGAAGGCGCAGGTGCCGGTTTTAACTTCAACTATCCACTGCCGGCCGGTTCCGGCTGGGAAACCTGGAGCGCGGCGCTCGAGCAAGCCTGCACGGAAATTGATCGTTATGACGCTGACATCATCGTCGTCTCCCTGGGCGTGGATACCTTCAAGGACGATCCGATCTCGAAATTCAAACTCGACAGCGAGGATTATCTGGCGATGGGCGCGCGCATCTCCCGCTTGGGTAAACCTACGCTGTTCGTGATGGAAGGCGGCTACGCGGTGGAAGAAATCGGCATCAATGCCGTCAACGTTCTCGAAGGTTTTGAAGGGGCTGCCCAATGACCATGTTCAAGTCACTTATCCTCTGCGCTGCCGTTATCAGCGGCATGGCTCATGCCGAAGAGAAAACCCTGCGGGTCTACAACTGGTTCGACTACATCACCCCCAAGGCGCTGGAGGACTTCAAGGCGCAGAATCCCGGCCTTAAATTGGTGTACGACATCTTCGACACTAATGAAGCGTTGGAAGCCAAGTTGCTCACCGGCAACTCGGGGTATGACGTGGTAGTGCCATCCAACGTGTTCCTGGCCAAGCAGATCGAAGCCGGTATATTCCAGCCGCTGGACCGCAGCCAATTGCCGAACTGGAACCACCTCGATCCCAAGCTGATGAAGCTGATCGAGGCCAACGATCCGGGGAATAAATTCGCCGTTCCTTACATGTACGGCACCATCCTGATCGGCTTCAACCCGGACAAAGTCAAGGCCGCCCTGGGTGCCGATGCGCCAGTGGACAGCTGGGACCTGATTTTCAAGGAAGAAAACATCAGCAAGCTCAAGTCATGCGGTGTAGCGCTGCTGGACTCGCCCTCCGAAATCCTGCCCCTGGCCTTGCAGCACTTGGGCCTCGACCCCAACAGCAGCAACCCCAAGGACTATGTGAAGGCCGAAGCGCTGTTGATGAAAATCCGCCCCTATATCACCTACTTCCATTCCTCCAAATACATGGCGGATATCGCCAACGGTGACATCTGCGTCGCAGTCGGTTACTCCGGCAGCTTTTCCCAAGCCGCCAACCGTGCCAAAGAGGCCAAGAACGGCGTGACCGTAGACATGCGCCTGCCCAAGGAAGGCGCACCGATCTGGTTTGACATGCTCGCCATCCCCAAGGGTGCCAAGAACCCCCAAGACGCCTACACATTTATCAACTACCTGCTGCAGCCGCAGGTGATCGCGCCAATCAGCGATTTTGTCGGCTACCCCAACCCCAACAAAGACGCTACCGAACAGGTTGATCCGGCGATTCGCAACAATCCCAACCTGTACCCCACCGAGGCCGCGATGGCCACGCTCTATACGCTCAAGCCTCTGGGGCGTGACGCCGAACGCGCCCGCACGCGGGCCTGGACCAAGATCAAGTCAGGCACCTGATACCTGGAAAAGCCCCCAGCGAGTGATTGGCGGTCTCAGGTCGAGAAGGCTTAAGGTTAAAGCAGGGACATGGACGTCGGCTATCGGCCAACAGCAGCTCGTCATCTCTGACATGGAAACCTAGTGAATATGGCAACATTAGACCAGTGCAAGGCGGCTCTTCGTATCTTTGGTGACGAACTGATACCCGAGGAGCTGAGCCGCTTGTTCGACCACTTTTATACACAAGGGTGGGTCAAGGGCTACGAATATTCAACCTCATCCGGCAAGGTCGCTGTGAAGAAAACCGGGGCGTGGATACTTGAAGCAGAACCAACCGACAGCGCCGATTTTGATGGCCAAATTTCTCAGCTTTTGGGCTACATCGACGTGAGCCTAGATGATTGGGCTTTGCTTGCAAAACGATTCGAGATGGACATTTTCTGCGGTTGGTTCATGCGTGAATCAAACGAAGGCATTTCTGTTTCGTCGCAAACAATGCGGCTGCTCAGCGAGCGTAATATCGCTCTATCCATAGACATCTATGCTTCGTCAGACGACGAATGACGTCCGCATTCGGCCGATTTCAGCCGGAAGCAAACGGCAGCTTTGGGTCGAAAGCGGCCCTTCATTCCAACCAATAGGAGCAGCCCCTAAGGTTAGCTTCGTTGCTACTGCGTCATAAGATCCCGTTCGTTCGAAGCGTCGTATTTTCTAATATCGCCTCGCATCAACCGCTCCCATCGGTTTACGAACTGTACGGTGTCTATGGCGTTAAGATGAGCGCTAAGCGCAGCTTGATCAGTCCAGCGTTCTAATAGAATAAGTTTTCCGGATTTTGGGTCTTCAATTGCGGCGTCGTAAGAAATATTTCCTTTACGTTGTCGTGTCGCGACTGCAAAGGTCTGAAACTCGCCCTGAAATCGCTCGATGTCTTCGGACGAGACGTATAGGTAGCCAGCTACGATGAGCATTTTTGCCATCCTTTTTGGTGTAGACCCCAATTACAGATCGGCTCTGAAATTGGAGGCATTGATAACTCAGGCGATAAGCACGATCTTTCCTTGAATACTTCCCCGTGAAGCTCGGTGATGCGCATCCGATGCCTGGGCAAGCGCAAACGTACTGTCGATCATCACGCGGACAGTACCGTTATCCAATAAGCGGCCAGCCTCTGCCAGTTGGGTACCGTTGGAGCGCACCTGCGTTGAGGAAACGGTGATGCCCAGATCAGCTGCTTCTTTATGCGCGCAGAAACCCATGGGATTGACCAGGAAGAGGGCGCCGCCCGGTCTTATGACGCTCAGAAAGCGTTCCATATTCGCACCACCGACGGCGTCAATCACCAGATCCACATCCTTCGCGACGTTTTCAGCGGCCGTCATTGTGTGATCGATAAATTCCTCTGCGCCCAGGTCGCGAAGCAGGCTCTCATGCTTACCGGAGGCAACCGCGATGACGCGCGCACCTTTCCATTTGGCAACCTGTACTGCCAGATGCCCCACGCCACCGCCGGCACCGTTTACCAGCACGGTCTTGCCTCGCAGCGGGACTGGCTCATGTCGAAACGACTGAAAGGGATTTGGCTCGTCATGGCCCAGCTCAATCAGAAACTGCCAGACAGTAAGCAACGACATGGGCGCACCTGCGGCCTGGACGTGGTCTATCCCGTTGGGTTTCAAAGCCAACTCGGTCTCATGGATGCGTATGTATTCGGCGTAGGCGCCGCTGCCAGTCATCAAATCTTTCGGAAAGCGCACCATTGCGTAGACGTTGTCACCGACGCTGAATCTGGAAACTCCGTCCCCGAGCGCGACGACCTCTCCCGATACGTCCGTGCCTAAAGTCAGCGGAAACTTGGCGTCTGGCCGCCACTCAGGGGGTAGGGCACGATAGCCGTCTCGTAGAAAAAGGTCTGGCGGGTTAAGGCTCGCCGCATGGACGCGGACAAGCACTTCGCCAGGTTGTGCCATGGGTTTGGGCGCATCCTCGTAGCGCAACACTTCAGGGCCGCCAAATTCGTGCAACTGCACAGCTTTCATTGTGTCGTTCATCACAACCTCGTTATCGATGGGGGATGACTTAAGTTAACCCCTATCAGCCAGGTTGATAATAAGGTTGAAAGTCGTTTCAATGGTGCCATGAAGGAACCAATCGGATTTGAACGACTGAGCGGATTGATCGCATTCGCCCGCGCCGGCTCTCTGGGCAGCTACAGGGCTGCGGCCCGCTCGCTGTCCATTTCGCCCTCGGCGATCAGTAAAAGCATCCAGCGCCTAGAACGTCATTTCGGGGTGTCGCTGTTCACCCGCACCACACGCTCGCTGACCCTCACCGTTGAAGGCCGCGATATTCATGAGCGTGTGTTGCAGCTGTTGCGTCATGCAGAAGAGATCGAGCAGGTGGCTAAGTCAGCACGCTCCGAGCCTGCTGGCACGTTACGGATTGCGGCATCACTTCCCATCGGGTTGCATATCATCGCGCCTGCCATCAGCGAGTTTCGTAAACGCTACCCGAAGGTATTGATCGACCTGCGTCTAAGCGACCAGATCGTGAACCTGGTCGAGGAAGGCATTGATCTTGCGGTAAGGATCGGTGAGCTTTCGGACTCATCGCTTTTGTCCCGTCGGCTCTTGCCATACAAGCTCGGTTGCTACGCCTCTCCTGACTACTTGGCAAGGTGCGGAACGCCTCAGCATCCTGATGAGCTGGCGGAGCATGAAACGGTGAACCTACGCTATCAAAACACCGGTCAAACCTTACGCTGGCCGTTTCGCATCGCAGATAAAGAGATCGAAATACTGCCGTCATCGTCCGTCGTCGTTGATGCAAGCGAGGCTATTTTGGAAGCAATGGCCGCGGGCACGGGTATAGGAATAGCCGCGAGCTTCATGGCAGCTCCGAGGGTGAAGCGTAAGGAGCTGGTCCCGATACTCTCCGAATTCGCGGTACAGAGGCACAATATCACCGCCATTTGGCCCGAAAGCCGTCGCACCAATCCTGCGGTACGCGCTTTTCTGGATATGCTGATCGAACTTCGCTGAGGTCCTGACTCTTCGTTCAGACAGGGTATTTTCAACAGCCGCTAGCTGATCTAGGCGCAGATACTCCACGTGTACCGCTCCGGAGACGTCGCTTGCAGGCAGCGCTCTTGATCGTCAGGTATCGGCCAAAAGAAGACACTCAGCGCCCTGACTGATCACGCAGAGCATCCAGAAGCAGACGAAAAGCCGGTTTATGTTGGCGCCGGCTTGGGTAGTAAAGGTGATACCCGGTGACGGTGCCAGTCCAGTCCTCCAGCAGCCGCACCAGGCGACCTTGTGCCAGATCTTGCTCGATCAGATGCTCCGGGAAGTAGCCCAGCCCGGCACCCGCCCTGACAAAATCACGCATGAGCCAAATGTTGTTACTCACCAGATGCCCGTCGGCGCGTACTTTGATTTCTCGCCCGTTTTTTGCGAAAGGCCAAGCCCACAATCCGCCCGAGGTGGGCTGACGCAGGTTGATGCAGGCGTGCTCGGTCAGATCCTGTGGCGTCAGGGGTTTAGCACGGTGTTCCAGATAGGCGGGGGCGGCCACCAATGCCAGGCGGAAATCCCGGCCGATAGGCATGCTGATCATGTCCTGAGCCAGCTGCGCCCCCAGGCGGATACCGGCATCGAAGCGCTCTGCAACGATATCGACCAATGCGTAGCTGTCGTTGATTTCGACCTTGATCCCCGGATAGTCGGTCATCAATTGCAGCGCAGCCGGGGCAAGGACCAGATGGGTTGCGTGCTCCATGGAGGTGATGCGCAGGCTGCCCGCCGGTGTGCCGCTGAGTTCGCTGAGCTCGTTGAGCCCTGACTCGATCCCGTCAAAATGCGGCCCGATGCTGTCGATCAGCCGCGCTCCGGCTTCGGTCGGCGCGACGCTGCGGGTACTGCGAGTCAGCAATTGCACACCCAGGCGGGATTCCAGTTTGGTGATGGTGCGGCTTAGCGCAGGCTGGGACACGCCAAGCTGCGCCGCTGCCTTGGTAAAACTGCCTTCACGGGCGACCCGCAGGAGGGCCAGGAGGTCGGTGACGTTGTCGCGCACGATTGATGCTCTGCGGTTATAGGTCCATTCCAACCATACCATCTAATCATTTGTAGGCAGGATGGCTAGAGTGTCGCATTCGCTTCGCGGCGCTTTCAGGAATCATCTTTCCCATGAGTAAACAAACATTCGATGTGATCATTTTTGGCGCCACGGGTTACACCGGTCGGCTGGTCGCTGAATACCTCTTCGCTCAATACGGCGTCGATGGCGCTGTTAAGTGGGCCATTGCCGGTCGCAGCTTGAGCAAGCTGGAAGCCATTCGGGACAGTTGGGCAAACGCCGCAGCGCTGCCGCTGATCGTGGCCGATGCCCAGGACCGGGCGTCCGTGCGCGAGATGGTTGCCGCAACCCGGGTCGTGATCACCACCGCAGGGCCGTTTTCGGTCTATGGCTCGGACCTGGTGGCCGCCTGCGCCGAGTTGGGGACGGACTACGTTGACCTCTCGGGGGAGATCCCCTGGATTGCCCGGATGATCGGCAGCCATCAGGCCCAAGCCCAGGCATCGGGCGCGCGCCTAGTGTTCTCCTGCGGTTTCGATTCGGTGCCGTTCGACCTCGGCGTATGGTTCACCCAGCAGCAGGTCATGAAGAAGTTCGCTCGCTACGCGCCTCGGGTCAGGGGCCGCGTGCGCAATATGCAAGGCGTGCTGTCCGGTGGCACGTTCTTGAGTGTCGACGCAGTGGTTGCAGCGGCGGCGCAGGATCCTGCGCTTGGTGAACTGGTGGCCGATCCATTCGCCTACACACCAGGATTCAAAGGTGTCGAGCAACCTGATGATCAGACCCCCTACCGGGATGAACTGGCTCAGACCTGGGTCGGGCCTTTCATCATGTCGGGCATCAATTCCAAGGCGGTGCATCGCACAAACTTGCTGGAAGGGCACCTTTGGGGCACGTCCTTTCAGTACGACGAAATGCTGATGCTCAAGGCACAACCGAGCGAAGACGATGAGCCTGGTCTGGCGGGCTTCTCCTTTAATGAGGGCGGTCATCCGCAACCGGGGCAAGGGCCGACACAGAAGGAGCTTGAGGCAGGCTTTTATGATGTGCTGTTCATCGCTGAACTGGCCGATGGTCAGGTGCTCAAGGCATCCGTGAGTTGCGACGAGGATCCGGGCTACCTGTCGACATCCAAGATGTTGGCCGAGTCAGCGATGGCGTTGGCGTTCGATGTGACACGTGAGGAGACCCCGGGCGGTTGCTGGACGCCAGCGGCGGCGTTGAATGAGGCGTTGATCAAGCGGCTGACTGAAAAAGCCGGACTGAGGTTTACCGTCGAGGGTTGATTCGATGGGCCGCTAAAAAGGCTGAATGTCTTTGACGTTCAGCTTTCAGAGTCTTTAGCTCTCTCAACAATTAGCCTAGTCAACAAAAGGTGTCCCATGAATGTGCCAAACCGCATGAACTACATCGAGATCACCGAACCCGGTGGCCCCGAGGTATTAAAGATAATGCAGGCCGATGTGCCAACGCCGGGTGATCACGAGTTGCTGATCCGGGTTCACGCCGCCGGCATCAATCGTCCCGATGTCATACAGCGTTCGGGCAAATACCCGATGAAACCCGGCATGAACCCTGTGCCCGGGCTGGAAGTGGCCGGTGAGGTTGTTGGGGTTGGCGCAAACGTGGCCGATTTCAAGCTGGGCGACAAGGTATGTGCGCTGACCAATGGCGGTGGTTACGCCGAATACTGCGTTGTGGCGGCCACCCAATCGTTACCGGTCCCCGACGGCGTCGACATGATTCAGGCCGCGGCCATTCCGGAAACCTTCTTCACCGTGTGGGCCAACCTGTTCGAACTGGGCCGTGCCCAAAAGGGCTGCACCGTATTGATCCATGGCGGCACCAGCGGCATCGGCACGACCGCGCTGATGCTGTGCAAGGCCCTGGGGATCAAGGCTTTTGCAACGGCCGGCAGTCAGGAAAAGTGCGACCGGATCCGCGCACTGGGTGGCGAAGCGATCAATTACCGCGAGGTGGACTTCGCTCAGGAGATCGCCCGGCTAACCCACGAGAAGGGCGTGGACGTGATTCTCGACATCATGGGCGGGAGCTATTTCGAGAGCAACGTGGCGTCACTTGCACGACGCGGTCGACTGGTCATTATCGGTTTTCTGGGCGGCAACTCCGTCAAGGACTTCAATCTGCTGGCGTTGATGGAAAAACAAGGCTCGGTGACAGGGTCGATGATGCGTTCGCGCAGCGCTGAGGAAAAAGCCGAGATTGCTCGCGCCGTTCTCGCCAATGTCTGGCCGTTGCTCAGTCAAGGCGAATGCCTGCCGATCATTGACCGTGTTTTCCCTCTCGCCGACGCAGCACAAGCGCATCAGCGAATGGAGCAGGGCGACCATATCGGCAAAATCGTGCTGAAGGTGTTGTGAATTGAAACGCCCGGCGCGTGTCTTTGACTGCCCGCCGGGCGATCTTCATGTTTGTTTTAGGTGTCCGTGTTTATGTGGGTGGCGAGCGGCTGCTTTCGACCCAAAGCGGACGGTCCAAGTGAACGGGTGCGCACTGCTTTAACGATCCGTCATCGGTTTTTCAAACGATTTATTCCCCCTGAGCACCTCAGACTCGCACCTCATCCCCAGGTTTCTTTGAGTACAGTTCGAAACAGTTCCGAAAGTAATGGCTCAACGTCTTTGCGCTCGGTGCGTATAGGCTTAATCGACTCAAGTCGATTCAGTTCACGCTCAATGAATTGTTGGATGGGGGTGATCTGGGGTGATAACCCCATCTCCGGAGACGCGCGCTTGATCGCAAGCAATTCATCAATGGCCTGCTGGAGCCCGGACTCTCGCTCGATGACACCGCGCAGCTTCTCAAACTCTATGGGGGCAGGTGTACCAAACTGCTCAAGCCACCGCACCGATAACAGCGGGCGCAGAACGTAGAAGTATTTTTTCAGCGGTACCTGAGGGGCCTGCAAATATCCCCTATAGTTGGTTTTGGCCATGCTGCGATAGTGGTAGATGCCACTCTCCACCGAATACACCTGCGGCAATAACTCCTTTGCCCGCTCGTGGAAACAGCCAGCATGCTCGTAAATTATCGTCGACTGTATCCACTCCACAAAGCCTGGATTGGACTTCCAAAATAGCCTGAGTGCCTTACGTAGATCCCAGCCATTGATATCCATGTCGTCAATGATCGGATACTCGATGACGTCGCGTTGTTCCTCGAGACGGACAGAGAGATACCACTCCGGTTTATTTACGTAGATGAAGCGTGCGTCGTAGTCGCTGTTGGGAGAGGCAAATCCCCAGGCACGACTGCCAGACTCAATAGCTAAAAGAACTTTCACGTCATGCTCGTTCTCAGCACGACGTAGCCGGTCTCGAACCTCTTCTTGAACAACGATAGAAACCATGAGCCAACTCTAATTAGACGATGTATCGAGTGCACGCTACTCATTCCGCGGGGGGCTGTCCAGCGTCCGCTTCTGGCAGATTGCCGCCTTCCGCGAAGAGCATCTTAGGGTCGATTTCAGCCGGTCACAAAATGCAGAAATAAGCTATCAGCGTCATCACCGTGTCCATCTTTTAGCTTGCTGAAACGTTTCATCACGTTTATAAAAATGGCACAACTCCAAGAAAGGCTGCCGCCATGACCCCGCTCAAACTTTTTGTTGCCATCAGCGCACTGTCCGCTGCCTCCCACGCCATGGCCTGGGATTACGTTCTGCTCGACACTGACAAAGCCGTGCAGGGCTGGCAGATCACCAATCAGCAACTCGGAATAAAAACCGACAAACCCTTCAGCGTTACCTTGCGCACCTTGCACGGCGGTCGGCAGGAGGGCGTAAGCATCGTCGACATCGATAACGGCACGATGAAACTCTCGGTAGTGCCGACTCGCGGAATGAACGTCTTGCAGGCCTCAGTTGGCAATGTACGCATGGGCTGGGATTCGCCGGTCAAGGAAGTGGTCAATCCGTCTTTCATCGAACTCAATGGCCGCGGTGGTCTGGGCTGGTTGGAAGGTTTCAATGAGCTGGTCACCCGCTGTGGATACGAATGGGTCGGCCACCCCGGCGTCGACAACGGCGAACTGCTGACCCTGCACGGTCGAGCCGCCAACATTCCTGCGAATAAAGTCACGCTGCATATCGATGAAAAACCACCGTACGCCATTACCCTGCGCGGCGAGCTGGAAGAGCAGGCGTTCAAGAAGGTCGACTTCTCGGTCGCGACCGAACTGGTGACCGAACCCGGCAGCGTCGTGTTCGCCCTCAACGACACTCTGACCAACAACGGCGACTATCCGAAGGAATACCAGGCGCTGTATCACAGCAACTTCAGCACCCCGTTCCTGGAGCAGGGCGCTCGTTTCGCCGCGCCGGTGAAACAGGTGTCGCCGTTCAACGACAAGGCCAAGGACGATCTGCCCGACTGGCAAACCTACCGCGCACCGACCAGGGACTACGACGAAACGGTGTACAACGTGGTGCCGTATGCCGATGCCAAGGGCGATACGTTGACCGTGTTGCATAACAAGGCCGGCAGCCTGGGCGTTTCGGTCGGCTTCAATACCCAGACACTGCCCGTGTTTTCCCTGTGGAAAAACACCGACACCGAAGGCCAGGGCTATGTCACAGGGCTGGAGCCGGGTACAAGTTTTTCCTATAACCGCCGTTATCAGCGGCCACTGAATCTAGTACCGACAATTGGGCCCAAGGAACACAAGCAGTTCCGCATCAGCTATAGCTTGTTGGCGGATAAGGCGGCGGTGGATAGAGCCTTGAAGCAGGTTAGCGAGATTCAGGATGGGCGGGAGACTGAGGTGCGGCAGACGCCGTTGGTTGATCTTACCAAGGGGTGAAACGGGCTGGAGCATTGTTGGCCGATATTGCAGCCCCTCGGCCCTGTGTTCGCGTCTGATCCCGTCGGCTTGTTCAAGGTCCACCAGCGAGCGCGCGACCTTGAGCGCCGCTGGGCTGATCGCAACGATTCGGTCACTGTCCGCAGTTGGCCCAGAGTGTGTAAAAACGCCAAGGGGTTCACTTTTAGGTTCTTCACCTGCCGGAAATCTATAAGCCTCGTGTCCCCGCACTCATACCGTATTGACGTTAGCAGCTGCGCCGATAGTGCCTCCGGAAACAGATACGATGTAGTCGGCCGCTCTTTGGCAGAGGGTGGCGTGCGATGAACGGATTACGAGGGTAAGAGGCATGAGCGAGAGCGGGTCAATGTCGATACGTTCTCCTGATGTGCCGCGAAGCGACAATGTCAGTTCCGTCCATTGGTGATCATCTGAACCTGCGCAGTCACCGTCAGAGTCAACATCACATCCGGTTCCCCATAGATGTTCAGCAATGCAATAAAAGGCCGGCAATGGTCTTTCTGGCGTGATTTGAATGGAATAGCAAGTAGACATGATTTGTTGGCCGCGCCTATCTGTCAGGAGGAGAAAGGGTATCTCGGAGCCTGAGGCTGAGCAATCAGAGTCGCTGCCCCCGGACCTTCTATATATAGGCATCCATTGGTGTATGCGATTGCCCCGGCGTATGTAGAAACGACTCCGTAATCCCTTGCTATGATTGCTGAGGATTTTATCGCGGGGATTGCCTATGAAGCGCTTTATCCAAGGTGAACACCGAGGCCAAGGCACCTTACTTCCCGAAAGCCTCGACGACTACGTTAGCGATACCAATCCGGTACGAGTAGTTGACGTTTTCGTCGACGAACTCAACTTGGTCAATCTAGGTTTTGAAGGTGCCATTCCAGCCGATACTGGACGGCCGGCTTACCACCCCGCGATCCTGCTGAAGATCTACATCTACGGCTATCTAAACCGCATTCAGTCGAGCCGGCGGCTGGAACGAGAAGCTCAACGCAACGTGGAGCTGATGTGGTTGACCGGGCGTTTGATGCCGGATTTCAAGACCATCGCCAACTTCCGAAAAGACAACAGCAAGGCTATCCGAGGCGTCTGTCGCCAGTTCGTAGTGCTATGTCAGCAGTTGGGATTATTCGGTGAAAATCTGGTTGCCATTGATGGCAGCAAGTTTAAAGCCGTCAACAACCGCGACCGAAATTTCACCAGCGCCAAACTGAAGCGGCGCATGGAAGAAATCGAATCGAGCATCAACCGTTACCTAACGGCACTTGATACTGCGGATCGGCAAGAGCCCACATCCTCTGGAGCCAAGACGGTGCGGCTGGAAGAGAAAATCGCCAAGCTCAAAGTGCAAATGAAGGAGCTTCAGGCGATTGAAATACGGCTCAACGACTCACCGGATAAACAGGTGTCACTGACCGATCCAGATGCGCATTCAATGATGACGCGAGGTACAGGAATCGTTGGCTACAACGTGCAAACAGCAGTCGATGCTCAGCACCATTTGATCGTTGCTCATGAGGTGACCAATGTCGGTTCCGACCGTGATCAGCTCAGTTCAATGGCCAAGCAGGCGCGCGAGGCCATGGCATCAGATTCGCTTTCGGTGGTGGCCGACCGAGGCTATTTCAAAGGTGAGGAAATCCTGGCTTGTCACAACGCTGATATCACCGCGTATGTGCCCAAGCCAATGACCTCTGGAGCCAAAGCTGATGGGCGTTTTAACAACGATGCCTTTATCTATGACGCGGCGAACAATCACTATGTATGTCCAGCTGGAGAAACGCTGATATGGCGTTTCTCCAGCGTCGAGAAAGGCATGAAGCTGCATCGTTATTGGAGTTCAAAGTGTCAAGGCTGCGCCTTGAAAACACAGTGCACACCGAGCAAGCAACGCCGTATTCGGCGCTGGGAGCATGAGGCGATATTGGAAGAGATGCAGGTCCGGCTGAGCAACGCGCCGGACATGATGCGAGTCCGAAAGCGCACAGTTGAGCATCCCTTCGGGACGCTCAAACAGTGGATGGGCGCCACGCATTTTTTGACGCGAAGGCTGGAAGGCGTCAGTGCAGAAATGAGCTTGAACTTGCTCGCCTACAACATGAAGCGAGTTATGAAAATCCTTGGCACCAGCAGCTTAATGAAGGCGTTGTCAGCCTGAAATGGTTGGCTTTGTTGCCCACCTGGCATCGTAGGGGCTTTATTAAAGTCTCCAAGACCCGAGTGACGACCCGCAGGGCTTACCGCGAGCGACTACATAGCAAAAACCGTCGGTGCTACGTGCCGACATTGCACTGGCCCGTTTTTACACACTCTGGGCCGATAGCGGACCTTCAGACCCACTCGTGTTTAGTCAGCCGTAAGAATTCTGACAATGCTTCTTCAAATTGCCCTCGATGGAATGACGCTCGCGGATTTATCTCAAAGCTGAGCTCACCGTCTCAAACGCCCCACCCAATCACCAGCACACGCTCACCCCACCAGAACTTCACACAGACCAAAGCGGTCACATCGCTAGTCCCGACGAGTGATGCGTATGAGCCTCTTAGAGCAGGAAATGCAGGACCGTGAACACCCCGTTGCCGAGGACATGGCGCTGCAGCGCAAAGTCTGGAAGTTCCAGCGGGTTGGCTGGTATGTGCTGACGGCGGTTGTCATCCTGACATTGCTCGGCTTGTTCTCCAGAGGCCCGCTCAGCTTGCTCGAAGCGGTGAGTGAGCAGGGTGATCTGACGGTGCAGTACGAGCGTTTCCACCGTGCTGGCGGGACCAATCCGATGATCGTTCAGGCCACTGGGCAGCCGGGCAAAGAAGTCACGCTGTCGATCAGCAAGCCTATGCTGGATGGCTTCAGCATCGAGTCTATCCAGCCGCAGCCGGTCAGCTCTGTGGGCAGTCCCCAAGGTCTGAGTCTTACTTTCCCCACCGACAAGAGCGGTCACGTCACGCTCTTCATCTCATGGCGCAGCGACGGCATCGGGCTATTCAAAAGTCAGATCAGTGTCGTTGGCGGCGGCCATATTCCCGTTACTCAGTTCATCTACCCATAGGTGCTCAATGGATGCCGTACTACGCGCGGGTGCGATTTATTTTGCCCTGATGGTGCTCTTCAAGATTTCTGGCCGACGATCATTGGGCGAGCTGACGTCGTTTGATTTCGTGCTGCTGATGGTCATTGGCGAAGCGACCCAGCAAGCGCTGCTGGGCGATGACTTCTCGGTGACCAATGCGATTCTGGTCATTGTGACGTTGATGGTGATCGACATCGGGCTTTCCCTGGTCAAACGACGCTCCAAACGCTTGGCCAAGCTGATCGATGGGGGGCCGACGATCATCGTTGAAAACGGCGCGTTCCTGCGCCATCGCATGCACGAGGCCCGCATCCAGGAAGACGACATCCTGGAGGCCGCGAGAATAGAGCAGGGCTTCGAACGAGTGGAGCAGATCAAGTACGCGATCCTTGAGCGCAACGGCAAGATCTCGATCATTCCGGCGTGATCATCTGCTACGTCACGGCTTGGTCAGGCGGGGTATACCGGGGCCAGAAAATCAGCGCTGGCCATGGTTTCCTCCGCGTAGCCCGTTAGCAACACACTTCGCAAGCGTGGCCTCTATTACTGAGCAATTTCAGCGAGTTGACGGCCATTTGTTCAGCCAGACAGATAAAGTTTTTGTCGCCCAAGACGATATGAGCGGCAAGGTGCCATGGAGGAGGCCCGTCACGCATTTCGAGTCTGTACAACATGCCCAATTTTTCCCTTCTTCGCCGTGATCGTCGCGCCCTGAAGCAATTGCTGACGTCGATCATGAGCGGCAAAAGTCCTGAGGTCGCCCAGTGCAAAGAAGGTCCAGCAGTTCTGGATGCTTGGCGGGTGATCCAGTCCTCCAATGATCAATACCAATCCCGCATAGGCCAGCTCGAAAGAGAGCTTGAGGATGCCCGCGAGTTGCTTCGCGAATCGGCAGCCTCCGCGTCAGCCCATGAGATCAGGTTCGATCTGGTCAATCTCGCGTCCAGTGAAGGTCTGTGGGACATGGAGGTGGTGGCCGGCGATCCGGTTAACCCCGGAAATCGCTTTTGGTGGTCGCAGCAATTTCGCAGCCTTTTGGGATTCAAGGACGAAAGAGATTTTCCGAATGTGCTCGCCAGTTGGGCCGATCGGCTCCATCCGCAGGACAAGCAGGCAACACTCGACGCCTTCGCTCGCCATCTCAACGACAAGTCCGGGATGACCCCTTACACAGTCAAAAACCGGCTCGCCATGAAAGACGGTTCATATCGCTGGTTCCATGCACAGGGTGAGACACTCCGAGACGAGCGGGGCACGCCCATCCGGGTCGCTGGCGCGCTCCGGGATATCCATGACCAACTGGAGCGGGATCAGGAGCACGACGTCATCATCACCCGATTCGAGCTGGCTCGGGAAATGCTCTCGGATGGGCTTTGGGATATGGAGGTCATTGCCGGAGACCCTGTGAATCCCAAGAACCCGTTCTGGTGGTCACCTCAGTTCCGTCGGTTGCTGGGTTTCGAAACGGTCGAGGAGTTTCCAGATGTGCTGGACAGCTGGGCATCCAGGTTACACCCCGATGACAAGGACAGAAGCCTCAGTGCATTCGGGGCCCATCTGAATGACAGATCAGGCAAGACACCCTTTGATATCGAGTACCGGCTGAAGATGAAAAGCGGCGAATATCGGTGGTTCCGCGCGCGAGGCCAGACCAGACGCGACCCCGCCGGCCTGCCTCTGCGAGTCGTCGGTGCGCTTGTGGACGTCAACTTGCAGCACGAGCAGGAGATGTTGAGGGAAACAGAGGTCAAGCATCAGCAAACGCTTGAGCACAACATCGCTCAGTTGTCCCAGATCGTGGGGACGATTCAGAGCATCGCGAGCCAGACCAACCTTTTGGCCCTCAATGCGGCCATTGAAGCTGCACGTGCGGGCGAGGCGGGTCGTGGCTTCGCAGTGGTTGCCGACGAGGTTCGCAAGCTGGCGACGCGTACCACTGAAGCCACTGAGCAGGCTGCCGGCATGATTGCTCGCTAGACCCTTCCTGCCTTTAAACACCTGGTTCCCTGAACCAGGTCGAAGTCTGGAAAGGAGTCCCTGTGACTCGGAACAATGACTCTCCGACGTAAACCCCCAGGGATCGGCAGGATCATTCTCGGTTTATTGCCAAAGCCAAGGCGCGCCGGCAAATGGTGCCTATATCTTGTGAGTGCCAAGGTTTAGGGATGAAAAGTGGAGCGTATCCAGACTCCAGGATTTGTTGCCCCCGTCCCCCGGAAGACAAGATCACAGGGATGCGGGGCCAATGCGCTTGCACCCGGTTTGCCAGCCCGATACCGCTCAGGCCACCCGGCATATGGATGTCGGACAGGATAAGATCTGCACCTCCCGAGGTCTCGCACAACCAGTCCCAGGCGTCGTCGCCTGTCTCCGCTGTTACGACCTCGAAACCCTCCGTCTCTAAAATTTCATGGATCAAACTGCGGATGAGCCAGTCATCTTCCACCACTAATACGGTTGATAACACTGTCCTGTGTCCATGCTGGTTCGTCGTGAAGTTGGACTGGGGCACTGCCTGTGGGTTCCCACTTCCGATAAAGCCGTCCCTCGGCTCTCTTTGCACGGTTATGTCGCTTTGATTGAGTGGCGTGTAGTGCTATGCAAAGCCTGAATAGCCCCGGATTATACAGAAGCTGTCCACAAGACCGGCGGAGCGTGCCGGACTAGCCGGTACAATCCCCTGTCACTGACAACCCGGAGCCTGCGCTTTAATGTCGTTGTTCAATCGTTTGACTGCATTTTCAACCCAGAGCGGCAGGGCGGTCGGCCTTGTCTGGGCGACATCCCGCCCCCTGTTCAGCGGCTTGATCGTGGCGACGCTGATCGCCGGCATCTTGCCCGCGCTTGCCGCGTGGATCGGCCAGCGGATCGTCGATGCGGTGGTTCAGGCGATGCAAATCCATGCCAATGGCAGCCAGGCGCCGGTATGGCCGGTCCTGCGTTATGTGTTGGCCGAGGCGGGCGTGCTGGCGCTGCTGGCCGCTGCGCAGCGGGCGCTTTCAATGCAACAAGCGCTGCTGCGGGTGCAGTTGGGGCAGAAGGTCAACCTGATGATCCTGGAAAAGGCCCAGACGCTTTCGCTGCTGCAGTTCGAGGACTCGGCGTTTTACGACAAGTTGGTGCGCGTGCGACGGGATGCATCGACCCGGCCACTGGGCCTCGTCACGAAGGGCCTGGGGCTTACGCAAAACCTCATATCGCTGGTCAGCTTCGCGGTGCTGCTGGTGCATTTTTCCCCGTGGGCGCTGTTGATCCTGGTGGTCGGGGCGCTGCCGGTGTTCTTCGCCGAGACGCATTTTTCCGGCAATGCCTTCCGCCTGTTTCAGCGCCGCGCCCCGGAAACCCGCCATCAAAATTACCTGGAAGCCTTGCTGTCCCATGAGTCCCACACCAAGGAAGTGAAGCTTTTCGGCATGGCGCCCTTGTTGCTGCAACGCTATCGCGACAATTTCACCCGCCTGTACGCCGAAGACCGCCGACTCACCGTGCGGCGCGACGCCTGGGGCTTTGTCCTCGGGCTATTGGGCACTGCCGCGTTCTACGTGGCCTACGCCTGGGTGGTCATGGACACCGTGCGCGGCCAGACCACACTGGGGCAGATGACGATGTACCTGGTGCTGTTCAAGCAAGGCCAGGTCGCCATCACTGCCAGTCTCAGCGCGATTGCGGGTTTATACGAGGACGGCCTGTACCTGTCAGACCTCTACGAATACCTTGAGGTACCGGTGGCACCTGGACGCGGCACGCTGAAGGCCGGCGCACGCCCGGGCGACGGCCTGCGCTGCGAGGGTCTGGGGTTCCGCTACCCGGGGGCCGCCCAGCCCACGCTCAGCGACATCAGCCTGCACCTGACGCCCGGCATGAGCCTGGCCCTGGTGGGCGAAAACGGATCCGGCAAAACCACATTGATCAAGCTGCTGACCCGGCTCTATGCGCCTGACGAAGGCCGGATCCTGCTGGACGGCAGCGATTTGCAGGACTGGGACGAACAGGCCTTGCACCAGCGCATCGGGGTGATCTTTCAGGACTACATCCGTTACCAGATGACCGTCGGCGAAAACCTCGGGGTGGGTGACGTCGACGCGTTTGATGACCAGGACCGTTGGCGCGATGCGGCCACTCAAGGGATCGCCGCCGACTTCATCGAGCGCTTGAGCAACGGGTATCACACGCAGTTGGGGCGCTGGTTCGCCGGTGGGCAGGAACTGTCCGGCGGGCAATGGCAAAAGCTGGCACTGTCGCGGGCCTACATGCGCCGAGAGGCCGATCTGCTGATTCTGGACGAACCGACGGCCGCCCTCGACGCTGCGGCCGAGGCTGCCGTATTCGAGCACTTCCGCGAGTACGCCAAGGGACGCATGACGTTGCTGATTTCTCACCGATTCTCCAGCGTGCGCAATGCTGATCACATCATCGTGCTGGATCAGGGCCGGATTCTGGAACAAGGCACCCACGCGCAACTGATCGCGGGCGGCGGGCGCTATGCCAGTCTTTTCGACATCCAGGCGCGTGGGTATCGGTAACCGTCGACCCACACAGTTCCCGTGCTCGACCGACTGACCTGGAACCATGATTGGTGAATTTAATTCATGCCATTCGGTAAAAACTAGCCGAAATCCCGCGTCGTTTCTCCAATAGGCTGTGTTCTTTGTCCGGAGGGCGCAGTGAGACTTAGCATTCTTGACCATTCCCCAGTAGACGACGGGTTCACCGCCAGCGATGCGCTATGGGCCACCACGCGGCTGGCGCAAACCGCTGAATCCTTGGGTTTTGAACGTTACTGGGTAGCGGAACACCACCAATCCAGGGTTCAGGCGGGAAGCAGCCCTGAGCTGCTGATGATGCAGATTGCCGCCCATACAGAGACGATCAGGGTTGGCTCGGGTGGCATCATGCTGCCGCACTACAGCGCGTACAAAGTGGCCGAAACTGCGCGTGTGCTGGAGGCGTTATACCCAGGCCGGATAGACCTGGGAGTAGGGCGGGCGCCCGGAGCGGATCAACGCGTCACCCGTGCCCTCAATGATGAGAAGACACACCAGATCCCTTTCCCGGCCAAGCTCAAGGACCTCAAGGCGTTGCTCCTTGGTGACACAGACGGGTCAAGCGATCAGCGGCAGGCGATCTACGCTGCGCCTCGGATCACAACCCTTCCTGAGTTGCACATACTGGGTGCCAGTGGCAGTACCGCTGAACTGGCCGCTCTGGAAGGAATGGGCTTCACATTCGCCCACTTCATCAACCCTCATCATCAGCAAGGTGTACTGGCCGCCGAGCATTATCGAGCCAACTTTCGCCCTTCAAGACTGCATTCCGCGCCCAGTGTCATCGTCGCTGTATTCGCCGTAGTGGCCGACACTATCGAGCAGGCCGAGCGGCTGGCAACCAGTTTTGACGATTGGTTGCTGCGGGCAGAGTCCGCCACGCCAGCCGAGGCGTTAACGCTGCCCGAGGCGGTCGACCCTGCGCAGTACAACGCTGAAGCCCGCGAGCGCGTGACGCTCAACCGCAAGCGGGTGGTTATTGGCGACGGTCCGGCGGCGATGCAGCAACTGCGGCGCATTGCTGCGCAGTATCAGACAGATCAGATGATGATTGTCCCCATGATCCCGGGGGAGGCGAACCGGCAACGGGCTATCGAGTTGCTCGCCCGCGCCAACCACGAATTCAACCTTCGCGCCCCACAGCGCTCACTTCCGGAGAGTTAATCATGACCTTATTTGAAGACTACAAACTCGGCACCACAACGCTTGGCAACCGCATCGTCATGGCGCCGATGACCCGCTCGCGTGCCCCTAACGACATTGCGACCGAGCAAATCGCCCTGCACTACACCCAGCGCGGCACCGCAGGTTTGATTGTCTCGGAAGGCACGCCGATCTCACGTGAGGGCCAGGGTTATCTCTTCAATCCGGGCATCTATACCGATGCGCAAATCAAGGGATGGAAGCTGGTCACCGACTCGGTCCACAGCGTCGGCGGAAAAATGTTCGCCCAGTTGTGGCACGTTGGCCGCGTGTCCCACACCTCCATTCAGATCGACGGCAAAGCGCCCGTCAGCGCTACCAGCAAACAAGCACAAGGCGCAGTCGCCTTTGGCTACACAGACGACGGAGAGCCGGGTTTTGTGGCTACATCCACGCCACGCCCGTTAACCACCGAAGAGGTAGCACGGGTGGTGGAGGATTTCGCCCAAGCTGCGGAAAACGCTATCGCGGCCGGATTCGACGGGGTGGAAATTCATGGCGCCAACGGCTATTTGCTGGAGCAATTCCTGAATCCGCTCGTGAATGACCGAACCGATCGTTATTCAGCCGACACGCTGGAAAATCGTTTGCGTTTCGTATTCGAGGTCGTCGATGCGGCAGCCGCCCGAGTCGGCGCTGATCGGGTGGGCATCCGTGTTTCCCCGTACGGCCAGTTGTTCGACATGCCCTTGTATCCGCAGATCGACGAAACTTACTCGGCGCTTTGTGCCGGCATGCAGCAGCGCGGCATCGCTTACGTTCACGTGATGGATCAGACCCACTTCTTCATGGCAGAAGAAGGTTCGGCAGCACAGGAGCAAGCGCTTCGTGACCTGCTCAAAGACTGCAAGACACAGTTGGGCGAGACCGCATTGATCCTCGCCGGGGACATGACCAGTGAGCGCGCTGAAGACCTGCTGCAGGCGGGCCTGATCGACCTGGCCGCATTCGGGCAGCCCTTCATTGCAAATCCTGATCTGGTCGCTCGGCTGCAAAATGGCTGGTCACTGACCCAGCCGGATCGCGACACTTACTATGGCGGCGATGCAAAAGGCTATGTCGACTACCCGCCCTACAGGGGCTGATTAGCGGCGATTCTCTGCTGCAGTGATGAACGCCGGAATTTCTGGCGGTGGTCGTGACGATTTCCAGTGCGACCTGTCACTGTGTCGAGCTGAAAGGACAGGCGGTGGGCAAGCAGCTGTTGCGGAGCAGGAGGGTAATGCCCGTCGGTTGACCGTCAATATTTTTAAACCTATCAAACGCATAGTCAGAACCAATTCAGCATTCGCGGGCTCTAGCCGTAGGCTTTCACTCTCAGAACACCAAAAAAAGAGAGAGTCCGCGATGTACTTACCCCGCTCCCCTATCGCAGCCAGCCTGATTGGCGCGAGCCTGATGGTCAGTTCTGCAGCCTACGCAGACACCCTGACCCGCGACAACGGCGCCGCTGTCGGCGACAACCAGAACTCACAGACTGCTGGCCCGAACGGCCCGGTTCTCCTGCAAGATGTGCAACTGCTGCAAAAGCTCCAGCGCTTTGATCGTGAACGCATTCCGGAGCGTGTCGTGCATGCTCGAGGTACCGGCGTGCATGGTGAGTTCGTTGCTTCCGACGACGCCTCTGACCTGAGCAAGGCCACGGTCTTCCGCAAGGGCGAGCACACCCCGGTGTTCGTGCGGTTTTCAGCCGTCGTCCACGGCAACCACTCCCCTGAAACCCTGCGTGACCCCCGCGGCTTTGCCACCAAGTTCTACACGGCCGACGGCAACTGGGACCTGGTCGGGAATAACTTCCCGACGTTTTTCATCCGCGACGCGATCAAGTTCCCGGACATGGTCCACGCCTTCAAGCCTGACCCGCGCACCAACCTGGATGATGATTCCCGACGTTTCGACTTCTTCTCCCACGTCCCGGAAGCCACGCGCACATTGACCTTGCTGTACTCCAACGAAGGCACACCCGCCAGCTATCGCACCATGGACGGCAACGGCGTACACGCCTACAAACTGGTGAACGCCAAAGGCGAAGTCAACTATGTGAAGTTTCACTGGAAGAGCCTGCAGGGCCTGAAAAACCTCGATCCCAAGCAGGTCGCTGAAGTGCAGTCCAAGGACTACAGCCACCTGACCCACGATTTGGTTGGCGCGATCAACAAGGGCGACTTTCCGAAGTGGGACCTGTACGTGCAGGTGGTCAAGCCTGAGGACCTGGCGAAGTTCGACTTCGACCCGCTGGACGCCACCAAAATCTGGCCCAATATTCCCGAGCGCAAAATCGGCCAGATGGTCCTGAACAAGAACGTGGATAACTACTTCCAGGAAACCGAACAGGTCGCCATGGCGCCAGCCAACGTCGTGCCGGGTATCGAGCCTTCGGAAGACCGCCTGCTGCAAGGCCGGGTATTTTCCTACGCGGACACGCAGCTCTATCGCGTCGGTCCTAACGTGTTGAGCCTCCCGATCAACGCGCCACGGGTTAAGGTCAACAACGGCAACCAGGACGGCCCGCTGAATACCGGTCACACCACCACCGGCGTGAACTACGAGCCAAGCCGGTTGAATCCGCGTCCGGCGGCTGAAGAGGCGCGCTACAGCCAACTGCCATTGTCCGGCAGCACGCAGCAGGCCAAGATCCAGAAAGAGCAAAACTTCAAGCAGGCGGGCGACTTGTACCGTTCCTACAGCGAGAAGGACCGCAAGGACCTGATCCAGAGTTTTGGTGAATCCCTGGCGACCACCGATACCGAAAGCAAGGACATCATGCTGTCGTTCCTCTACAAGGCAGATCCGGAGTACGGCACTGGCGTGACCAAGGTTGCCAATGGCGATCTGGGCAAGGTCAAGCAACTGGCCGCTGCACTGAAAGACTGACCCACCACCTCGGCCCGCTTGCACGGCGGGTCGGGGCTTCTGGAGGACATCACATGCGCAGAACCTTTCATGCGTTGCTGCTGTGTCTGGCGGCGGGCCTTGCCAACGCCAGCCCGTCAGACACCGGCAGCACCGCCGATACCCAGGCACAACTCAAGGAGCTGTTTTTCCAGGCCGCCCGAGAGGGGCGCCAGGACATGCTCAACGAATTCATCAATGCCAAATTCGATCTGAACGTACAGGACGAAAAAGGCTATACAGCGCTGATTCTTGCCGCTTATCACGGCCAGCAACCTGCCGTGACCCAACTGCTGAACGCCGGTGCCGATCCTTGCGCCAAGGACCTGAGGGGCAACACGGCATTGATGGGGGCGATCTTCAAAGGCGAACTTAGCATCGCGCGGCAACTGGTCGCTTCTAACTGTGCACCCGACCAACGCAATAACGCCGGTCAGACGGCGGCCATGTACGCGGCGCTGTTCCATCGCAAGGATGTTCTTGAAGCTCTGGCAGCCAAAGGCGCGGATCTCAACGCGACAGACGCCATGGGCAACCGGGTGCAAAACCTGGAGCGCGGCGAGTTCCAGCCATTGCCGGCGACCCGATGACTGCTCGCAGGCTCTAAAGGTGAGTGGGTTCAGCCTGACGTCAGTAATTGCTGGGTCAGCGTCTTGAGATGTTTCATCGCGAAAGGCTTGAGCAGCAATTCAGTTTGGCCGCTTTTCAAGGCGATCGCAGGGATGCTGTTTTCGGCGAAACCGGAGATGAACAAGACCTTGAGCGTGGGTCGCGCATCCAGCGCGGCTACGGCTAATTCATCGCCGCTCATGCCGCCCTCCAGACCGATATCGGTGATGAGCAAGCTGACCTCAGGCAGTCGCTCTAGCTGCTGTAGCGCCTGCGCAGCGGTTGCCGCCTTGGCGACCTCATAGCCCATGTCCAACAGTGTCTCGCTGATCAGATCGCGGATGGCGTCCTCATCGTCGACCACCAATATGGAGCCGCTCAGCGTGTGAGCCTTGTCCTCGGCCGCAGTTGGCGAGACGACGCCGGGAGCCGGTGCCGTACCTTGATGCAAGGGCAGAAACAGGTTCACCGTCGTGCCTTTACCTACCTGCGACTCGATCTGGACGTCCCCGGATGATTGTCGGGCAAAGCCGTGGACCATCGAAAGCCCCAGGCCAGTGCCGGAACCCAGTGGCTTGGTTGTGAAGAACGGATCGAATGCACGCTCGAGTACGCTGCGCGGCATACCTGTGCCGGTATCGCTGACACTGAAACGTGCATATCCACCTGCGCTGAGTGTCCCGGTTGCGTGCGCCGGCTCGATGCGCACAGCGGTGACCTCAATCTGTAGCCGGCCACCTTGCGGCATGGCGTCGCGCGCATTGATGCACAGGTTCAGTAGCGCGTTTTCCAACTGGTGCGCGTCGCAAAAGCACAGCACCGCGTCCTTGGCCGCCAGTACTTCCAGTTCTATACGAGGGGTCAGCGTCCTGCTGATCAGGTCCTCCATCTCCTGAACCAATAAGGCCGGATCGATCACCGTACTTGCCAGTGTCTGGCGCCTGGCATAGGCCAACAGACGATGGGTGAGGGAGGCGGCGCGATCGGAGGCATTGCGGGCCAGACCCACGTATCGTTGAAGTTCGGCGTGCCTGCCTTGGGCAAGCCGTTGTTCGAGCATGTCCAGGCTACTGGTGATCACTGTCAGCAGGTTGTTGAAGTCATGGGCCAGACCGCCGGTCAGCTGACCGACCGCTTCCATTTTCTGACTTTGCTGTAATTGCGACCTGACCTCTTCGAACGCTTCCTCGCGTTCTTTTTGAAGAGAGATGTCTCGGGCTACCGCGAAGTAATGCCCCTCGCGACGTGCAATTCGCCAGTTCAGATGCAACGGCGTCCCATTGCTGCGCGGGCCCTGGCTATCGAGCTCAGCTACCGGCAGCTCGCTGAGTCTGCGCAAGGCATCGGACAACTGCGAAGGAGAGATAAAGCTGAAAAATGCCCCGTCTTTCAGTGCATGTTCCGCGTGTCCCGTCTCGGTTTGCCAGGAGGGATTCATCGCAACGACTTCGCCACGTTCGGACAGCATGCAGATCAGGTCGGGGGAGACATTCCAGATGCCATCCCGCTCAAGGGTGCGCCGCTCAACCTCAAGCTCCAGACGGTCATTGAGATCGGAAAGCGCGTTCAAGCTCTTCTGGAACAATGCGCAGATGACTGACATGCCGAAGGTCACCAATGCGAAGCTCGCGCTGCTGGCCCAGGTCGAAAACCCGTCGTTGAAACCGATTTCGCCGATGAAAAAATATTGGGCAGTGAGAACCGCGAGCACGCAACCAAAAGCGGATGGCCCGACCCCGAAGCAGAAGCCGATGAACATCAATCCGGGAATGAAAAACAGGTAGGGCAGGGCTGTGAAGGGAAGCAGCGAACGAAGCGCGCAGCACAGCATCACTATCAGAAGTGCGCCCGCATAACGCGCCGGTTTGCTCCGCCGAGTGCGGGCAAAGCGTCGAACCCGCTCAAGGCGCGATGACAAAATACTGATCAAGTGGGCTCCAAGGGTCCAATCCGTACTCTCGGGCACGCCTGGCAAGTCGTGCATCAATGTTAGGGAACACGGTGTAAGGGCTATCGGCCAAAGCGCGGGCTGCATGAGCATCCTGCGGCATCCGGCTATATGCGCAGGATGGCCATACCCGTGGACTACTGCATTCAGTCCTCTTCCAGCCAGAACCGCAACGGTTTGCCCTGGGCAGGCCAGAGCCGCAATTGCTCGATGGGCGACACATCCCACCGCTGCACGTTGCCCATCGCCTCAAGGAACCGATGTTCCTGCTCCATCAGCGCCGGCGCGCACTGTTTTCGGGTGCTGCCGACCGGGCCGAAGCTGATCGCATCGCCCTGCAATTGATAAGGAGCGAACCAGTGATTGCAGCCGGCATTGCCGTAGGCGCGGCCGTCGTTGCCCAGGGTCATGGTCAGGTGGCTGTTGTCGATCAACGGCCGTTCACCGATCCATTCCAGCACGTAGCCGTGATCCTGCTTGAGTGCCGAGGGTTTGGTCGCACAGCCCGCCAGCAGCGTGGCTGCCAGCAGCGTCAGCAAAAGCGGTTTCATGCAGCTTTCTTCGCGCAGGCAGGGCAGAGGTGGTTTTCGCCGACAACCTTCCAGCCCAGCTCTTCGATGCGCGCGGTGGCGGCAGGTTTGAGGGCTTTTTTGCCGTCCTTGCCGTCGACCATGAACTCAATGTCGCGCTCTTTGCCGCAGTCGTTGCAATTGACTTTCCACTGATGGATCGCCAGCTCGGTGAACGCCGGGCCGTTGGCAACGGCCACCCACTGACCGGTCGGGTTGATCAGGTGACGGACTTTTTCCACGTTCAGGCGCATGAACAGCTCTTTGCTGCCCTTGACGGTGACCAGCAGCACATCGTCGGGCTTGATCGAGCCGCCGTTGCCGGTCACTTGGTAGCGACCGACCGCCAGGCTGCGGCATTCGATCAGTGTGTGTTGCGGGGTGAGCATGCTGTAACGGAAATCGTGTTCGGCCATGGGGGTCTCCAAATAGGCGCGCATGCTAACACTTTAGAGGATGAATTCTCGCGGCCGACGACCCTGTGACCGGCAGCACGCGCGTTCACTGCACCAGATTCTGCGGGCTACCCGCCGCCCAGTGAGTGATGTTATCCAGCGTAGTCTGGGCGATGGCGCCGAGGGCTTCTTTGGTCAGAAACGCCTGATGGGCGGTGATCACCACATTGGGGAATGTCAGCAGCCGCGCCAGCACATCGTCCTGCAGCGGCAAGTCCGAGCGGTCCTCGAAAAACAGCTGTGCTTCCTCTTCATAAACGTCCAGCCCGAGGTAGCCCAGTTGGCCGCTCTTGAGCGCATCGATCAGCGCCGGGGTGTTCACCAGCGCGCCGCGACCGGTATTGATCAGCATCGCGCCGTGCTGCATGCGCGACAGCGAATCCGGGTTGATCAGGTGGCGCGTGTGATCATTGAGCGGGCAATGCAGGCTGATGATCTGCGCTTGGGCGAGCAGTTCGTCGAGGGGCAGATAGCGGGCGCCCAGCGCTTCGACCAGCGGGTTGGGGTACGGATCGTAGGCCAGCAGTTTGCAGCCGAAGCCCGCCATGATCCGCGCGAACGTGGCCCCGATCTGCCCGGTGCCGACCACGCCGACGGTCTTGCCCACCAGATCGAAACCGGTCAGGCCGTGCAGGCTGAAATCGCCGTCGCGGGTGCGGTTGTAGGCGCGGTGCAGATGGCGATTCAGCGAGAGGATCAACGCCACCGCATGTTCGGCGACGGCATGGGGCGAGTAGGCCGGAACCCTCACGACGCTCAGGTCCAATCGCCTGGCGACGGCGAGGTCGACGTGATTGAAACCGGCCGAGCGCAGCGCGATGAGTCGTGTTCCGCCTGCGGCCAGTTGCTCCAGCACCGGGGCGCTCAAGTCGTCGTTGATGAAAGCACAGACCACTTCGTATTGATCGGCCAGCGCCACCGTGTCCAGCGTCAGCCGTGCGGGCTGGAAGTGCAGCTCGATGTCCGGGGCGATATGCGCGCCAAGAAAGCTGTCGCGGTCGTAGGTCTGGCTGCTGTAGACAAGCGTGCGCATGGTTGCTCCTTATTCGGCTTCGGACTGACGCGGGCCATCCGCTAAGATGCGGAGGCCTGTGAGGCGAGGTACATCCGATGCAAACATATCGGCCGAGATACCCCTTCGCGGGCAAGCGCGCTCCTACAGGTTTTGTGTCGAACGCGGGTGTCGGGTTTGGGCCAAATCCAACAGCGATCAGATTTTGCGTTAAACGTGGATCTCGGTGCTGACCCAAATCCACTGTAGGAGCAATCGGAGGTTACGACGGTCGCGAACCCGGTGTGTCAGTCGACATCTCCGTTTCAGACCCACCGCGTTCGCCAGCAAGCCGGCTCCATCGGATTTTGTGTACGCCGACGATTGCCTGCTTTGCCGAGATCCCCTGTAGGAGCGCGCTTGCCCGCGAATGCGGTGTGTCAGTCAACCTCTTCATTTCCAAACCACCGCAATCGCCAGCAAACCGCTCCTTCAGGTCATGCGGCTGACCTTGGAACATCGGAGCGTACCCGTCACTCAACGAGGCCCTGTGACCCAGATCAAGCCGTCACACGCGCCTCGGTTTCCAGGCGGTTGATCGCCTTCTCCAATTCGTCCAGTGCCTTGTCGCTGTCCGCCGATTCCTGCTTCAGCAGGGTTTCGCTGCGCTGACACGCCGCGCGCAGTTGCGGGACGCCGCAGTAGCGGGTCGCGCCGTGAAGGCGGTGGACGCGTTCGATCAGCGCGACGTTGTCCCTGGCCTCACGGGCAGTGAGGATGGCTTCGCGGTCAGTGGCGAGGGAGGCCAGCAGCATCGCCAGCATGTCCGCCGCCAGATCGGCTTTGCCCGCCGCCAGCCGCAGCCCTTCTTCGTGATCAAGCACTTGCAGATTGATGCCGCCCTGGGCGATCTCGATCTGCCGCTCCGGCGCCTGATTGCGCAGCGCCAGCCCGGTCCATTTCAGCACCACCTGCGCCAGTTGGCGTTCGCTGATCGGCTTGGTCAGGTAATCGTCCATGCCGCTCTGCAACAGCGCGCGCTTCTCGTTGGCCATGGCGTGGGCGGTGAGGGCAACGATCGGCAGCGACGTGGCCTGACGCTCGCTCTCCCAACTGCGAATAGCTTCCGTCGCCTGACGCCCGTCCATGCCCGGCATCTGCACGTCCATCAGCACCAGATCGAAGGGTTCATCCTGCACCGCTTGCACCGCCGCATAACCACTGTCGACGGCCTTGACCTTGGCGCCCATGTCTTCGAGCAAGGTCTGCACCAGCAGCAGATTGGCCGGGTTGTCGTCCACGCAGAGAATGCGCGGCGGCCGGCTCGACAGCGGCTCCGGTACCTCGTTGCGCAACTGCTTGGGCTGAATCAATTCCGACAGCGCGCGGCGCAATTTGCGCGTACACGCCGGCTTGGCCTGCAACTGGTTATAGGCGTCAGGCACGGAAAACTGATACAGCGCCTGTTCGGTGGTCGGGCACAGCACCAACACTTTGCAGTTGAGGTTTTCCAGGTCCCAGATTTGCTGGCGCAGGCGCTCGGGCGGCAACTCGTGGGCGGTGACGCCGAGCACGGCCATGTCGATGGCGTGGGGCGTCTGATGCACCACCGTCACGCCGTTGATGAGGTTTTCCAGGTTGTTGAAGACCATCGGCAGCAGGCCGCAGTCTTCCAGCTGATGCTCAAGCGCCTGGCGCGACAGATCGTGATGCTCCAGCACCGCCACGCGACGGCCCAGCAGCGGCGGGGCGGGCAGGTCTTCGAGGTCGTCGCGGGTTTTCGGCAGCGTCAGGCTGATCCAGAACTCCGAACCTTCCCCTGGGGTGCTCTCGACGCCGATCTCCCCGCCCATCTGCTCGACCAGCCGCTTGGAAATCACCAGCCCCAGCCCGGTGCCGCCGGAGTGCCGCGACAGTGAATTGTCCGCCTGGCTGAACGCCTGAAACAGCGCGCGCACGTCCTGGCTGGACAGGCCGATGCCGGTGTCCTGCACGCTGATGCGCAATTGCACGGTGGTGTCGTGTTCCTCCTCCAGCATCGCCCGCGCCACGATGGTGCCCTCGCGGGTGAACTTGATGGCGTTGCTGACGAGGTTGGTCAAAATCTGTCGCAGACGCAGCGGATCGCCCACCAGCGACAGCGGCGTGTCGCGGTAGACCAGGCTCACCAGTTCCAGTTGTTTGGCGTGGGCGGCGGGGGCGAGGATGGTCAGGGTGTCCTGCAACAGGTCACGCAGGTTGAACGGGATCGCGTCGAGGACAAGCTTTCCGGCTTCGATCTTCGAGAAATCCAGAATCTCGTTGATGATGCTCAACAGGTTGTCGGCGGATTTCTCGATGGTGCCCAGGTAATCGTACTGACGCGGGGTCAGTTCGCTTTTCTGCAACAGGTGGGTGAAACCGAGAATGCCGTTGAGCGGCGTGCGGATCTCATGGCTCATGTTCGCCAGGAACTCGGACTTGATCCGGCTGGCTTCCAGGGCTTCCTTGCGCGCCAGGTCCAGCTCGATGTTCTGGATCTCGATGGTTTCCAGGTTCTGGCGCACGTCTTCCGTGGCCTGCTCGATGCTGTGCTGCAATTCTTCCTGGGCGTTCTGCAGCGTCGCCGCCATGCGGTTGATGCCCGAACCCAGTTCGTCCAGTTCGTAACTGCCCATGGGCGGCAATCGCGCTTCCAGGTTGCCGTCCTTGAGCTGGGCGACGACGTGTTTGATCTGGGTGATCGGGCCGTTGATGGTGCGGCTCATGCGCAGGGCCAGCATGGCGGTCAGGCCGAGGCCGATGACAATCAGGATGAGGCTGGCGAACAGGCTGCGATAACCGCGCAGCAGGGTGCCGTTGTGGGACAGCTCCAGCTCGACCCAGCCGAGCAGGCGGTCGGCTTCGGCGGGAACGACGTCGCCGGTCAGGTGGCGGCTGCGCCCGAACACCGGCATCAAGTAGCGCGTGGCGTCGTTTTCCGAGCGTTGCAGCATGTGCGTGCTGTTGCCGACGGGAGTCTGGTTGATCATGCTCGGGCCGGCGTGGGCCAGCATCGCCCGGTCGGCATCAAGGAACGACACCGCGCGCACGTCGGCCTGTTCCAGCACTTGTCCGGCGATGCGTTCGAGCATGGCCTGATCACCGCTGGCCAGCGCGCCGGCGGACAGCGGCGCCAGCTCGTTGGCAATCATCTCGCCACGCTTGAGCAACTGGGTCTGCAACTCGCTCAGCTGCATCCAGGTGAAATAACCGCCGAGCAACGCCGCCATCAGGCACGCCGGCAGCAAGGTCAGCAGCATGACGCGGCCTTTGATGCCCACTTTTTTCAGCACACTTGTTCTCCAACAACCCGGCAAGAATTCAGGCAACCGCTGCGCCAATGCAGCGTGTGACGCGCAATCACTGCGCAGTGTAGTCATTTGCGCTTCGTGCACACAGTGCGACCGACGCGTGCACAGCTGATGGAACTGGACACTCCCCTCGTAGGACCGGCTTTAGCCGGGAAGGCATTGGAGGTCATACCGCGAAATTTGATGGTGCCCAACCGGGCCTCTTCCCGGCTGAAGCCGGTCCTACGGGAGCGCGGCGTGCACGCTTGAAGGGACTGGACACTCCCCTTGTAGGACTGGCTTTAGCCGGGAAGGCATTGGAGGTCACACCGCGAAATTGGATGGTGCCCAACCGGGCCTCTTCCCGGCTGAAGCCGGTCCCACTATAAGAATGCGTATCTCTAGTGGGACCGGCTTTAGCCGGGAAGGCGTCAAGTGTTACGCCGCAGAATTGATGGCGCCCACACTGGCCTCTTTCCCGGCTGAAGCCGGTCCTACTAAAGAACGCATCGCCGGCAGGCCAGCATTGCTCCGCCGCGCGCAATCTTGAATAATCCGCGTCTTGAGAATCAGTCGCAGACGCCAATGACTCCCGCCAGCATCCACCGCCCCCACATACTCGCCATCGAGGACGATGTCGTGCTCGGCGCATTCGTTCACGATCAGCTCGATCGCTGCGGGTTTCAGGTGACCTGGTGCCAGAACGGCGCCGAAGGGCTGGCCTGTGCACAACGCGAACCCTTCGATGTCGTGTTGATGGACATCCTGCTGCCGGGCATGAACGGCCTCGACATCCTTACCCAACTGCGCCGCCGCCACACCATGCCGATCATCCTCATGTCCGCCCTGGGCGCCGAGGCCGACCGCATCACCGGCTTCCAGAACGGCGCCGACGATTACCTGCCCAAACCCTTCAGCGTCGATGAGCTACGCGTGCGCATTGAGGCGATCCTGCGCAGGGTCGAGCTGGAACGACGCTTTCACGCCCTGGCAGCGACCGAGCCCGAGGCCAGCGCCGAAACAGCCGACGAAGACGGCCTGACCTTTGACGAGCGCCGCTGCGACGTTTTCTTCGCAGGCACCCCGGCGCAATTGACCGGCAGCGAGTACCGCCTGCTGGAAACCCTGTGGCGCAACCCCGAAGACGTCCTCAGCAAGGCCTTCCTTTATCAGCACGTTTTGCAGCGCGGCTATTCCCGGCACGACCGCAGCCTGGACATGCACATCAGCCAGATTCGCCGCAAGCTCAAGGCCGTCGGCTATCAGGCGCGACAGCTGCGCACAGTTTGGGGCAAAGGCTACGTGCTGACCGCGGTGGCGGCGGATGCCTGAGGTGTCGAATGCCTGAATCACGCAAACGACTGCCCGGCTGGCATTCGCTGTTCTGGAAACTCGCCGTACTGCTGGTCGGCTTCTGCCTGCTGATGATCTGGCTCAGTTGGTATTGGGGCCGCTACATCGAGACCCGGAACGCCTATCTGAACGCTGAGGCCCATCAGGTGCTGAACGACTATGCGGCGCAGGCCGAGGGTGCGTGGAGCAAGGAAGGCCGGCGCGGCATCGACGAATGGCTGAAGCAGGTCCGTCAGCAGGAACCCGGCTGGGTCGGGGTCATCGGCGGCGACTTGCAATCACTCGCCAGTACGCCACTGACCCGCGAGCAGTACCAGCGGCTGACGTTCATGCGCGGCATCGACTGGCCCATGAGCACGCGACAGAAGACCGTGCCCTGGCTGAAGATCGCCTTTCCCGGCTACCCTGACGCGGGCAGCCTGGTCATTGAACTGCCCGAGCGCTTCAAGCCGGGGCGTTATGCGGTGATCGGGCAAATCCTCACCAACGGGCTGATTCCTGCGTTGTTCACCCTGTTGCTGTGCGTCGGGCTGTATCGCCTGCTGATTTGCCCGCTCAATCAACTGCGCGAACAGGCCAACGCATGGCGCGCCGATCGGCTGACCAGCAGGCTGTCGCCGCAAATGACCGAGCGCCGTGATGAGCTGGGTGAGCTGAACCGCGCCTTCGATCACATGGCCGCGCGCCTGCATTCGACGGTGCAGGTTCAGCAGCAGTTGCTGCGTGATCTCTCCCACGAACTGCGCACGCCTCTGAGTCGCCTGCGGGTAGCGTGCGATAGCGAGCAAACTTTGCCAGAGCTGCGCGAGCGATTGAGCCGGGAGGTGGATGGCATGCGCCGGCTGGTGGATGACACTCTGCAGCTGGCCTGGCTCGACACCGAGCGCGAAAAACTGCCCGGTGAGGACATTCAGGTGGTGGCGCTGTGGGAGATGCTGGTGGACGACGCCTGTTTCGAAACCTGCTGGCCGTCCCGTCAGTTGCCCTGCGATCTGGACAGCGAGTGCTGGGTCAGTGGCCATCTCAACACCCTGGCCCAAGCGCTGGAAAATATCCTGCGCAACGCCATCCGCCACTCGCCACCCGAGGGCATCGTGCGCCTTGACGGTCGCCGGGAAGGGGACGACTGGCTGTTGTGGCTGGAAGATCAGGGCGGCGGGATTGATGAGGACGATCTCGAGCGCATATTTGCGCCGTTCATCCGCCTGGACGGCGCCCGCCCCGGCGACGGTGGTTTCGGCCTGGGCCTGAGCATCGCGCGCAACTCCCTGCGGCTGCAGGGCGGGGACTTGTGGGCGGAGAACACCGGGCAAGGGTTGAAGATGATCATGCGGTTGCCGGCGAGGCAGGCCTGATGTCGCGGTTGGATCTGGTCACCAACCCGAATTGTAGGAGTGAGCTTGCTCGCGATGCGGAATGTCTGTGAGCTAAATGTTGCCGGCCTGAATGCAATCGCGAGCAAGCTCACTCCTACAGGGGGCAGTACCCGGCCCAGACAAGCCCAAGGACACCCCTTATTCCATTCAGCGATAACCACCTCACTTTGCGTGATATGGGCTGGCAGCGATTGCCGGTATGATGGGCGACCTCCGCACGTCTGGATCGCGAACACGCCATGACCCTGCAGTATCAAACCATCGCCGATTGCGTCGGCAACACCCCGCTGGTGCGTCTGCAACGCATGGCCGGGAACACCAGCAACACGTTGCTGCTCAAGCTCGAAGGCAATAACCCGGCCGGTTCCGTGAAGGACCGCCCGGCGCTGTCGATGATTACCCGTGCCGAAGAGCGCGGGCAGATCCACCCCGGCGACACCCTGATCGAAGCCACCTCCGGCAACACCGGCATCGCCCTGGCCATGGCCGCGGCGATCAAGGGCTATCGCATGATTCTCATCATGCCGGACAACTCCAGCGCCGAGCGCAAGGCAGCCATGACCGCCTATGGCGCCGAGCTGATTCTGGTCAGCAAGGAAGAGGGCATGGAAGGCGCCCGTGACATGGCCGAGCGCATGCAGGCCCAAGGCCACGGCAAAGTCCTCGACCAGTTCGCCAATGGCGACAATCCCCAGGCCCATTACGTCGGCACCGGCCCGGAAATCTGGCGGCAGACCGGCGGCACCGTCACCCATTTCATCAGTTCCATGGGCACCACCGGCACTATCATGGGCACCTCGCGTTTCCTCAAGGAACAGAACCCGAACATCCAGATCGTCGGCCTCCAGCCTATGGACGGCGCTTCGATCCCGGGCATTCGCCGCTGGCCTCAGGAATACCTGCCGAGCATTTATCAAGCCGACCGCGTCGATCGTATTCTGGACATGGGCCAGGCCGAAGCCGAGGACGTCATGCGTCGTCTGGCGCGGGAAGAAGGTATTTTCTGTGGCGTATCGTCGGGCGGCTCGGTAGCTGGGATGCTCCGGCTGTCCCAAGAAGTCGAGAACGCGGTGATGGTCGCGATCATTTGTGACCGCGGCGACCGTTACCTGTCGACCGGCGTCTACGATGCGCCCAACTGATGGCCAAGCGTGATGCAGGCCTGCGTTTCCAGCCCAGCGGCGGCACCCGGACTGCGCAGGTCCCCACCGGTAAAAAACAACGCCTGACCATCGAGCGGCTGGCCAATGACGGTCGCGGCATCGGTTTCGTCGACGGCCGCACCTGGTTTGTCATGGGCAGTCTGGCCGGCGAAGAGGTCGAGGCCCGCGTACTCAATGCCCACGGCAAAGTGGTCGAAGCCCGTACCGAGCGCGTGTTCCAGGCCAGCCCCATGCGCCGCCCGGCCGCGTGCCCGCATTTCGGCCGTTGCGGCGGTTGCAGCACCCAGCAAATGCCCCACACCGAACAGCTCGCCCTGAAACAGAGCATGCTCGCCGAGCAATTGAGCCGCATCGCCGGGGTTGAGCCGGAGGAATGGGCCGCGCCCCTGACCGGCGATGAATACGCCTACCGCCGCCGCGCCCGCGTTGCCGTGCGCTGGGACGTGCGGGCCAAACGCCTGGACGTCGGATTCCGCGCCGCAGCGAGTCAGGACATCATCGCCATCGAACAATGCCCGGTGCTGGTACAGGCCTTGCAACCGATCATGACAGCGCTGGCGCCCATGCTTCGTCGCTTGAGCAAACCTCAGGCGCTGGGGCATGTCGAGCTGTTCAGCGGTTCGGCCAATGCCGTGCTGCTGCGGCACACCGCGCCGTTGCCTGAAAGTGATCTGGCAATCCTCAAGGGATTTTGCGAAACCCATGACGCGCAGCTGTGGTTGCACGGCGAAGGCGAGCCACAACCGGTCGACCCCTCCGCGCAACTGGGCTACCGCCTGGAGCCGTGGAATCTGTCCCTGGCGTATCGCCCTGGCGACTTCGTGCAGGTCAATGATCAGGTCAACACCGCGATGATCCAGCAGGCCCTGGCCTGGCTCGCGCCGGGCAAGGACGAACGAGTGCTGGACTTGTTCTGCGGGCTTGGTAACTTCGCCCTACCGCTGGCGCAAATGACGCGCGAGGTGGTGGCAGTGGAGGGCGTCGAGGCCATGGTTCAGCGTGCGACGGCCAATGCCGCCGGCAACGGTTTAAGCAACGTGACGTTTTATCAGGCCGATCTGTCGCAGCCACTGGACAGGGCGGCCTGGGTGGCGGAAGGTTTCGCCGCAGTGCTGCTCGATCCGCCGCGTGACGGGGCGTTCGAAGCAGTGGGCAAGCTCACGTCGCTGGGCGCTCAGCGCGTCCTTTATGTGTCGTGCAATCCGGCAACGCTGGCGCGCGACACGGTTGAATTGATCAAGCAGGGCTACCGTTTAAAACGTGCCGGAATCCTCGATATGTTCCCGCAGACAGCGCATGTCGAGGCGATGGCGTTATTTGAAGCGAGCAAGTGAGGCGGCGGCTCAGGAAATGCCGATGCCTTACACGGAGTCTCGTTTAATCCGACTGGCCCGCGCGTACACGCCTTTGCATGGCCCGCAAGGTGCACGCGCTCAAGAAGGCCGGCGACTGATGGCGCATTTCATCGCGCCGTAGGGAAGGTAAGCAACATGGTACAGGTGAGACCCCACCAGCCGATCAACACAGACGGCAGTATCAACCTCGACGCGTGGCTGGATCACGTGGTCAGCGTCGACCTCGCAGTGGACCGACAGGCCCTCAAAGAGGCCTGTGAATTTGCCCGGCACGCCGAGCAACAGGACAACGCCGCCAAGAACCTCTGGGCGGAGGGCACGTCGAGTTTTCAGACGGGCCTGGAGATCGCTGAAATCCTGGCCGACCTCAAGCTCGACCAGGATTCCCTCGTTGCCGCCGTGATTTACCGCGGCGTGCGCGAAGGCAAGATCTCGCTGCCCGACGTCAACCAGCGCTTCGGCCCCACCGTCGCCAAGCTTATCGACGGCGTGCTGCGCATGGCGGCGATCAGCGCCAGTCTCAGCCCGCGTCAATCCCTGGTGCTCGGCACCCAGGCCCAGGTCGAAAACCTGCGCAAGATGCTGGTGGCCATGGTCGACGACGTGCGTGTCGCGCTGATCAAGCTGGCCGAACGGACGTGCGCTATCCGTGCGGTGAAGAACACCGACGATGAAAAGCGCAACCGCGTCGCCCGGGAAGTCTTCGACATCTACGCGCCGCTGGCCCACCGGCTGGGCATCGGTCATATCAAATGGGAGCTGGAGGACCTGTCCTTCCGTTACCTGGAGCCCGAGCAGTACAAGCAGATCGCCAAGCTGCTGCACGAGCGCCGCCTCGACCGCGAGCGCTTCATCACCGACGTGATGTCCCAGCTTGAGAACGAGCTGCTGGCCACCGGCGTTAAAGCCGACATCAGCGGCCGGGCCAAGCACATCTACTCGATCTGGCGAAAAATGCAGCGCAAAGGCCTGGAATTCAGCCAGATCTACGACGTTCGCGCCGTTCGCGTGCTGGTGCCGGAGATGCGCGATTGCTACACCGCGCTAGGCATCGTCCACACCCTGTGGCGGCACATTCCCAAGGAATTCGACGACTACATCGCCAACCCCAAGGAAAACGGCTATCGCTCGCTGCACACGGCGGTTATCGGTCCGGAAGGCAAGGTGCTGGAAGTTCAGATCCGCACCCACGCCATGCACGAAGAAGCCGAGCTGGGCGTCTGCGCGCACTGGAAGTACAAGGGCACCGACGTCAAATCCGGCTCCAATCACTACGAAGAGAAAATCTCCTGGCTGCGTCAGGTGCTCGAGTGGCATGAAGAGCTGGGCGACATCGGTGGGCTGGCGGAACAGCTGCGCGTCGACATCGAGCCCGACCGCGTCTACGTGTTCACCCCGGACGGTCACGCGATCGACCTGCCCAAGGGCGCGACCCCGCTGGACTTCGCCTACCGCGTGCACACCGAGATCGGCCACAACTGCCGTGGTGCCAAGATCAACGGCCGCATCGTCCCGCTCAACTACAGCCTGCAGACCGGCGAGCAGGTCGAGATCATCACCAGCAAGCACGGCACGCCGAGCCGCGACTGGCTGAACTCGAACCTGGGTTACATCACCACGTCCCGGGCGCGGGCGAAGATAGTGCACTGGTTCAAGCTGCAGGCGCGCGACCAGAACGTTGCCGCTGGCAAGGTGCTGCTGGAGCGGGAGCTGGCGCGTCTGGCACTGCCCCAGGTGGATTTCGACAAGTTGGCCGAGAAGGCCAACATGAAGACCGCCGAAGACATGTTCGCGGCCCTCGGTGCCGGGGACCTGCGCATTGCGCAGCTGGTCAATCTGGCTCAGCAACTGGTCGAGCCGGAGCGGGGCAACGAGCAACTGGAGCTGATCCCGCGCAAGGCCACGGGCTACAAGCCGGGCAAGCGCGGGGACATTCAGATCCAGGGCGTCGGCAACCTGATGACGCAGATGGCCGGCTGCTGCCAGCCGCTGCCGGGCGATGCCATTGTCGGTTACATCACCCAGGGCCGCGGCGTGAGCATTCACCGTCAGGACTGCGCCTCGGTGCTGCAACTCGGCGGGCGCGAACCCGAGCGGATCATCCAGGTCAGCTGGGGCCCGGTGCCGGTGCTCACCTATCCGGTGGACATCATCATCCGCGCCTACGACCGCTCGGGCTTGCTGCGGGACGTTTCGCAGATCCTGCTCAACGAGCGCATCAACGTGCTGGCGGTCAACACCCGCTCGAACAAGGAAGACAACACTGCGCTGATGTCGCTGACCATCGAGATCCCGGGCCTGGATGCGCTGGGCCGTCTGCTGGGGCGCATCTCGCAACTGCCGAACATCATCGAAACGCGGCGTAACAGAACGCCGTGATTTTACGGCGGTTGATCGTTCCCACGCTCTGCGTGGGAACGCAGTCCGTGACGCTCCGCGTCACTCGTGGGACGCAGAGCTTCCAGGCGGGCATTCCCACGCAGAGCGTGGGAACGATCAGCTTCAAGCCGTACGCGGATAACTTGAAGCTTGTGGCTTGTCGCTTACAGCTGCGAACGAAGAGAGACCCCCATGTACAGCCTCCAAGACCTCCTCACGCTCATGGCCCGTCTGCGCGATCCGCAATTCGGTTGCCCGTGGGACGTGAAGCAGAATTACGCGAGCATCGTGCCGCACACCCTCGAAGAAGCCTACGAAGTGGCCGACGCCATCGAGCGTGGCGACTTTGATGACCTGCGCGGTGAGCTTGGCGATCTGCTGTTTCAAGTGGTGTATTACTGCCAGCTGGCCCGGGAAGAAGGGCGCTTCGAGTTCGACGGCGTGGTCGACGGCATCACCCGCAAACTGATTCGCCGTCATCCCCACGTGTTTCCGACCGGCGATCTGTACGCGCCGTTGGAAACGCCGCGTCTCAGCGAAGAGCAGGTCAAGCATCGGTGGGAACAGATCAAGGCCGAGGAGCGCGCCGAAAAGGCCAGCGCGCCCGAGCAGCTTTCCCTGCTCGACGATGTGCCAAATGTACTGCCGGCGTTGTCTCGAGCGGCGAAATTGCAGAAGCGTGCGTCTCAGGTCGGGTTCGATTGGCCGGACGCGTTGCCGGTGGTCGATAACGTCCGTGAGGAACTCGACGAAGTCCTTGAAGCCATGGCTGATAATGACAGCGCGGCCATCACCGAAGAAGTCGGCGATCTGCTGTTTGCCGCCGTCAATCTGGCCCGACACCTCAAGGTCGATCCGGAAAATGCCCTGCGCGCCGCCAATGCCAAATTCGAGCGGCGCTTCAGATTTATTGAACAGGCCTTGCGCGACACCCGGCGCCCCATCGAAGATTGCAGCCTCGAAGAGATGGATGCGCTCTGGGGCGAAGCCAAGCGCCAGGAAAAGATCACGCCCAACTGCGGTTGAGTTGACTATTTAGAGAGAGAAGACAGATGGCGGGTATTTCCCTTCGTGACCAGTTGCTGAAAGCCGGCCTGGTCAATGAGAAACAGGCGAAGCAGGCCAGCAAGAGCAAGCAGAAGGAACAGCGTCTGGTGCACAAGGGCCAGGCGGTGGCGGACGACACCAGCCAGCGCGCTGCCCAGGAAGCGATGGCGGAGAAAGCCAAACGCGATCAGGAACTGAATCGTCAGCAGCAGGAGAAAATCGAGCAGAAAGCCCGTGCCGCCCAGGTCAAGCAGTTGATCGAAGCCACGCGCCTGCCGAAGCTGACCACCGAGGACTACTACAACTTCGTCGACGACAAGAAGGTCAAGCGCCTGTCGGTCAACGCCCTGATGCGCAGCAAGCTGAGCAGCGGTGCGCTGGCCATCGTGCACCACGGCGGTACGTACGAGGTGATCCCACGCGAAGCGGCTCTCAAGGTGCAGGAGCGCGACCCGCGCCGCATCGTCATGCTCAGCGCCCCGACCGAAGAGCCGGAGGGCGACGATCCGTACGCCGCCTACAAGATCCCGGATGATTTGATGTGGTAAGCGCCCGTCGCTCACTCAGCTAAAACAACAAAACCCGCCAAGAGGCGGGTTTTGTTTTGCTGCGATTCCGAAATTACGAATGACTGGCCTGCTGTTTTGCTTCCTGCTCAGCTAGCTCTGCTGCGTAACGCTGTGCGTCCGATTCGTAATGAAACATCCCTACCAGTTGGTCCTGTTGGCGAACATCCCAGATCTGGATGCCATCGGCGATGGTTTCGTGGGAGATATGGGCGTCGTCGCGTTCAGTAACAGTTACGGTCATAGTGCAAACTCCTGACTCTTGGATATCTGCGGCAGGACGTCGCAGGCCTTCTTTATAGTTTTTGGTAGCCAGCTAAGTAAACGTGCACATCCGGCAACAGTTATTTACCGAATCCGTAACAGTGCGCTAAATGCTTGTATTCGAAGGGTGTGTGGCGTTTTGTCACACTCGGTTGAAGGCCATGAAGAATGTTTCATTTTGTCGTTCGCAGCCAGCGCGCTTGGTCGTCGGCACAAAACCTCGGCCTGCCGCCGTTCAAATGTAGGAGCGCGCTTGCCCGCGATCTGTCGCGAAGCGGCAGCAACCCGGGGAATGAGGTCCGTCAGATCAATGCTCGCCTGGCAATACTGGTTTTACGGCCAAAAAAACCCCGCCATGTAGGCGGGGTTCGATGTTGCGCGATGTAGGCGTGAATCAGCTGGCTGAATTAACTGCCCTTGACCGACTTACCGTTCACCGTGCCGTCCTGCAGCATGATGTTGTATTCCTTGCCGTCGGTTTCAACCTGTTGCAGGCGAACCAGCAGGTAGTCGTAGTCCTTGGCGAACCACATCACGGTGATGCGCTTGTTCTGCGTCGGATCACGCACGCGCTCGACCTTGATGGCGTCGACCGAACCCACTTTGGTCTCGACCTTTTCAGTACCCAGCACGCGGAAATCATAGGTATCGACTTCATCACCGTCGACCACCTGATACGACATGCTCTTCTTGCCTGCCGCTACGTCATGCTGCAGCGCGAGCTGGTAGGTGGACTTGTCGAGGACGCCGGCATTCAGCGGGATTTTCACCGCGTTGCCACGGTCCGAACCGGTGATGAACTTGGTGGGCCAGTCGAAGACCAGATCGACTGTCTTGCTCTTGCCCAGGCCGCCACGTTCGAAGTGGTAGGTCTGCGGCAGCAACTGCTCCTTGTCGACTTTGATCGTGCTGACTTCGGTCAGGCTGGCGATCATCATCGAGGCCTTGAAGCTCAGGGTCCAGGTGCCGTTGGCGTTCTTCTCGAGGCTGCGGCTGGCGCTGCCTCCGCTCATGGGCAGCTGTTTCCAGTCAGCGGTGTAGCTGGCGGAGAAAGGTTGAAGGTCGGCCGCGTTAACTGCGGGAAGTGCGAACAGAGCGAAAGCGAAGAGCAAAGCGCGACGCATAATATCTCCTAATGTCGGATCAAGTGGCCGCTGGGCCCTAAGGGCTGGCCGTCCAGTGAGGCGCCGTGTTCGTCGAGGGTCAATCGTCCTTCGGCGAACCAGCGAATGGCCAGGGGATAAATCAGGTGTTCCTGGGCGTGAACCCTCTGTGCCAGCGTGGCGGGCGTGTCGTGCAACTCTACAGAAACAACTGCCTGTACGACCAGAGGCCCCCCATCGAGTTCCTCCGTGACAAAGTGCACGCTGCAGCCATGTTCGGCATCGCCGGCGTCCAGCACCCGTTGATGGGTGTGCAGGCCTTTATACAGGGGAAGCAGCGAAGGGTGAATGTTCAGCAGGCGGCCATGGTAGTGGCGGACGAACCCGGGCGTGAGGATGCGCATGAATCCGGCGAGCACCACCAGCGACGGCTGAAACGAATCGATGGCCTCGATCAGCGCGGCATCGAAGGCCTCGCGACCTTCGTAGCCGGTGTGGTCGAGCACGTGGGTGTCGATCCCCGCGCGGGCGGCACGCTCGAGCCCGAAGGCATCGGCGCGGTTGGAAATCACCGCACGGATGCGCGCAGGGCTCACGCTGTCCTGAAAGCTGTCGATCATCGCCTGCAGGTTACCGCCAGTGCCGGACAGCAGCACTACCACGTCACAGGGTTGGGGCATGTCAGGCATTAATGAGCCTTGACGTTCTTCAGCTCGACTTGTGCAGCGCCTTCGGCAGCGGTGCCGATCTGGCCTATCACCCACGGCTGCTCGCCGGCTTCACGCAGGGCATTGAGAGAGACTTCGACGTGTTCCTGCGCAACGCAGATGACCATGCCGACGCCGCAGTTCAGCACGCGGTGCATTTCATGCTCATCGACGTTGCCTTTCTCCTGCAGCCAGTCGAAGACCGCCGGACGGGTCCAGCTGGCCACATCAACGATGGCCTGAGCGCCTTCAGGCAGCACGCGAGGAATGTTGTCCAGCAGGCCGCCACCGGTGATGTGGGCCATGGCTTTTACCGCGCCGGTGTCTTTGATCAGCTTGAGCAGTTGTTTGACGTAAATGCGGGTCGGCGCCATCAGCAGTTCGGTCAGCGGCTTGCCGTCGAGCTGGATGGTGTCGATCTCGGCACCCGACACTTCGATGATCTTGCGGATCAGCGAGTAGCCGTTGGAGTGCGGGCCGGAAGACGGCAGGGCGATCAGCGCGTCACCGGCGGCCACTTTGGAGCCGTCGATGATGTCAGCTTTCTCCACGACGCCGACGCAGAAGCCGGCCAGATCGTAGTCTTCACCTTCGTACATACCAGGCATTTCAGCAGTCTCGCCGCCGACCAGCGAGCAGCCGGCCAGTTCGCAGCCCGCGCCGATGCCGGTCACCACTTGAGCCGCGGTGTCGACGTTGAGTTTGCCGGTGGCGTAGTAGTCGAGGAAGAACAGCGGCTCGGCGCCGCAAACCACCAGATCGTTGACGCACATGGCGACCAGATCGATGCCGATGGTGTCGTGTTTATTCAGGTTCAGTGCCAGACGCAGCTTGGTGCCGACGCCGTCGGTGCCGCTGACCAGTACAGGCTGCTTGTAGCCGGCCGGGATTTCGCACAGAGCGCCGAAGCCCCCGAGCCCGCCCATCACTTCCGGGCGCTTGGTGCGCTTGGCGACGCTCTTGATGCGTTCGACCAGCGCTTCACCGGCGTCGATGTCAACACCGGCGTCTTTGTAGCTCAGGGAGGGTTGCTTGCTCATGATCCAGGCCTTTAGGGGGGGATTCGGGGTAACGACCGAGTGGCAACGACGCGGGGGCCGTGTCCTCGCCGGTCTGCGAAGGCGCGCGATTTTATCAGGGTTGGGCGCAAGCGGCCATCCTTGGGCCGACGGGCAGGACATGGTGAAGAAAAAATAACCCGGTTTATCCCACCGCACCCGTTCGTCGCCAGGAGGATCCGGTGTAACGTTGGCGCCTGAGTGAGCGATTCGGGCGCGTCTGCGGTCAGAGTCGGGTCACTTGAGTTCATGCAGCTATTTATAGCGTTGCCTTTTTACCCAGCGGGAATCCTTCATGCGTCCACCTTCCTTCATGCGCCTAAAAAACTGCCTGTTCGTGGGTTGTCTCTCATTGATGAGTCTGCCGGCGCTCGCCGAGACGGTGAACACTCTTTATCAGGTGCGCGAACCCGTCAGCGGCCAGACCCCTGACGAGAAAACCCGCGCCACCCAGGCTGCGCTCGAAACCCTGGTCATCCGCCTGACCGGCGACCCCAAGGCGGTACAGAACGGCGGCCTTGCCGAGGTGCGCAAGGACCCTCAGCAAATCATCAGTCAGTACGGTTATGACGCCGGCCCGCCCGAAAGCCTGCAGGTCGATTTCGATCCGGCGAGCACCGAACGTGTCATGCGCCAGGCGGGTTTGTCGCTGTGGGGTTCCAACCGTCCGGTGATCATGGCCTGGTGGCTGAATGACGCCACTGACGGCGCCAATCTCGTCGGCGACGGTCAGGCCTCTGCCGAACCTTTGCGCCGCGCGGCTCAGCATCGCGGCCTGCCGTTGCGTCTGCCACTGGCGGACCTGGGCGAGCAAGGCATCGGCAACGCCAAGACCCTCGACGGTAACAACGTCGGCCCGCTCAAAGAGGCTTCCGAGCGCTACGGTTCGGACGCGATTCTGGCGGTTCACGCGCAGGAAAACGGCGGCCAGTGGCAGGGCAAGTGGCACCTGTGGCTGGGCGACAAGATGGAGCAGGGCAGTGCCAGCGGCGCCAGCTCGGCGGAACTGGCAGACGCCGTGCTGTTGGCCGTGAGCCAGCGTCTGGCGCCACGCTTCGTGGTCAAGCCGGGTGCTTCGACGGGCATGGTGCTGGATGTGCAGGGCATGAATCTTGAGCGTTACGCGCAGCTGCTGCACCTGCTCGAACCGTTCGGTGGTCGCCTTAAATCAGCGGACGGTGATCGCATCGCTTTCGACGTCAGCGGCAGCCCCGATCAGTTGCGTTCGCAGCTCGCGCTGGCGAAATTGCAGGAAGTTCCAGCCAGTGAAATCGCCAGCGCGCCGGTCAACCCCGCGCCCGTTGCTGCGGACGGCACGCCGGCAGCACCGCAGCCGCCCGCTGTTTCTGACAGCGCATTGCACTTCCGTTGGTGAACAGGTTCATAACGACGTTGCACGAAGCACATCATCCTGGGGAAAGAGGCAGTAATGACTGATACGCGTCGTTGGTTCTGGCTGGGCGGGGTTGTCCTGGTCTGTTTGTTCGTCTGGCTGCTGCATTCGATTCTGACGCCGTTCCTCGTGGCGCTGCTGCTGGCGTACATGGGCGATCCGCTGGCAGACCGGCTGGAAAAACTGAAGCTGTCACGCACCATGAGTGTGGTGACGGTGTTTCTGTTGTTCACCCTCATCTTTATGGGCTTGCTGTTGGTACTGGTGCCCATGCTGGCCAAGCAGCTTTATCGGCTGTACGAACTGGCGCCGCAGATCCTCGACTGGCTGCAGCACACCGCCATGCCGTGGGCGCAGGCCAAGCTCGGGCTGGCGGAAGGGTTCTGGAAGTTCGACAAGGTCAAGGCGGCGATCTCGGAGCACATGGGCCAGACCGGCGACATCGTCGGCATCGTCCTGTCCCAGGCCACCACCTCGACCCTGGCGCTGATCGGCTGGCTTACCAATCTGGTGCTGATCCCGGTGGTCTGCTTCTACCTGCTGCGTGACTGGGACGTGATGACCGCCAAGGTCCGCAGCCTGTTGCCGCGTCACCGCGAGAAGAAGATCGTCGCCCTGGCGGACGAGTGCCATGAAGTCCTGGGCGCGTTCATTCGTGGCCAGTTGCTGGTGATGGTCGCCCTGGGCGTGATTTACGCCGCCGGGCTGATGCTGGTCGGTCTGGAGCTGGGTCTGTTGATCGGCGTCATTGCCGGTCTGGCGGCCATCGTGCCGTACATGGGTTTCGTCATCGGCATCGGCTCGGCGATTCTGGCGGGCTTCTTCCAGTTCGGCGGCGACCTGTACCCGATGCTGGGCATCGTCGCGGTGTTCATGGTCGGTCAGGCGCTGGAAGGGATGGTGCTGACGCCGCTGTTGGTGGGCGACCGCATCGGCCTGCACCCGGTTGCAGTGATCTTCGCGATTCTGGCGGGCGGCGAGCTGTTCGGTTTCACCGGCATCCTGCTGGCGTTGCCGGTGGCTGCGGTGATCATGGTTTTGGTGCGCCATGTTCATGACCTGTACAAGGATTCGGACATCTACGGCGGCCTGGACGACCCGGATCTCTGATTCTCGGACGTAGAGCGCAGGTCAAGGATGGACCCTGACCCTGTAGCTGGCTTGCTGGCGAACCGGTTGATCATTTGCGTCGTGTTGCCTGACACGATGCTTTCGCCAGCAAGCCGGCTTCTGCGATCGGTTCATTTTTCCTCGTAATCCCCAGTCATACCAGTCACCTACGCAAGCCTTTGATTTTGCTGGCGGTCTGCCGCATTGTGCGGTCAGCCCTGCGGGTATAGACTTTGCGCACTTTTCACAGAGGCCCCTTGGCGGTTCGTCACGAACCGTTCAGCCAGCATGAAACCAGTTCAGCTGCCCCTGAGTGTGCGTCTGCGTGATGACGCCACCTTCATCAATTACTATCCAGGCGCCAATGCCGCTGCACTCGGCTATGTCGAGCGGCTGTGCGAAGCCGAGGCCGGCTGGACGGAGAGTCTGATTTATCTGTGGGGCAAGAACGGGGTAGGGCGCACGCATCTGTTGCAGGCTGCCTGCCTGCGTTTCGAACAGATGGGCGAGCCAGCGGTTTACCTGCCGATGGCCGAGCTGCTCGATCAAGGCATCGGCCTTTTCGATCATCTGGAGCAATATGAACTGGTCTGCCTCGACGACCTGCAAGCGGTGGTCGGCAAGCCTGAGTGGGAAGAAGCGTTGTTCCACTTGTTCAATCGCCTGCGCGACAGCGGCCGACGCTTGCTTATCGCTGCTTCATGCTCGCCTCGGGAGCTGCCGGTCAAACTGGCGGACCTGAAATCCCGCCTGACCTTGGCGCTGGTGTTCCAGATGCGCCTGTTGTCCGACGAAGAAAAACTCCGCGCCCTGCAATTGCGCGCGTCGCGTCGAGGCCTGCACCTGACCGATGAAGTGGGGCATTTCATCCTTACCCGCGGCAAGCGCAGCATGAGCGCGCTGTTCGACCTGCTTGAACAACTCGACCAGGCATCGCTCCAGGCCCAGCGCAAGCTGACCATTCCCTTCCTGAAAGAAACCCTCGGTTGGTAAGCCCGCCCGTGGTCGATCCGGCCCTGGTCCTGCAAACCGCAGCGGCCTTGCGCCACGCCACGCGGATATTGATCATCACCGGTGCAGGGCTTTCGGCGGATTCGGGCCTGCCGACCTATCGCGGTGTCGGTGGGCTGTATAACGGCGAGACCGACGATGGTTTGCCCATCGAAATGGCGTTGTCTGGCCCGATGCTGCGTCGTGATCCTGCGCTGTGCTGGAAGTACATCGCACAATTGGGCAGCGCTTGCCTGGGCGGACGTCCCAATGCGGCGCACTACGCCATCGCTGAATTGCAGCGGCGCAAGCCGGAATGTTGGGTATTGACGCAAAATGTCGACGGCTATCATCGCGCGGCGGGAAGTCCGCCAGAACGGCTGATCGAGATCCACGGCCAACTGGCGCCGCTCTACTGTCAATCTTGTGGCGCCGAAGATCCGCAGCTGAGCGAGCATCTCAGTCGACCACTGCCACCCCTTTGCCCCAGCTGTAGTGGCGTTCTGAGGCCATCGGTGGTGTTATTTCAGGAGATGCTGCCGGAGTTGGCATTGAATGTGCTTCAGGAGGAGACGGCAAAAGGTTTTGACGCTGTGCTCAGCATCGGAACCACCGCCAGTTTCCCGTACATTCATGAGCCCATGCTGCGCGCTCGGGTGACGGGCGGCTTTACTGCCGAGATAAACCCTTCGCCGACCGATCATTCCGCGCACATGGATGCGTTTCTGAGGTGTAGAGCCTTAGAAGTGATGGACGACATCGTAAGTCACATTTGTTTCGATTGAATTTGCAAATGGGTACGATTGAAGGCATAGTCTCGGCTTCTTTACACTTCAGCCACGGTCGTGCACATGCTAAACCGCCTCGCACCCCTCGTGCCTCTCGCACTCGTTACGCTGTTGTTCGGCTGCGCGGCCCAGATGCCGACGTCGCAACAACAGTCGCAAAGCCCCCAGTTCCGGGACTCTGCCACCGCTCAATCCGCCAGCAAGCGCGCCGACTACGCCTCTTCCGTTCTGGATGACGAAGTCGCCACCGAAGACGAACTCGCTCAATTTGCCGACAATAAGCCGTACCGCCTGCCGGTTCTGGCCGACAGCATCCTTGAACGCGGTAAATCCTTGATAGGCACTCGCTATCGCTTCGGCGGTACGTCGACCACCTCCGGCTTCGACTGCAGCGGTTTCATCGGCTATCTGTTCCGTGAAGAGGCCGGCATGAGCCTGCCGCGTTCTTCCCGCGAAATGATCAACATCGATGCCCCTCTCATTAAGCGCAATGACCTCAAGCCAGGCGATCTGCTGTTCTTCAGCACCGCCGGTCGCGGCCGCGTCAGCCATGCGGGCATCTACCTGGGCGATGACCAGTTCATCCATTCCAGCAGCCGTCGCAGTGGCGGTGTTCGTGTCGACAGCCTGGACGATGCCTACTGGTCCCGTACCTTCATCGAAGCCAAACGCGCGCTGGCAATGGCGCCTGCAACGGCATCGTCAACGGTACCTGCAACCACCACCGCGATGAGCTCGACTACAATCAAGCGCCAAACCCGTTAATTCCGGGCGCGCACAGGGCTAACCCCCTCTTGCGCGCAAACCCGGCTCTCGGCAAAGTAAGCTGCACCCCGCACAGGTTGTCGTGTTTATGTCGTTAACGGTTCGCCTGATCGTCGCCTCTCTGGCTGTGCTGCTGGCCGCATGTTCCAGCACTCCACCGCCCGCTCCGCGCAAGGTCGTCTACCGGCCTGTGGTTTCCGCTCCTCCCCAGTTTTCTTCACCACTCGCTGACGATGTGCTGTTGCGCGCGATCGGCCTCGTTGGCACGCCCTATCGCTGGGGTGGCAACACGCCTGATTCGGGTTTCGATTGCAGTGGCCTGATCGGCTATGTCTACCACGACGCCGCGGGCATCACTTTGCCGCGATCGACGCGGGAGATGATCACCCTGCGTGGCCCCGACATCGACCGCAGCCAATTGCAGACCGGTGATCTGGTGTTCTTCGCCACCAGCGGTGGTTCCAACGTCAGCCATGCCGGCATCTACGTCGGGGAAGGGCGATTTGTCCATGCACCGGCCACCGGCGGCACGGTCAAGCTCGACAGCCTCGACAAGCCGTATTGGCAAAAAGCCTGGCTGAATGCCAAGCGCGTGATCCAGCCATCGAATCTGGCCAGGCAATAACCGCTCCTGAGGCAATGTGTTCAAACGCTGTTGGCGAGCGAACACACGACCGGCGGCGCGAACCCCGTCAGCGCCAAACACACCCCTCTGAGCCGGCTTGCTGGCGAACCTGATTCGTCTCGCGCTGATGAGCTGACTGCGGACACCTTCGCCAGCAAGCCGATATCTACGGATCGTGTGTACGCCACAGACTGTGGGCGTTACCGAGATCATTGTAGGAGCGCGCTTGCCCGCGAAAGATTTTGCCTGTGACGCATCTGTCGCCTGAACCACCGCCTTCGCGGGCAAGCGCGCTCCTACAATGGGGCGTGGTTTACCGACTTCCGCATTGGGCGCAAAACCTCCGGGAGCAAGCTTGCTGGCGAATGCATTCGTGCGGACGCTGCAATGTCGTGTGGCCCGACGCCTTCGCCAGCAACCCGATATCTACGGATCGTGTGTACGCCACAGACGGTGGGCGTTACCGAGATCAGTGTAGGAGCGCGCTTGCCCGCGAAAGATTTTGCCTGTGACGCATCTGTCGCCTGAACCACCGCCTTCGCGG
>NZ_JBTOPV010000017.1:0-81438 GCF_055284355.1 Pseudomonas sp. HP_01 | reverse complement strand
CGCGAATACGGAGTGTCAGGCAATGAAAGGCTGATAGGTCAATCGCATTCGCGGGCAAGCGCGCTCCTACAGGGTTCTTCACCACCCAAGCATTCGCATCCAGCCCTCGGATCCCTATAAACCGGGCATATCACTAACGGTTATAAAAATATGGGATTCAGTTCTTTTACGGAATAAACCGGAGCCTTTATAACGGGTGCACTTGTCACGGCCCACCGATTCCGCTCGAAGGATTTCTCATGGATGTTTTCTGGTTTCTACCGACACACGGCGACGGCCATTACCTGGGCACGACCAAGGGCGCGCGCCCGGTCACGCTCAATTACCTGAAGCAGGTCGCCCAGGCCGCTGATGACCTGGGCTACCACGGCGTGCTGATTCCAACCGGCCGTTCCTGCGAAGACTCCTGGGTCATCGCTTCGGCCCTCGTGCCCCTGACCGAACGTCTGCGTTACCTGGTGGCGATTCGCCCGGGGATCATTTCTCCGACGGTTTCCGCGCGCATGGCTGCGACGCTGGATCGTTTGTCCGGTGGCCGCCTGCTGATCAACGTGGTGACCGGTGGCGATCCGGACGAGAACCGTGGCGATGGCAGCTTCCTCGATCACAGCGAGCGCTACGAAGTCACCGACGAGTTCCTGAAGATCTGGCGCCGTGTGTTGCAGGGCGAAGCCGTGGACTTCGAAGGCAAGCACCTGAGGGTACAGAACGCCAAAGCCCTGTACCCGCCGATCCAGAAGCCCTATCCGCCACTGTATTTTGGTGGGTCTTCCGAGGCGGCCCATGAACTGGCCGCCGAGCAGGTTGACGTCTACCTCACCTGGGGCGAGCCCCCTGCGGCAGTGGCCGAGAAGCTGGCGGACATCCGTGAGCGCGCCGCGCGCAACGGTCGCACGGTCAAGTTCGGCATCCGTCTGCACGTGATCGTCCGTGAAACCAGCGAAGAAGCCTGGAAAGCAGCCGACACTTTGATCGAGCACATCAGCGACGACACCATCGCCGCCGCACAGAAATCCTTTTCGCGTTTCGATTCCGAAGGTCAGCGCCGCATGGCCGCACTGCACGACGGCCGGCGGGACAACCTGGAGATCGCCCCCAACCTGTGGGCCGGCGTCGGCCTGGTGCGGGGCGGCGCGGGCACAGCGCTAGTCGGTAATCCCCAGGAAGTCGCCGAGCGAATCAAGGAGTACGCGGACCTGGGCATCGAAAGCTTCATCTTCTCCGGCTATCCGCATCTGGAAGAAGCCTACCGCTTCGCCGAACTGGTGTTCCCGCTGTTGCCCGAGCCGTATCGCAGCCTGGCAGGCCGCGGCATCACCAACCTCACCGGCCCGTTCGGCGAGATGATTGCCAACGACTTGCCGCCGCAGAAGTAAGTTTCACCGCACCCCCTTGTAGGAGTGACCGGGGTGGCGCTCCACCTTGCTCGCGATAGCAGATCCATCCGCCCCCCCTGCTTCAAGTGACCCATCGCGAGCAAGCTCACTCCTACACACCTGTTTGCCGCGCGACCGCCCAGCGCGTGGGAAGCGGTTGATTTGCCATCGCGACAATTGCCATCGCGACGAGGAGTCCTTCATGACCGCCAGCGTACCGTTCCAACCACAAGTGATCCCCATGCAGCTATTGACCCTTCCGCCATCGCCGGCCCTGGCCACTTCGATCCGCGCCACCGCGCAGGTGTTCGAGGACCCGAGGTCCCAGGCGCTGCTGGCCCACATCGAACAAGTCGCGCCCAGCGATGCCAGCGTGCTGATCATCGGCGAAACCGGCACCGGCAAAGAGCTGGTGGCGCGCCACATCCACAACCTGAGCAGCCGCCGTCACCAGCCGTTCGTGGCCGTCAACTGCGGTGCGTTTTCTGAATCGCTGGTGGAAGCCGAGCTGTTCGGCCAGGAAAAAGGCGCGTTCACCGGCGCCCTCACCGCCAAGGCCGGCTGGTTCGAAGAAGCCAACGGCGGCACGCTGTTTCTCGATGAAATCGGCGATCTGCCCCTGGCGATCCAGGTCAAGCTGCTGCGTGTCCTGCAGGAGCGCGAAGTGGTGCGGTTGGGCTCGCGCAAGAGTACGCCGATCAACGTGCGGGTGCTGGCCGCGACGAACGTGCAACTGGAACGCGCGATCAACGCCGGGCACTTTCGCGAAGACCTGTTCTATCGCCTGAACGTCGTCAATCTGGCGCTGAGCACCCTGCGCGAACGGCCGGGGGACATCATGCCGCTGAGCCGGCACTTCATCGAGGTCTACAGCCAGCGTCTGGGTTGCGGGCCGATCCAGATCAGCGCCGATGCCGAGCACAAGCTGCGCACCTACGGCTGGCCGGGGAACATTCGCGAGCTGGAAAACGTCATTCACCACACCCTGCTGATCTGCCGCAACGGCGTGATCCAGTCCAGCGATCTGCGCCTGTCCAACCTGCGCCTCGAGCGTCAGGAGGATTCAGCCCCCGCCGTGGATGACTCGACCGAAGCGCTGCTGTCCCGGGCGTTCCAGCGTCTGTTCGAGGAGCAGGCCGGCGCGCTGCACGAGAAGGTCGAAGACGCCTTGTTGCGCGCGGCCTATCGCTTTAGCCACTGCAACCAGGTGCACACCGCGCAGCTGCTGGGTTTGAGCCGCAACGTCGTGCGCGCGCGTCTGATCAAGATCGGCGAACTGGCCGTCAACAAGCGCCGCCCCGGTGAGCAGACCCAGGGTGAGCGGATGCTGCACTTGTCGGTGTGAACCTGCAGCGATGCAACCGGTGGGACTGCGCTCATCCCTGACGCGGTCCTACGACTTCCCCCGCCACTTCGTACGCGTTGAAGATCATCGACGTCGCCCGGTGTCGGCGAGTCAACTCCCAAAAATCCCCTTCGCCCTGCTCGGCGTTTTCGAACGCGCGCTCGCAGTCGGTCTTGGACAGCCATTGCACATGGCTCAGCACCCGTTGGCGGTCTTCGCTGACCTGCACACTGGCGCGGACAAAGCCTGGATAAGTGCAGGTAAATTGCTCGAAACGCTCGTGTAGCGCCTCGACCAGCCCGGCCTGATGCCGCGGGTCGACGGCGAACTCGACGAACTGACTGAACGGAAGATGAGCGGCTGCTGGTGTCATGAACGTTCTCCACGGATGACGGATGTTGCTGAACAGGATGCTGCGCCAACCGGCATGGCCCCATACGTTTCTTGCGCCGGTGCGCCACTTGCCAGGCCGAGCCGGGCAAGCGATGCTGCGCAGGATAAAACCTCCAGTTAACTGGAGGTCAAGCGCCAATCGGGATACAGGAATATTGCATGCTCACCCAGGACACCCCGCCCATCGCCCGCGAACTCACCGTCGGCCAGTTGTCCGCGCGCAGCGGCGTGGCCATCACCGCGCTGCGCTTTTACGAAGCCAAAGGCCTGATCAGCAGCCAGCGCAACGCTGGCAATCAGCGTCGCTACCCCCGGGACGTGCTGCGTCGGGTGGCGTTGATCAAAACCGCCCAACGGCTCGGCATTCCGCTGGCGACGATCCAGACCGCGTTGCAAACCCTGCCCCAGGACCGCCCGCCCAGCCTTGACGACTGGACCCGGCTGTCCGAGCGCTGGAAAACCGATCTGGATGAACGCATCAACCGCCTTACCGCCCTGCGCGACCAACTCAATGGCTGCATTGGTTGCGGCTGCCTGTCGATGGAGGCCTGCCCGCTGCGCAACTTCGGCGACAGCCTGAGCGAGCAAGGCGCCGGGCCGCGCCTGCTGGATCAGGATTGAAGGTTTTGCGGACTGACCAGGGTGCCGGCCAGGGTCTGGTCGGCCAGTGACAGATGCATCTGCTGCATCGCTTGATTGAGCTGGTTGGTGGCCTGAATCAGCGAGCTGGTCATGGCCATGATTTCCATCTGCAACTGGCGCATTTTGCCTTCCCGGGCACGGGGCGACAGCGACCGGTCGCTCATGAATGCCTGCATGTCCTGCATGCGTTTGGCGATGCGTTCCTGAATCGAGCGGGTCAGCTTGAGCTGCTCCTTGATCCGGTCAGGCAAGTGCGTCGCGTCGATGTCGGCGTTCTTGTCGCCCTTCTTCGCCGCTTTCTGCGCGTCCGGTGAAAGCAGCACTTCGATGCCCTGACGCACCTGATTGGCCGCACTGAGGCTCTGCTGCGGGTCGTCAGCGCCGAGGGAGTTTGACGCAGCAGCTGGCGGCAGGAGCAGCGCCGCTTCGGCGGGATTTCTGAAACTCAAGCTCAACATGAAAGACGGCCTCCATAGCCCTGCGCAATCGCTGACGTCCCTGTCGCCTCTCGATGAAAAGCGGGCGGTCGTACCGGGTCGATAACGGGCTTTCGGCTCGTTCGGAGGGTGCTTTAGGAGGGGCTGCAGAAACTGTGTCGTGGTCGACACAATTTCCTCTTCATTCAGCCTGGCACACTGCTCGACGCCGCCAGCCGTGCCGCCAGCGCCTTGGCCTGCAACGCCACGTCGGTGACGGCGGTACTTTCCCACCACAGCCCGCGCAAGGGCGGGCCCATGGCGAACAACCGCGACGAGTAGCGCCCTTCGGCATCCATCACTGCGCCGCCCGCGTCCGCGGCAATGCCCAGCGCGAGCGGCCCCGGGTGAATCAGGCCGCGGGCCAGCAGATTGCGCGGCAGGGCACGATCGACCCGGCGCCAGTCGTATTGAATGCCGGTCGAGTTGACCAGCGCTGCACCGGTCTCGTTGGTGGCCTCGTCCTGGCCGCGATAGCGAACGCTGATGGAGACCTGTCCACCTTGGGCACCCTCCACGCTGAGCAACGAAGCGGCGTGGACGTGCAGGCGCTCTTCGCCGATCAGCCGCTCCAGCAACTGCGCACTGGGCGGCGGCGAGCGGTGATGATGGCTTTCCCACCACGGCCGGACATGACGTACGAATTGGCGCCGCTGCAGGTCAGACGCCTGACTCCACAGCCGAGGAATATGCACGCGCACGGTGTCGAGCGGCGCCTGCCAGTCGATGCCCTGGGCCGCCGCCTGCGCGCACTGCTCGCGCAAGGCCCGGACCAGTTGCCGGGTGCTGCGTATGTTCGGGTCGGCGGCGAGGAAGTCCGGCCACGTCGGCGGCTGACGGCGCACGTGGGGCAGCAGACCGTGGCGGGAAAACACGTCGATGGGCCCACGGTGACCGGCTTGCTCCAGGGACACCACGGCGTCGACCATGGTCAGGCCAGAGCCAATGATCAATACACGGCCCTGGGGGTCAATCTGGCGCATGGCGTTGACATCCCACGGATCGACGGCGGCGGCGTTGAGGGCATTTGAATCGCGCTGAGGCGTGCGTGCGGCGGCGAACATGCCCGTTGCCAATACGCCAAAGCGGCCGGTCATATGTTCGCCGCTGGCGAGGGTCAGGCTCAGGCCGGCGGCGTCGGCCTGCAAGTCGGTCACTTCGCCGCGCACGTGCTCGACGCTGGAGCCATAGCGCTCGCCGACTACCCGGGCCTCGGCCAGACGCTGCTGGACATACAGACCGAAAATTCCCCGCGGCGGAAACAACTCGGCCACCGGCACGTGCTGCTGATCAGACTCCGGCCAACCGCCGGCGGCAATGTAATCGGTGAGCCAGCGGGTGAGGTCGTCGACGTCGTCGGGGTCGACGCTCATGCGCGCGGCGTTGCCGTTCAGCGTATGGCCCAGTTCGGTGGCGCTGTAGGCCTCGCCCCGGCCCAACTCGCTGCGTGACTCGACGATCAGGATCCGGCGCCGCCCCGGCAAGCGCAGCAACTGCACCGCCAGCATCGTGCCGCTGAGGCCACCGCCGACGATGAGGATGTCGGCGTCAGGTCCCTTGTGTTCAGCGCTCATTGCTTCTCCCTTTCTCTTCGCGCCGCGGGCGCACCCGCTGATTATGGACAGCGTGCCCTTGCTCGTCGATTGCACACACTATGAAAATGCGCCACGCCAGGAATTCGAATCCGAGCCGGCTTGCTGGCGAACCTATCAATCTTCGCGCAGCGCCTGACACACCTCATTCGCGGGCAAGCGCGCTCCTGCAATGATCGGCGTCTGGTGCGATGTTGCAGACGGGTGATGGGCGGATCAGCCCTTGCGCTTCATGTCCAGCCGCCGCAGGTGGCAGGTCACTTCTTCGCGATCGTGGTACAGCTGCTTGCAACCGATGGCGACCTTGACGCCCCGCGCCTTGAAGCCGTCTTCGATGCGCTCCAGCAGGCGTCGCACTTCGGCATAGCGCTGCTTCATCGGCAACTTGAGATTGACCACGGCCTCGCGGCATAGACCTTCGCCCAGCCAGGTTTCCAGCAGCGCGGCGTTGCGTGCGGGCTTTTCGACGATGTCGCAGACCATCCAGTCCACCGGCTGACGGGGCTTGAAAGTGAAGCCGTCCGCCATCAAGTGCTGCACCAGCCCGGTGTCCATCAGGCTTTCGGCCATTGGTCCGTTATCGATAGCGGTGACCAGCATGCCGCGCCGCACCAGCTGATAGGTCCAGCCACCGGGCGCCGCACCGAGGTCAACGCCAGTCATGTCGCCCGACAGGCGCTCGTCCCACTGATCCCGGGGGATGAAGTGGTGCCACGCCTCTTCGAGCTTGAGGGTGGAGCGGCTCGGCGCTTCCCGGGGAAATTTCAGGCGCGGAATGCCCATGGGCCACATCGCCGAGTTGTCTGCGTCGGCCAGACCGAGAAACACCTCGCGCCCGCTTTTAAAGGTCAGCAGCAAACGCGGCAGGCTCGGGTTGTCGACCAGTTTGCCGGCCTTCTCCAGGGCCTTGCGCAACGGCGCTTCGAACTTGCGGCAGAAGGTCGAAAGCTCCTTGCCGTCGTTGGTGTCGACCACTTCCAGCCACAGGCTGCCGCACGGCGCAAACCCGGCCATGTGCTCGAGGATCACGCTGATGCGATCGGTCTCGGGCAGCTGGACAAACACGCCACGGGCCCACTGCCGGGGGAAAATCAGCTCGCGGAACTTCAGGCTGTTCATCAGGCGCTCCGCACCATCGGCCTCGGTGCAGATGAATTCGGCGAAAGCGGCGTCAGTCTTGGCCTTGGCGTAGCCGGACACCTCAAGGCGGGCGGCGTGCTCGCTGAGTTCCGAGCAGACCTCGCTTTCGAAGCCGGGGCGGCAATGCATGAAAAGGGTGTTCACGGGACGGTCTCCTCGCGCGCCACGAATCGGGTCGCGGCACAAGCTGTACATGAGGATTAACCTCAATGACTCGAAAGCGGCGCATGATAGCCGAATCAGGAACCACTGGCTCAGCCGGTGGGTCCAGTACTACTCAATGAGCATTTAAAGGCGCCGACCAGGGCGCTGCAGCAAGACCCGTCTTACCGTCGATCGCCCGTTCGCGCGTGCTGCGCGGACCGTCAAGGAGTCAGTCATGCCCTCCCTCGATAGCCTGAAAAGCCTCAAAACACTCGAAGTCAGCAACAAGACCTACCACTATTTCAGCCTCCCGGATGCCGCGCGCACGCTGGGCAATCTCGACAAGCTGCCGATGTCACTCAAGGTGCTGCTGGAAAACCTGCTGCGCTGGGAAGACAACCACACGGTAACCGGCGACGACCTCAAGGCCCTCGCCGACTGGCTGACCGAGCGCAAATCCCGTCGGGAAATCCAGTACCGCCCCGCGCGCGTGCTGATGCAGGATTTCACCGGCGTGCCGGCGGTGGTTGACCTCGCCGCCATGCGCGCCGCCGTGGCCAAGGCCGGCGGCGATCCCCAGCGCATCAACCCGCTGTCGCCGGTGGATCTGGTCATCGATCACTCGGTCATGGTCGACCGCTTCGGCGACGACAAGGCCTTCGGCGAGAACGTCGACATCGAGATGCAGCGCAACGGCGAGCGTTACGCGTTCCTGCGCTGGGGCCAGAACGCGTTCGATAATTTCAGCGTGGTGCCGCCGGGCACCGGGATCTGCCATCAGGTCAACCTGGAATACCTCGGCCGCACCGTGTGGACCAAGGAAGAAGACGGCCGCACCTACGCCTTCCCGGACACGCTGGTCGGTACCGATTCCCACACCACCATGATCAACGGCCTCGGCGTACTCGGCTGGGGCGTCGGCGGCATCGAGGCGGAAGCGGCCATGCTCGGCCAACCGGTGTCGATGCTGATTCCGGAAGTCATCGGCTTCAAGCTCATCGGCAAACTGCGCGAAGGCATCACCGCCACGGACCTGGTGCTGACCGTGACGCAAATGCTGCGCAAGAAAGGCGTGGTCGGCAAGTTCGTCGAGTTCTATGGCGATGGCCTGGCTGACTTGCCGCTGGCGGACCGGGCCACCATTGCCAACATGGCCCCGGAATACGGTGCGACCTGCGGTTTCTTCCCGGTCGACGACGTCACGCTCGAATACCTGCGCCTGTCGGGGCGTCCGGACGAAGCGGTGAAATTGGTCGAGGCCTATTGCAAGGCCCAGGGCCTGTGGCGCCTGCCCGGTCAGGAACCGGCGTTCACCGATGCGCTGGAGCTGGACATGGGTTCTGTCGTGGCCAGTCTCGCGGGACCAAAACGTCCCCAGGACCGCGTCGCCCTCCCCGATGTCGCCCAGGCCTTCAGCGACTTCCTGGGCCTGGCGGTCAGCCCGAGCAAGCACGAAGAAGGCCGACTGGAAAGCGAAGGCGGCGGCGGTGTCGCAGTGGGCAACGCCGCACAGGTGGGCGAGGCTGAGTATGAATACAACGGCCAGACCTATCGCTTGAAAAACGGCGCGGTGGTCATCGCGGCCATCACCTCCTGCACCAACACGTCCAACCCCAGTGTGATGATGGCGGCCGGTCTGCTGGCGAAAAAGGCCGTGGAGAAAGGGCTGCAGCGCAAACCATGGGTGAAGAGTTCGCTCGCACCTGGCTCCAAGGTGGTGACCGATTACTACAACGCCGCTGGTCTCACGGAGTATCTGGATCAGTTGGGCTTCGACCTGGTGGGCTACGGCTGCACCACCTGCATCGGCAACTCCGGGCCGCTTCCTGACCCGATTGAAAAAGCCATTCAGCAATCGGACCTGACCGTCGCGTCGGTGCTGTCGGGCAACCGAAACTTTGAAGGACGGGTGCACCCGCTGGTGAAAACCAACTGGCTGGCCTCTCCGCCGCTGGTGGTCGCTTACGCATTGGCCGGCACCGTGCGCACCGACCTGAGCAGCGAACCCTTGGGCGAAGGCAGCGATGGCAAGCCGGTGTACCTTCGTGACATCTGGCCGAGCCAGCAGGAGATCGCCGACGCGGTCATGAACGTCAGCACCGGCATGTTCCACAAGGAATACGCTGAGGTCTTCGCCGGTGACGCGCAGTGGCAGGCCATTCAAGTGCCCGAGGCGGCGACCTACGTCTGGCAGCCGGACTCGACCTACATCCAGCACCCGCCGTTTTTCGAGAACGTCGCCGGTCCGCTTCCGGTTATCGCCGACGTGCAGCAGGCTCGCGTGCTGGCGGTGCTGGGCGACTCGGTGACCACCGACCACATCTCTCCCGCCGGCAACATCAAACTTGATAGCCCGGCCGGTCGCTACCTGCGCAGCAAGGGCGTGGAGTACAAGGACTTCAACTCCTACGGCTCGCGGCGTGGCAACCATGAAGTGATGATGCGCGGCACCTTCGCCAACATACGCATACGCAACGAAATGCTCGGCGGCGAAGAAGGCGGCTACACGCTGCACGTGCCCACCGACGAGAAGTTGCCGATCTATGACGCGGCGATGCGTTATCAGGAAGAAGGCACGCCGCTGGTGGTCATTGCCGGTCAGGAGTACGGCACGGGCTCCAGTCGAGACTGGGCGGCGAAGGGGACGAATCTGCTGGGCGTCAAAGCGGTCATCGCCGAGAGCTTCGAGCGCATCCACCGTTCCAACCTGGTCGGCATGGGCGTCCTGCCGCTGCAGTTCAGGGCGGGCGAAAGCCGTAAAACCCTGGGCCTGACCGGCAAGGAAGTGCTGAACATCACCGGGCTCACCGGTGCCACCCTGCAACCGGGCATGAGCCTGGCGGTGCAGATCATCCGTGAGGACGGCCAGCAGGAAAACATCGACGTGCTGTGTCGGATCGACACCCTGAATGAGGTGGAATACTTCAAGGCGGGCGGGATTCTGCACTACGTGTTGCGGCAGTTGATTGCTTCCTGAGCCTCATCCCGGCTGAAGCCGGTCTCGCTGTCAGTGGGACTGGCTTTAGCCGTGAAAGCGTCGTGGGGTACACCGCGAAATTGAGGGTGCTCAAACCGACCTCCTCCCGGCTAAAGCCGGTCCTACTGACGGTACGCGTTCATCCAGTGGGACTGGCTTTAGCCGGGAAGACGTCATATGCCACAACGCAACATGGATGGTGTTCACACTGGCCCCTTCCCGGCTGAAGCCGGTCCTACTGACGGTATGCGTTCATCCTGTAGGACTGGCTTTAGCCGGGAAAGCGTCAGGCGTCACACCGCGAAGTTGATGGTGTTTACACCGGCCCCTTCCCGGCTGAAGCCGGTCCTACTGACGGTACGCGTTCATCAAGTAGGACTGGCTTTAGCCGGGAAGACGTCATATGCCTCACCGCAACATTGATGGTGTTCACACCGTCCTCTTCCCGGCTGAAGCCGGTCCTACTGACGGTACGCGTTCATCCAGTGGGACTGGCTTTAGCCGGGAAGACGTCATCTGCCTCACCGCAACATTGATGGTGTTCACACTGGCCCCTTCCCGGCTGAAGCCGGTCCTACTGACGGTACGCGTTCATCAAGTAGGACTGGCTTCAGCCGGGAAGACGGCATCTGCCTCACCGCAAATCACCAGTGCCCAATCCAAATCCGTTGTCATCAGAAACGCCCTACACAACCTCCGCCCTTCATCAACAAAACAATCGGACCGACTCCCCCGTTGATCCGACATACACACGCGTTTAATCGACGTTAAAATTGCCAGCCTATTCCGACGCTCAAGGACGACTTCAATGTCGGTGCAACGCTGGACTGCCCTCTTTCTGCTCTCTCTCGGCTACTGCCTGGCGCTGATCTACGGCCAGCTCAGCGTGCCCGTGGTTGTCACGTTCGGACTGCTGATCATGGCCGCCATCTGTGTCAGCCATTTCCAGCACCGCGCCGTACGCCTCTTCGGCCACGCCCTGTTCATCGCCATCGCAGCGGGGCTGGCCAGTCACTGGTGGCCCGGTTTCCTCAGTGCCAGGGCAATCGCCGGCGTGCGCCTCAGCCCCGAGGCCGCGCCCTATTCGATGTACCTGAATCTCGACAAGCCCCTCATTGGCTACTGGATCGCCATCGCCTGCCCCTGGGTGTTTATTGCGTTGAGCCCACGACGCTGGCTGGGCGTCACCAGCATCGCCCTTCCCTTCACCGCCGTAGCGTGTTTATCAACGGCGCTGCTGCTGGGCCTTGTCGGCTGGTCGCCCAAGTGGCCCGAGCAGACAGGCATCTGGGCGCTGAACAACCTGCTGCTGGTCGCGCTGACCGAGGAACTGCTTTTTCGCGGTTACCTGCAAGGCAGCCTGAAAAGATGGCTGCAACACTTGCCCTGCCACGACGCTCTGGCCATCGGGACAGCCTCGCTGCTGTTCGGTCTTGCGCACATCGGCGCTGGCTGGGAGTGGGCGCTTCTGGCGGGCATCGCAGGTATGGGTTATGGCATTGCCTATCGACTGGGCGGCCTGCCCGCTGCCGTGCTCACCCACTTTGGCCTGAACCTGCTGCATTTCAGCCTGTTCACCTACCCAATGTTCGACCGGTAAAGACGTCGCGACACCCGTCTTATGACGCAGTTCACAAAAACTTAATATTTTTCGCTTCGGGCCGATAACCGTTCACAGCCTTCCTGGATCGAATAGCTCATGCGAAATAACCAGCCCATCACTCAACGCGAACGGACCTTCCCGGCGCAGCAACGGTTGATCTCTACCACCGATGCGCGCGGCGTCATCACCTATTGCAACGACGCCTTCATTGAAATCAGCGGTTTTTCCCAGGATGAACTGATCAAGTCGCCCCACAACACCGTGCGCCATCCGGACGTGCCGGCGGCAGTTTTCGAACATATGTGGGCAACGCTCAAGCAGGGCCTGCCGTGGATGGGGATCGTCAAAAACCGCTGCAAGAACGGCGACCACTACTGGGTCAACGCTTATGTCACGCCGGTCTTCGAGAACAAGCAGGTCGTGGGCTTCGAGTCCGTGCGCATCAAGCCGACCGCTGAACAGGTGCGTCGCGCCGAAGCACTCTACAAACGCCTGAACAGCGGCAAAAGTGCAGTGCCAAGTCGTGACAAGTGGCTGCCAATGTTGCAGGACTGGCTGCCGTTCATCCTGGTGAGCCAGGTGAGCTTTTTGATTGGCGTGTGGCTGAATTCCCATTGGGGCTTCCTGCTCGCCGCCGCGCTGTCCGTGCCGCTTGGCCTGCTGGGATTGAGCTGGCAACAGCGTGGCCTCAAGCGTCTGTTGCGCCTCGCCGAGCAAACCACCTCCGACCCGCTGATCGCGCAGATGTACACCGACAGCCGCGGCGCACAGGCTCGGCTTGAGATGTCGATCCTCAGTCAGGAAGCGCGTCTGAAGACCTGCCTCACCCGCCTGCAGGACACCGCCGAACACCTCAACGCCCAGGCGCGTCAGTCCGACACCCTGGCGCAGGCCAGCTCCACTGGCCTGGAACGTCAGCGCGTCGAAACCGAACAGGTCGCCACCGCTGTCAACCAGATGGCCGCGACCACCCAGGAAGTCGCCAATCACGTGCAGCGCACCGCTGACGCCACGCAGCAGGCCAACGAGCTGACCCGTCGCGGCCGCGAGATTGCCAGCGACACCCGCGAAGCCATCCAGCGCTTGTCCACGTCGGTGGGCGAAACCGGCCTGACCGTGACTCAACTGGCGAAGGACAGCGACGAAATCGGCGGCGTTGTCGATGTCATCAAAGGCATCGCCGACCAAACCAACCTGCTGGCTCTGAACGCCGCCATCGAAGCAGCCCGCGCGGGCGAGATGGGTCGTGGCTTTGCCGTCGTCGCTGATGAAGTCCGCCAACTGGCACAACGCACCACCGAGTCCACCGGCCAGATCCACGCCCTTATCGCCAAGCTGCAACAGACGGCCACCAACGCAGTGCAGACCATGAACACAGGTCGTCGCCAGGCCGAAGAAGGTGTCGAACAGGTCATGGAAGCCGACCGGGCGCTGGTAGGCATCAGCGACGCAGTGGCCAACATCACCGACATGACCACGCAGATCGCCGCCGCCACCGAAGAGCAAAGCTCGGTGGCAGAAGAGGTCAGCCGCAACATCAGCACCATCGCGCACCTGGCCGACCAGACCTCCGAAGAAGCACGCCGCTCGGCCACGCTCAGTGCAGAGCTGACCCACACAGCCAACACGCAATACTCGTTGGTGGAGCGCTTTAACCGCTGAGTGATGGATGGGTTGTTCGAAGGCCCCGGCAGATCGTCTGCCGGGGCCTTTTTGTTTGTATCGGGTTTAAGTAGGACATTTCTGAAAATCGTTGGAGCGTGTGGTTTTTGAGTTTGAAGCGGGGCTGGGGCATTGACAGGATTTGTCGAACTCTATTAGTTGATTATTGAAAGACGATAAATAGTTACCACCATGGGTGGGGTATTTGTTGGTCTGGACAATCAATTTAATGCGCACTCTCTCTGCGAATGAAAGCGTAGAGGTGTGTTCGATGGAGAAATTAATGAATAGTGAACGCCTCGCCTCCCCGTCCATTCCAGCAGCTGAGTCGGACGGCTTGTTGCTAACCAGCGAACTCGAGAATGGTTTGGTCGTCATCCTTGATGTGCCGGACTTCGTTAGAAGTGGTGACGCATATCAGCTGTTACTTAATAGCGAAGCAGTTGGCCCTACGCAAGCCTTTCCAATCCCAAATCCTGGAACTAGCGATAAGGTGACCGCTTACCTTCAACAAGATGAGTTCGTAAGTGATGGCATTTATGAAATCGCCTACCGCTACATCACCTACCCAGGGGGAAACATCGCTGAGTCGGGGCCTACACGGGTTCGAGTAGACCGAACAAAACCCGGCGCCACCCTCCTCGCTCCCCTCATCTTCCCCACCGCCACCTTCGGCGATCAACTCGTTGGCCTGCTCCCTGGCTACGCCGGCATGGAACCCGGCGATGTCATCCAGACATTACTCAACGGCGTCGAAGGCCCGTCCCATAAGGTCCAGACGGAAGAGCTCACCCTCCGGCCCGTTGAAATCGCTTTCAGCCGCGAACACTTGCAAGCCCATGCAGCGGAAAACATGTCCGTCGAGTATTTTGTCACCGACCGCGCGGGCAACGTGTCCATCACCAGCCTGCCAACCCTGGTTTCAGTAAAATTGTAACCAGCGTTCAGGCTATTCAACTGAATACCAAAAGTAACCACCTCCACGCTTATGCGTGGAGGTTTTGTCAATAAATTCGTCTCGAAAAAATATTTTAAATTATTTTTTGGCACATCGATTCCACAGAACCTACATCTCCGTAGGAAGTGTCTGATGGACTATCAAAATTTTATAGACTACGCGCGATACATAATTATTTAAATCGCTCAAAAACACCGTAAAAAGCGCGGGACCCACACATTAAAAATATATTCAACAGCAAATTTTTTTCGAAGAAGCCATGCAATCCCATGCACTTCGCTTGTTTGACAGTAATATTTTTCGAATCGATCATAGGCATGTGCAGCGCCGCCATCCTACAAGCAAGCGCACAACACCCGATCCTGTAATCCTCGCACTAGCGATCTGATCAAGGAGTTTCCAATGGAAGATGAAACGGATATCCAGCCGCCACCCCACTCACAACCGACCGAGTCAGATAACAATAACAAGACAGAAGTGCCAAACCCGAAGAACACCCGCAGGACCAAACGAAAATCACCCGGCAAGAGTTCAATTCCACTGTACGAAGATCTGCAGGCAGTGTCGCCCGTGGGCAAGAGTGCGGCTGAACAGGCGATGGTCTACGCCGGCCAGCTTCAGAACGCCCCGGGATTCCCTTGGCACCACGAGGTGAAGGACCCGGACCCGGCGCCTGTGTTCGAAGCCCCTTACATCACCGGTGCCGACCCCGAGGGGCCTACCGACGCCCAGCTGAACGTGGGCATCTACATCAATATCCCGCGCTCGCCGAAGTTGTGGTTCGGGGATCACCTGAAGCTGCGCTGGGGCCACAACACCTTCTACACCACCGTCGGCAAGGTAGAAGGCCGTAAAGGCCCTCGGCTGGTTCAATACCTTAATAATGAAACCCTGGCGGACTACGAAAGCGGATGCGTCGAGGTGCGCTACGAAGTGGTGCGGCGCGCCAGGCTCGTCGGCATTTCGGAAACGCTGACCGTCAACCTGCCCCGCCTGAGGAAGCGACGCGGCAAGGGCTCGACCACGGGTCGTCCCCCACGACGGCGCCGGATGCAGCCGAAACCGTAAGCCCACGTAAAAAGCCCCGACTGCATCGCTGCAGCCGGGGCCTTGGAACCGCCTTCAATCACCTGACGAGAATGTCAGAAAGCAAGGCGTAAACCCACGTTCGCACCCCAAGGCTGCTCAACATGCTCACCCTTCATGTAATCGAAATCAGCGTGTACCTGGAGTCGCTCGGACAGCGACACCGAAACACCTGCGCCCAATTCCGCACGGGAGCCGAACAGGTCGTTGTCAAAACGCTGACCGTTCACGCTGACGTCATTACTGCGGGAGAACTCATGGGCCAATGCCACCCGTGCGTACGGCTTAACCACGCCGCCGTCCTTCAGGGCGAAGCTGCGTCCCAGAGTACTGCCGACCTTGCCCAGCATCGACTGAGTCTGGTTGGTCCTGGCCTGCATGCCGTTGTCCAGCGTGTAGCTGCTGCCATCGATCCAGACGCTGGACACCTGCGCAAACGGCTCGACGAAATACTCATCGCCCAGCTTTATATGCTTGCCGACTTCCAGCGACCCGCCCAGTGCCTTGCTGCTGTAGTTTCCTTTGGCCTTGGTGCCATCGCTCATCGCTACCTTGGACTCGTTATGGAACTGGTTGAGTTTCACCACGCCGTCCAGGTAATAGCCACCCTCGGAAAGCCACGTGCCATACGCGCCGACGTAGTAGCTGTCCACCTGACCCGAAGTGCCTCGGCCGATATCCAGATCCGACTTGCTGTAACCGCCCATCAATCCGAGCAACAACTGACCGTTGCCCACCGGCACAGGCGCGTCCGCACCGAACGACAGACCCTGCTGCTTCTGGCTGTAATCAACGCCGGACTCCAGCGCCGCATTGAAACGACTGCCATACGTACGCATCCAGCCGCCGCCCTGCTCCTGGCCGCGCACTTCACCCATGCGACTGCGCAACGTCGTCAACTCGCTGTTCCACACCGTCGGTGCCGTGTTGAACAACGCCAGCGCACTTTTCGTGGAAGGACTGATCTCCTTGCCGGACCCGACGATAAACCAGTCAGTGCCCTGGCGTTCGAGCTCGTAGGAATACACCCCAAGATCCGCACGACCGCCCACCAGCCCGAACTCCGCGTCCCCGCCTTCGGTGTGAACCACCCGAAGCGGGTCGAACTCGGCGGGGACGGCTTCGGTGCCGGTGTTCTGGATACGCAGCCGATGCCTGCCCGAAGCCTCACCGTTCACACTGAGCAAATCGCCGGTGCCGTTGTCGAGGTTGATGCGCATGTCGAAACGACCCGAGCCGGACAGCGTGCCCAGCGAAAGCGAATGGAAGCCGTCTCCGGTGAAGCCAACGGTGCCGCCGTCCATCGCGAGCGAGTTAACGCTGTTATCCGCCGCAAGCTGCCAGCGCCCACTGGAGTCGATGGTCACGGAATTGCCGTTGACGATATTCCCGTTCAACTGCCCGTGATTGCGCAGCACCACGTTGAGAGTACTTGTGTCGTCGGCAACGAAATCGCCAGTGAGGGTGCTGTTGATTACTTTTACGTTCGCGGTGCTTTCTGACTGAACACTAATGAGTAATCCCGACTTTGACTCAAGGCTGGATCCATCGCGAAGTAAGATGTCCGCGATCGTCTGTTGAGCTCTGCTGCTAAGCCTATCAACCACTATCGCGGCCCCAGTACCAGCGCTTATTAATGAGTTAGCAATATCCAGGTGGTTTTCCTGCTTGGTTATGTAGGACGCTCCGTTGACTATATAGATGCCATTAACTTCGCCCCTGATGCTACTGTTGCCCGTAACATGGGCTGTACCGCCGCTAAGACGCATACCTCCCGCCTTAGAAGCCCCATCAGCAGCTATGCCCTGTACTAATGAATTGGCCAGCCAAAGCTCCCCAGTTGCTCCGACAGCCAGTCCGTAAACGCCCCCAGTGATGGAGCTATTAGTAACGTGAGCTTGAGAGCCTGTGATCAGATCGGTTTCAGTAAGCAAGAGTTGCAAGCCTAGCCCTTTGGCGTTTTCAACCGTTGCGCCTGCTAGCTTCAGACTTCCTGAACTTACCGCAATTCCATTCCTCACTAATCCAGCCTGAACATTGACTTCCGAATGACTCATAGCGATGGAATCAACAACTCCGCCTTCTAATACATTCAATACTCCACCATTCGTCACTAAATAACTCTGAGAGGGGACGGAAGCATCAACATTAACAACAGTCTCGTCGACTGGCACAAACGACTCGTCAGATTTCTTCGGCTTGGCCAGGTCATAGCTATCGATAACCGCGTAGTTGGTCAACTCAACCGTCGTGGGTACAGAGCTCGCCTGTTGGGCCCAAAGCGTTGGCGAAATCATACCCATCGCCAATGCTAAAACTTTTGGTTTCGCTCCTAATAGCAATACTTCCGTGAGTGACGCCACATCGCCTCCGATATTCTGTGAATGGAAAGCCATGAGTATGGGCTCGCAATCGACAACTAGTAAAAGTGGCCAAAAAATATCGAGTAGGAAATGTCCGAAAGATATGACGTCCGCAGCCTACATCTCCAGGCCTGAAACGCCAGCAAAATCTAAGCATCGCGACCTAAACATGCATGACCTTATTAGGACATGCGCATATTCATCCTACACAGGCCTGACGTTCCTACAAATACTAGCTTTTCGCTTCGTTGACAGGCCGCAAAAAACACTATTATTTAAATCAGGAATTGGCACTCCACCACTTCATAAAGATACTGTCGGACTCACTCAAGTCCGAACAAAAATAAGCGAACTAAAGGAACCGAACATGCGTAACATTAAAACTGCACCAACCATTATCCGTACTCGGAGCAATCGAGAGCCACTGCCATTGAAAGCACCCGACGTCGCGGTAGCTTTTCATGACGCAGACAATCTCGGGTTGATTCCCGTGGCGAACCTGAACACCCCTGTAATTGTCGACCTTGAGGTATGGGAGGCCGCCGAACCCGGATATACCTACCAACTAACATGGAACGGAACTCCGTCTGGACCGGAAAAGGTCATTCAGGTAAATGAGAAGCCGGGAGATCCTCTAACCCTGGAAATACCAATCGACTTCCTCGAAGAAGGCGTCCATCGACTAACGTACCGGACTTATAGTCCTGAAGCCGACTCAGAAAATTTCTCCGCAGAGTTTCCGGTGGTCATCGACCGCACGGCTCCTGGCATGCCTCAACTCGCCGCTATCCAGTTCCCTGTGGAAGTTCAGAACGGCCTAACGGCTGTTGAGTTGGCGCAGCTGGGTAATAAGCTCGAGGTACAGGTTGCTGGATACACTGGCATGGCGAAGCATGACGTCATCCACACTTACTGGGGTGAGGTCGCTGGTCCGATAGCTGTCGTAGACCAAAACGACATGGGCCTTAACAAAGTGGTGTTCGACTTCGAGCGGGACTTTCTTGAGTCGATTACATCCGGAGGCCACGATGTAATCTATCGGGTCGTAGACAGGGCGGGCAACATTTCTGAGGAGTCGCTCGCGGTTAACGTGGTGCTGTTGCTTGAGGATATCCCGGAGAACTATCCGGCCCCTCTCCTCGACCCAATGATCGGATCCTTGATCGACTACATGGAAGCCAAACCCGGAATACAAGTGGACATTCCACATTACCCGGGAGCGGCAGCGTTCGATCAAATTACACTGCACTGGGGTGAGGACTATCCGATGCTCCCGGTCCAAATACCCCCGGGCAATGAAAACGAAGATATCCTGCTTTCCCTTAAGGTCCCCTACGAAACCCTAGCGGTGGCGCCGATCGGTACTGTTTCGATCACCTATACTGTAACTCGACAGAACCAGCTAAATGGTACGTCCCTGCCAACTGTGGTAGACGTCTACCTGACCCTGCCAGTGCCTGAACCTTCACAAGCACCCATTGTTCAGGGCACCAGCCTGGCAAGCCCAAATAAGGATGATAACTTTATTGATGAAGAAGATTACGAATATAACAGCAGGGCAATCATCAGCTGGAGCGAATCATTCAAAGTGAACGATGACATTCATCTTTTCTGGGGGGATCAGCAGCGGCTACAATGGTATCAGATTAAAGAAGAAGATCTTATTGCCGCATCGGAACTCGTCATTCCGGTCGCCAACTCGATTATGAAAGCTCAAGGCACCGGGGCTGAGATCCCGGTCCGTTATGCGGTAGCTCGGCAGGGCAACCCTAACTTAACTTTATCCCCAATTCAGCAGGTTACCGTCCGTTCAAAAGAAAATCTCCCAGGTGGTCCGGAAGGAATCGAAGGCCCGACATTTAAGTTAAATCCGGCAGGCTTTATATCCCAAAGCGTGGCGCCTGACGGCACTGATGGGTACGTAGTGCCTTACGCCAATATCACCGAAAATCAGAAACTATTTTTTACTTTCAAGGGTTTTGATAGAGAAAACAATCCAATCGATTCTGCGACCTACACTGCGAGCCGCGAGCTTGATGATCAAGATATTTTGAATGGATACAGCTTTCGAGTGCCATACAATATTTTGAGAACCATTTGTCGCGGATTCTGTGAAGCCTATATCAGGGTTGATCCAGCCCCTGGCAGCAACCAAAGTTCGGTAACTTCAAAAATCACTCGCGTGCCTGTTGAGATGCGCGAGTCGAGCGAAGCAATCTGCTCTATTAACTAAAAAACTTAGCGGGCAGGACTGATTTAACCGGGCCTGTCCGCCTATCCTCAAGAGGGAATACCAATGACATCACAGCAGTTTACCCGTGCAAGCGCCCCAATTCCGCTAGCACTACCAACTATCCCAGCAGCACTCGCGGAAGGATTAATCCCTAACGATGCGTTGGCAATGCCAATTACTGTTAACTTTCCGGTTTGGCAGGCAGCTGAGCCCCAATACACGTATCAGCTGGTATTTGATGGGGAGCGCGTCTTGCCGGAAAAGGAAATCCTACCAACGGATAAGCCCGGTGATTTGCTGACAGTCCAAATCCCTGCTTCGCTGCTCTCAGAGGGCACTCATGCCGTCTCTTATCGTGTCTACAGCCCGTTCAGCGACTCTGAAGTTTTCTCCGGCACAACACAAATCCAGATCGACCGAACCGCCCCGGGCGCTCCACAACTCGCCCCCATCATTTTTCCCGAAGTCATTCAGAACGGCCTCACCTCCTCCGAGCTCGAAGGCCTCAACAATATCCTTCCCGGCAAGATCGCGGGCTATAGCGGCATGGCCGCTGGCGACGAAATCCGAACCTACTGGGGCCCGATCGAAGGTCCGATGACAATCGTCGATGCCAACGACATGGGCCTGAACCGGGTAATGGTCGACTTCACCCGTACCTTCATGGAGCAGGCCGACGGCCTGAACGCCTCAGTCACCTATACCGTCACCGACCGTGCGGGCAATGTGTCGATGGTCTCCGATCCGGTGATGATCCAGCTGCAACTGGCAACGCTCCAGCCACTGCCGGTACCGGTGATCCGCGAAGCCAAGGGTCAGACCCTCGACCCGGCCGATGCGGTGAATGGTGCCACGCTGGTGATCGACACCACGGCTGATCTGCGCGAGGGCGAAAAGGTCATTGCTCAGTGGACCGGGCCGAAGGGCAGCGATCGCCAGGAGAAGATCGTGTCTGCCGCCGAAGCGGGTCAGGCGCTGACTCTCGTATTCGTCAGTAGCGTGGTTGCGGTCAACGACGGACAAAACGTGGAGGTCGCCTACACCGTTACGCGCGGCAGCGGCATCGTGCAGGAATCGGCGAGGCTGCAGCTGAAAATCATGAGCGCCGCGCTTGAGCTGCCTGCTGCCACCGTGGACACGGTGGGACCTGACGGTGTTCTGCGGCCTTCGCTGATTACCGGTTGGGACGCAGTCGTACGGGTCAGTTATCGAGCGATGGACCCACGGGACGTGGTGCGGGTGCGCTGGGTCGGAGCGCGTACGTTCGAAACCGGCATGATGAATGTCGGCGGCTTGACCGAACTGGTCTTCGGCGTGCCGAAAATGTTGATCGAGATGAGTCTCGGCGGCACGGCGACACTGACCTATATCGTGTCGCGCAACGGCGTTGACAGGGAGTCCGAGCCCCTACAGCTTTTTGTGCGGGAAGGCATGATGTTCGATACGTCTGCGGTAACCCTGGCAGGCAAGATTTATCTGCTGCCGACCCATCCCGACTTGCTGCCGGCATTCCCGAGCGGTACCACGGTTCATCGCGTCGCCAGCGGTGGTCGTCCTCCTTATAGCTATTCGACCAGCGATGCGAAGGTCGCCAAAGTCGATGCATCCGGTCTGACATCGGTGCGCGGCAATGGCATGGCAACCATCACCGTGACCGATGCGGCCGGTGAAGCGTTGAGCTACGAGGTGACCGTCACCGGCGTCATCGAATGCCACGGCGTGGGCTCCGGCAATTACACCCAGATGTCCAACGCGGCGAGCCGCATCGGCGGGCGTATCCCGAGCATCCACGAGTTGATCGAGATCCATAACGCCTACGGCAATCGCTGGCCGATGGGCAATGCCAACTACTGGGCCTCCACCGTCGCCAAGAACGTGTTCGGGGCGAAGTGGTACTACGTGAAGAACCTCAACACCGGCAAGGACTACAAGCTGCTCCACATCAATTCCAGCCTGGGCGTCGCGATTCGTTGATCCGCCACGCTCGTTAGCGATGCAAGCCTCTTACGTGTAAGCAGCACCCCCTTTCAAAGACGTCGTCTCCACCAGACGGCGTCTTATATAGGTGCAGAGCGCCCACACCGCCCGGAAAACCGATTCAGGGAACCTCAGAACAATGCCCGCACAACCTCCGCTCCAACGCCCACAAGCGCCGGCGGCCCTTGGCACGTTCAGCGCCAACGTCAACGGCCACCCGTTCATCACCCACAGCCTGAGCGCCATGGCGTGCCTGCGCCCGGGCCGGTCGGATCCGCTCACGTGCCGGATCTGGAAGATCCTCGCCACCGGCACGGTTCGCCGGCACCGCACCATGATCGGCCTGTTCATCGACGAAACCGTGCCACCTGGCAGCTACAACCTGTTGCGCAACGACCGGATCACCGTCATCTATCACCTCACGCCAACGCGGATGGCAAAGATTTATCACTCCCGCGATTTGCAGCAAGGCAACCTGACGCTGCTGGGCTGCGATGCAGCCGCCGGAGCGCTGCACGGCAACTTCGAGTTTGCGGTCCCGACCAAGGACTTCCACGTGACCGACGGCCTGTTCGACCTGGTCTGTGACCTGAACGCCGAGGAACATCCGGCTATCCGATCAGCCGACGCGCCATAAGCCCGGCGATTTCCTGCATGCACGACTCGACACTGAGGCCCGACGATTTCAACGGTTTCAGGTCGTGGTTGGCCGTCGGCACCCAATGCACATCAATGGCCTTCGACAGCTCGTACCCTTCAACCGCCTGCCGATTGCCCAGCGCATCCCGCTCGCCCTGAACGATCAGCGTCGGCGTCCGCAGTTCTGCCAAGTGAGCGACCCGCGGCTTTTCGGGTTTCCCCGCCGCATAGAACGGATAGCCCAGACAGAACAACTCATCGACTTTGACTTCGTCAGCGATGACGCTGGCCATGCGTCCGCCCATGGATTTGCCACCGATCGCCACTCGCCCGCTCACACCGGCACGCACTGCGGCGTACACCTCATGCCAGCACTCCAGCAACGTTGGCTGGGGATTGGGAGGTCGTCTGCGCCCGTCGATTCGGCGCTGGGCCATGTAAGGGAATTCAAAACGCAGCACGCCAATACCCAAGGCCGCCAGACGCGCGGCGATGTCGTTCATGAAGTCGCTGTCCATCGGGGCGCCCGCGCCGTGGGCGAGAATCAGTGTCGATGGCGCTTCCGCCGCCGGGCCGGTGGGTGCATTCCAGATCCAGCCATGTTCTTGCGCCAGCCGGGCGCAGTGATCGGCCGTTCGCTTCGCCGCGTGTTGTTTGCTCATGCAGGTCTCTTTTACCAAAACATCGACTACCCGCCGACTAAGGCGGGCACCACGGCCAGCATTATGCAGCAACATCGAGACCCATGACCCTGCCTGCCGATTGCCCGGTCCCGACAGCAAGGGTTCAGCTCCCAAGCGTTAGTCTGGCGCGGCACTTCGGCAACGAGCACCGAATCCTGAGCGCCCCAACCTGCACACAACCGGGCGGTTTCATCGACGGAATATGCTTTTTGTCCGCTCCGGCCGATCACCCGTGACGATCGCCGGCCTTTCTGCCAGCTCGGGCCGAATATTTTTGGGCAGCGAAAAGTGCCAATGTCAGCGGCTTTTTGTATACAACTTAGTTGTAGAAACGCTCTCTCGATGCGCAGGAACAGCAGGCAGAGAACCGTTTCAGCTGTCTCCGGAAATGGTTGATCGCCGCGTCCTGCCAGGGACGCGGCATCTTCACACCCAGCGCGGCCAAGTGTCGCAGGCGCTGCGCCAAAGCCTTCCCTCCGCGATCATTCGCGTCTAAGCTGTGTCCGCACAGTGGACCGGCGACAGCTGACCACAGGCCCAGCAACAAGATTGTGCCCGGCAACGCAACCCTCTTGCAGACAAGCAGCCCCAGCGCTGTTTTCACCCGCAGGGTTGTATCCAATCCCTCCCACTCACGCGCGCGATCCTGCTCGACCTGTCTTCCTTTCCCCCGGCCACTCAGCCAGAAACCTCCCACGCTTCGGCGACCGGGCGTCTGCGTGCACCGCATCTATCGTCCACGTCGATCCCACGCCACGCCACTGCGTGACGGGTGACGCGCGATCGAAGGTGCGGCTGTGACCACACTGATAAATACACACCGTGGAACCTGACATGAGCACTGCACCCAGCCCGACTGCTTATAACTACAAGGTCGTCCGCCAGTTCGCCATCATGACGGTGGTCTGGGGCATCATCGGCATGGGCCTGGGCGTCTTCATCGCCTGCCAGCTCGTGTGGCCTGACCTGAATTTCGGTTTGCCGTGGACGACATTCGGTCGCCTGCGCCCCCTGCACACCAATCTGGTGATTTTCGCGTTCGGCGGCTGTGCGCTGTTCGGCACCTCCTATTACGTCGTCCAGCGGACCTGTCAGACGCGGCTGATTTCCGACGGCCTGGCGGCCTTTCATTTTTGGGGCTGGCAGGCGGTGATCATCGGCGCCATCGTCAGCCTGCCGATGGGCTACACCACCACCAAGGAATATGCCGAGCTCGAATGGCCGATCGCGATCCTGCTGACGATTGTCTGGATCGCCTACGGCGCGGTGTTCTTCGGCACCATCGTCAAACGCAAGACCAGACACATTTACGTCGCCAACTGGTTCTACGGTGCATTCATCGTGGTGACGGCGATGCTGCACATCGTCAATCACATCTCGCTGCCGGTGAGCCTGTTCAAGTCGTACTCGGCGTATGCCGGCGCCACGGACGCGATGATCCAGTGGTGGTACGGACACAACGCTGTGGGCTTTTTCCTGACCACCGGCTTTCTCGGGATGATGTATTACTTCGTGCCGAAACAGGCCGAACGCCCGATCTATTCCTATCGTCTGTCCATCGTGCATTTCTGGGCGCTCATCACCCTGTACATCTGGGCCGGCCCGCACCATTTGCACTACACCGCCCTGCCCGACTGGGCGCAATCACTGGGAATGGTGATGTCAATCATCCTGCTGGTGCCGAGCTGGGGCGGCATGATCAACGGCATGATGACCCTCTCGGGGGCGTGGCATAAGTTGCGCACCGACCCGATTCTGCGCTTCCTCGTGCTGTCGCTGGCGTTCTACGGAATGTCGACGTTCGAGGGGCCGATGATGGCGATCAAGACCGTCAATGCGCTTTCTCACTACACCGACTGGACCATCGGCCACGTTCACTCCGGCGCGCTGGGATGGGTGGCGATGATTACCATCGGCGCCGTCTACCACATGATCCCGAAACTCTACGGCCGCCGGCAGATGCACAGCGTCGCGCTGATCAACACGCACTTCTGGCTCGCCACAGTTGGCACCGTCCTCTACATCGCCGCGATGTGGGTCAACGGCATTACCCAAGGGCTGATGTGGCGGGCGATCAACGACGACGGCACCCTCACCTACTCGTTTGTCGAGGCCGTGCAGGCCAGCCATCCGGGGTACATCGTCCGCGCGTTGGGCGGCGCGATTTTCGCCAGCGGCATGCTGTTCATGGCCTACAACGTGTTCCGCACCATTCGCGCAGCGAACACGGACGAAGCCGAAGCCGCTGCGCAGATTGCTGTCGTGGGGGCGCACTGATGATCAAGCACGAAGCACTGGAAAAGAACATCGGCCTGCTGTCGATCTTCATGGTCATTGCCGTTGCGATCGGCGGGCTGACCCAGATCGTTCCGCTGTTTTTTCAGGACGTCACCACCCAGCCCGTCGAAGGCATGAAGCCGCGCCCGGCGCTGGGGCTCGAAGGCCGCGACGTCTATATCGCCAATGGCTGCGTGGGTTGCCATTCGCAGATGATCCGCCCGTTTCGCGCCGAGACCGAACGCTACGGGCATTACTCGGTGGCCGGGGAAAGTGTCTGGGATCACCCGTTTCTGTGGGGGTCCAAACGCACCGGGCCGGACCTGGCCCGGGTCGGCGGTCGCTACCCGGATGACTGGCACCGCGCCCATTTAAACAACCCGCGCGACCTGGTGCCGGAGTCGATCATGCCGGCCTACCCCTTCCTCGCGGACACCAAAATCGACGGCCAACTGACCGGCAAGAAGATGGAAGTACTGCGCAGCCTTGGCGTGCCATACACCGATGCCGACATCGCAGGTGCAGCCGAGGCAGTGAAGGGCAAGACCGAAATGGATGCGCTGGTGGCCTACCTTCAGGGCCTGGGCACCCTCATCAAGAGCAAGCGGTGATCGCCATGGACATGGGAACGATTCGAGGCCTGGGCACCGTTGTCGTAATGGTGGCCTTCATCGGTCTGGCGTTGTGGGTGTACAGCCCGCGGCGCAAGGCGGAATTCGACGATGCGACGCTGCTGCCGTTTGCCGATGATCCCGAGGCGATCGCACAGGTCAGGCAGGCGCAGGACCAGAGCAAAGCGCACGCACACTCGAAAGCCGAAACGAGCCCGAAACCATGAGCACCTTCTGGAGCATCTACGTCGCGGTACTGACGCTGGGCACGATCTTCGCGATGGGCTGGCTGCTGATCGCCACCCGCAAAGGCCAACGCGCCGACACCACCGATGAAACCGTCGGCCACGCCTTCGACGGCATCGAGGAGTACGACAACCCGCTGCCCAAGTGGTGGTTCTGGTTGTTCATCGGCACGATCATTTTTGCGCTGGGTTATCTGGTGCTTTACCCGGGCCTGGGCAACTGGAAGGGCTTGTTGCCGGGTTATGACTACGCCGACGACGACAAGAAAACCCGGTTTTCCGACGGCACCACGGGCTGGACTGGCGTGCATGAATGGGAGAAGGAGATGGCGCAGTCCGAAGCGCGCTTCGGACCAATCTTCGCCAAGTTCGCAGCGATGCCCATTGAAGAGGTGGCCAAAGATCCGCAAGCGCTGAAGATGGGCGGTCGATTGTTCGCGTCCAATTGCTCGGTCTGCCACGGCTCCGACGCCAAGGGCGCTTACGGTTTCCCCAACCTGGCCGACGCCGACTGGCGCTGGGGCGGCGATGCGCAGAGCATCAAAACCTCCATCATGAACGGCCGTCATGCGGTCATGCCGGCATGGGGTGCGGTGATCGGCGATCAGGGTGTGCGCGACGTGTCGGCTTACGTGCTGACGCAAATGAACGGGCGCACACTGCCGGCTGATGCGAATGCCGATCCGGCGGCGGGCCAGAAACTCTACGCCACCACCTGCGTCGCCTGCCACGGCCCGGAAGGCAAAGGCGTTGCCGCACTGGGTGCGCCAGACCTGACCCACCCCGGCGCGTTCATCTACGGCGCCAGTTTTGCCCAGCTGCAACAGACCATCCAGTACGGCCGCCAGGGGCAGATGCCGGCCCAGGCGTTGCTGCAAGGTAACGACCGGGTGCACCTGTTGGCCGCTTACGTGTATAGCCTGTCCCATGGGGAAGAACCGGCGCAAAAGCAGGAGTAAAAGGGCAGCACCGTTAAAGGGGTATACGGTCGCGCTCTACTGTAGGAGCGTGGCTCGTCCCGCGATCTGGCGCGAAGCGGCAGCCCATAAGGCGCCCGAGGTATATGGGATAGCTAACGGCCTCAGGTTGACGACTGCTTCGCAGCCGATCGCGGGACAAGCCACGCTCCTACACGTGATGCAGCCAGTTCCTGGCACCGTATTAGAAAATTTCATTGCTCCACTGTGGTAGGACGCGTTCATGAGCAACCAGATTCCGCTGCACAACGTCACGCCGTCGACTGACAAGGACAGCGACACGGTTGACCTGTATGCCTCGCGGGAGAACATCTACACGCGCGCGTTTACTGGCATGTTCCGTAATCTGCGCATGGGCGGCGGCGCTGTGCTGTTCCTGCTGTATTTCGGCACGGTCTGGCTCAATTGGGGCGCGCATCAGGCGGTGTGGTGGAACCTGCCGGAGCGCAAGTTCTACATCTTCGGCGCGACGTTCTGGCCGCAGGACTTCATTCTGCTGTCGGGCATCCTCATCGTCAGCGCGTTCGGGCTGTTCCTCATGACCGTATTCGCCGGGCGCGTCTGGTGCGGTTATACCTGCCCCCAGAGTGTCTGGACGTGGGTGTTCATGTGGTGCGAAAAGGTCACCGAAGGCGATCGCCATCAGCGCATCAAACTCGACAAGGCGCCCATGCACGCCAACAAATTCGCGCGCAAGTTCGCCAAGCACAGCCTCTGGCTGCTGATCGGCCTGGTCACCGGCCTGACCTTCGTCGGCTACTTCTCGCCCATCCGTGAACTGTTGGTGGATTTCTTCACCGGCCAGGCCGATGGCTGGTCGTATTTCTGGGTCGGCTTCTTCACCCTCGCCACCTACGTCAACGCCGGCTGGCTGCGCGAACAGGTGTGCATTCATATGTGCCCCTACGCGCGCTTTCAGAGCGTGATGTTCGACAAGGACACGCTGATCGTTTCCTACGACCCACGCCGCGGCGAGCCACGGGGTGCGCGCAAGAAGGAAACGGATTACAAGGCTGAAGGCCTCGGCGATTGCATCGATTGCACGATGTGCGTGCAGGTCTGCCCCACCGGCATCGACATCCGCGACGGCCTGCAGATCGAATGCATCGGTTGCGCAGCCTGCATCGACGCCTGCGACGCGATCATGGACAAGATGGACTACCCCCGCGGCTTGATCAGCTACACCACCGAACACAACCTTTCCGGGCAGGTGACCCATACACTGAGGCCACGGTTGATCGGCTACGCGGTCGTGCTACTGGTAATGATCGGCGTGCTCACCAGTGCCTTTTATACGCGCCCGCTGGTGGGTCTTGATGTCACCAAGGACCGGGTGCTGTACCGGGAAAACGCAGAGGGCCGGATCGAAAACGTCTACAGCCTGAAGGTCATGAACAAGGACCAGGTCGACCACACCTATATGCTCGACGCCACAGGATTGCCGGACCTGAAGCTGCAAGGCCGGCGCGAAATCAAGGTACCGGCCGGCGAGATCATCAGCCTGCCGGTGGAGCTGTCGGTGGCGCCCGAGCAACTGCCCTCGAGCAGCAACGACGTCAGTTTCATCCTCACGCAAATCAAGAACAGCGACATTGAGCACAGCGACACTGAAGTCCACGCCAAGAGCCGTTTCATCGGCCCGCCCATTCGCTGAGAGAGGTCGGAAATGACCCCAGTCACTGCAGCAAGTCCCTGGCACCGGCACCTATGGCCGTGGATCATCATCGCCATTCTGACCGGCTCAGTGGCATTGACCCTGGCCATGGTCACCATCGCCGTCACCCACCCGGACAACCTGGTCACCGACAACTATTACGAGGCTGGCAAAGGCATCAATCGCTCCCTCGATCGCGAGTTGCTGGGCCAGTCCCTCAACCTGCAAGCGCGCGTGGGCCTCGACGAGGTGACCGGCGAAGTGGACGTGCAACTGAGCGGCGCCAGCCAGCCGGAAACCCTGGTCCTGAACCTGATCTCCCCGACCCAGCCGGACAAGGACCGCAAAGTGGTGCTGGCGCGCACGCCTTCGCAGCCAGGGCGTTACGTCGGGCAGTTGAGCGACAGGGTCGAAGGCCGGCGCTTCGTCGAATTGCTGGGGGTGGAAAACACCCAGACCTGGCGCCTGTTCGAGGAAGAACGGATCGTTTCAGGGCAGCCACTGACCCTGGGCGACGAGCCGATTCAGGGCGCGGACAGGCATTGATGTGAAAGCCACTCAACTGACAGCCACCGCCATATCAACCCTGCGATCTTGCTATCACTGCTCGCTGCCGGTCCCGCCGGGCGGACGTTTCGTGTCTTCGGTGCTGGGTGAAGAGCGTGAGTTCTGCTGCCCGGGTTGTCAGGCCGTGGCCCACGCCATCGTCGCCGGCGGCCTGGAAAGCTACTACCTGCACCGCAGCGAAGCCTCGGTCAATCCTCAGGCCTTGCCGACGCCCCTGGCCGATGAACAAGCCCTCTTTGATCGTCCCGACGTGCAGGCGCCGTTTGTTCACCATGACACCCCCGCTGGCGATGTCGCCGGCGCTGTGGCTGAAACGACGCTGATGATCGAGGGCATTACCTGCGCGGCCTGCGGCTGGCTGATCGAGCGTCATCTGCGCACCTTGCCCGCCGTGGTCGAAGCGCGGCTGAACCTGTCCAGTCATCGCCTGCACCTGCGCTGGCATGACGTGGGGTTGCCCTTGAGCGAGGTGCTGTCGGAGCTGCGCAGCATCGGTTACGCCGCCCACCTCTATCAGGCGGATAAAGCGACCGAGCATCTGGCCCGGGAGAACCGCCGCAGCCTCAGACAACTGGGCGTCGCCGGGCTGCTGTGGTTTCAGGCGATGATGGCGACCATGGCGACCTGGCCGGAATTCAACATCGACCTCAGCCCCGAGATGCACACGATCCTGCGCTGGGTGGCGATGTTTCTGACGACGCCCATCGTGTTTTACAGCTGCGCGCCGTTTTTCAAAGGGGCATTGCGTGACCTGCGCGCGCGCCATCTGACCATGGACATTTCGGTGTCCCTGGCAATTGGCGCGGCGTACCTGGCCGGCATCTGGACGGCGGTCACCGGCGTTGGCGAGTTGTATTTCGACGCGGTCGGCATGTTCGCGCTTTTCCTGCTCACCGGCCGCTACCTCGAACGCCGGGCCCGGGAACGCACCCGCTTAGCGACCGAGCAACTGGTCAATCTGCTGCCGGCGTCCTGCCTGCGACTGGATGCGGACGGTCAGACCGAGCGCGTATTGACCGATCAACTGCGTTTGCACGATCAGGTGTTGGTACACCCCGGCGCGATGTTGCCGGCGGACGGCCGAATCATCGCGGGTCGGTCGAGCATCGATGAATCGCTGCTCACCGGCGAGTACCTGCCGCAGCCCCGTCAGGTGGGCGACGCGGTCACCGCCGGCACCGCCAATATCGAAAGCGTGCTGACCGTGGAAGTCCTCGCCCTCGGCACTGATACGCGGCTTTCTGCCGTCGTCCGACTGCTGGAGCGCGCACAATCGGAGAAACCGCCCCTGGCGCAGATGGCGGACCGCGCGGCGCAGTGCTTTTTGCTCATTTCGCTGGTGCTGGCGGCGTGTGTCGGCGTGGTCTGGTGGCAGCTCGATGCCGGCCGCGCATTCTGGATCGTACTGGCGATGCTGGTCGCCACCTGCCCTTGCGCCTTGTCGCTGGCGACGCCGACCGCACTGACAGCCGCCACCGGGACGCTGCACAGACTGGGGCTGCTGCTGACCCGTGGCCATGTGCTGGAGGGGCTGAACCGGATCGACACGGTGATCTTCGACAAGACCGGCACGCTGACCGAAGGGCGGCTGACGTTGAGGGCGATTCGCAGCCTCGGCACTCTGAGCATTGACGACTGTTTAAGCCTGGCGGCGGCGCTGGAAAGCCGTTCCGAACACCCGATCGCCCGGGCGTTCGGCAAGACGCCGCTCACCGCTGATGGAGTTGTCGCTACGCCGGGACTGGGGCTGGAAGGGATGGTTAACGGGCGGCAGTTGCGCATTGGTCAGCCCGGGTTTGTTTGCGCTTTGAGTGGCGTCGCTGTGCCATCCATGCCGGATGAGCCCGGTCAGTGGTTGTTGCTGGGGGATGACACCCAGGCACTCGCCTGGCTGGTGCTGGATGATCGGTTGCGGGACGACGCTGCAGGGTTGGTCGAGGCGTGCAAACGGCGCGGCTGGCAGACGTTGTTGTTGTCCGGCGACAGCTCGCCCATGGTGTCCAGCGTCGCGACTCAGTTGCAGATTGATGACGCCCGGGGCAACCTGCGGCCGGATGGCAAGCTCGCTATTCTTCAACAGTTGCGCGCCGAGGGCCGGACCATTCTGGTGATTGGCGACGGGGTCAATGATGTGCCGGTGCTCGCAGCCGCCGACATCAGCATCGCCATGGGTTCGTCGACCGATCTGGCCAAGACCAGCGCCGATGCGGTGCTGCTGTCGAATCGTCTGTACGTGTTGGTGGAGGCATTTGGCCTCGCTCGGCGCACGCGGCGGATCATTCTGGAAAACCTGGCCTGGGCCGGGTTGTATAACGGGCTGGTGCTGCCCTTCGCGGCGCTGGGCTGGGTGACACCATTGTGGGCCGCGGCGGGAATGTCGGTGAGCTCGCTGGTGGTGGTGTTGAACGCGTTGCGTCTGACGCGGATGAAGCCGCTTTCTGCAGAATCCATGGCTGCCCATCAGACGGTGACCCCATGAACACACGACCCGATCCGGAGGCCCGATGTCTGCGCTCTACATCATGATTCCGGTGGCGCTGCTGATTGTCGCGGTCGCGATTTACGTGTTTTTCTGGGCGGTGGACAGCGGTCAGTACGACGACCTCGACGGCCCGGCCCACAGCATCCTGTTCGAAGATCAGGACGCAGGCCATCAGGCTGGGGTTGATGAAGCGTCGGGGAAAAGCAAAGCGGATCATAAGAGGGATCTGACCCAGTGAGTCAGTTGGCTTATGCAGCGCGTTTGAGTAAGCCATCGCGAGCAAGCTCACTCCTACAGGGGGATGCGTTCTCATGTAGGCGTGAGCTTGCTCGCGATGGCGTACTAACACTCACCGGAACGCTTTCGGATAACACCCATGCATGACCTCCTTCCCCAACTCCTCTCCGCCCTCGTGCTGGGCCTGCTCGGCGGCGGCCATTGCCTGGGCATGTGCGGCGGGCTGATGGGCGCGCTCACTTTTGCCATCCCCCCGGAGCAACGCGGACGACGCCTGCGCCTGTTAATGGCCTACAACATCGGACGTGTTTTCAGCTACGCCTGCGCGGGATTGCTGACGGGCATGCTCGGCTGGGCGGTCGCCAACAGCCCGGGGGCGATGCTGTTGCGGGTGATCGCGGGGTTGCTGATGATCACCATGGGCCTGTACCTGGCCGGATGGTGGAGCGGTCTGACCCGCATCGAAGCGCTGGGCCGCGGGGTCTGGCGTTACCTGCAACCGCTCACCCGCCGCTTGATGCCGGTGTCGACGACGCCCCGGGCTTTACTGCTGGGCGCGGTGTGGGGCTGGCTGCCGTGCGGGTTGGTTTACAGCACGCTGTTGTGGTCGGCGAGCCAGGGCAATGCATTGCACAGCGCATTGTTGATGCTCGCGTTCGGCATCGGCACCTGGCCGGTGCTGCTCGCCACGGGCCTGGCCGCCGAACGCATCACCGCCCTGCTCCGTCGGCGCAGCGTGCGCGTGGCCGGCGGGTTGCTGGTGATTCTTTTCGGCCTGTGGACACTCCCCGGCCCGCATCAACAGTGGCTGATGGGGCACACGCCTCACACGATGAATCACGGGATGAATCACGGGATGAATCCGGCCATGGATCATGCAGGCATGGCACACGAGTAATCGCACTCCTCATCCGTTGACCCAGATCAATGCCCTCACCTGCGGCTTCCCTACACTTCCCGCACCGCCAGCCTTATCGGGAACGCCCCCATGCTCGACGACCTTCGTTGGGATTCTGAACTCATCCGCCGCTACGATCTGGCAGGGCCGCGTTACACGTCCTACCCCACCGCCGTGCAATTTCATACGCAGGTTGGCGCCTTCGAACTGCTGGACGGGCTGCGTGACAGCCGCAAGGCGTCGCGGCCGTTATCGCTTTACGTGCACATCCCGTTCTGCGCCAACATTTGCTACTACTGCGCCTGCAACAAAGTCATCACCAAGGACCGCAGTCGCGCCCGGGCCTATCTGCAGCGCCTCGAACGCGAGATCAGCCTGATCGCCGCCCACGTCGATGATCGTCAGGTGGTCGAGCAATTGCACTTCGGCGGCGGCACACCGACCTTTCTCAGTCACGTTGAACTGCGCCAGCTGATGGCTCATTTGCGCCAGCACTTCACCCTGCTGGATGACCACTCCGGCGACTACGGCATCGAGATTGATCCGCGCGAGGCGGACTGGTCGACCATGGGCCTGTTGCGCGAGCTGGGCTTCAACCGCGTCAGCCTCGGCGTGCAGGACCTTGATCCGCTGGTGCAGCGGGCGATCAACCGCCTGCAGAGCCTGGAAGAAACCCGCGCCATCGTCGAAGCCGCACGCACCCTGCAATTTCGCTCGGTGAACATCGACCTCATCTATGGCCTGCCGCTGCAGACGCCAGAGGGTTTCGCCCGCACGGTCGAGCACGTAATCGCCCTGCAGCCCGACCGGCTTTCGGTGTTCAACTACGCCCACCTGCCCGAGCGTTTCCCACCTCAGCGGCGGATCGACACGGCGCAGTTGCCCAGCCCGGAACAGAAGCTGGACATGCTCCAGCGCACCATCGAGCAACTGACCGGCGCGGGCTATCGCTACATCGGCATGGACCACTTTGCCCTGCCCGATGACGACCTCGCCATCGCCCAGGAAGAAGGCACGCTGCAGCGCAATTTTCAGGGCTACACCACCCATGGGCATTGCGATCTGATCGGTCTTGGCGTCTCGGCCATCAGCCAGATCGGCGAGCTCTATGCGCAGAACACCAGCGATCTGACCGAGTACCAGACCCTGCTGGCCAGCGACCAGCTGGCAACCAAACGTGGTCTGCGTTGCGACGAGGACGATCAGCTACGGCGCACCATCATCAGCCAACTGATCTGCCACCTCCGCCTGGATTTCGCCCCGATCGAGAACGAATTTTCCATCCACTTCCGCGAATATTTCAGCGAGCAGTGGCCGCAATTGCTGACCATGGCCACGGACGGGCTGATTCATATCGACCCGACAGGCATCACCGTCACCCCGGCGGGACGTCTGCTGGTGCGCTCGATCTGCATGGTGTTCGACGCCTATCTGGGCGCGCAGAACCGTCAGCGCTATTCCCAGGTGATATAGGCCCGGGTCATATAGGCCCAGGTGATATAGGAAGTTTCAGCTCGATGCGGAGGAATGATTTCGGGCCAAGGAAGGCGCGTGGTAGTCGCACGGCTGACCCCTGAGTTACCCTTACGACTTATGTGTGTTTCTTCACAAGGAATTAACCCGATGTCTGAGCCAGTCAAACAGCGCGCTCACACCCAGGCTCACTGCAAGGATTGCAGCCTGGCCCCGTTGTGCCTTCCGCTTTCATTGAACATGGAAGACATGGATGCACTGGACGAAATCGTCAAGCGCGGCCGCCCCTTGAAGAAAGGCGATTTACTGTTTCGCCAGGGCGACACCTTCGCTTCCGTTTACGCCGTCCGCTCCGGCGCGCTGAAAACCTTCAGCCTCAGCGACAGCGGCGAAGAACAACTCACCGGCTTTCACCTGCCCAGCGAACTGGTCGGGCTGTCCGGGATGGACGCCGAGGCGTATCCCGTCACGGCGCAGGCCCTGGAGACTACGTCAGTGTGCGAAATCCCCTTCGACCGGCTGGACGAATTGTCGGTGCAACTGCCGCAATTGCGTCGCCAGTTAATGCGGGTGATGAGCCGGGAAATCCGCGATGACCAACAGATGATGCTGCTGCTCTCAAAAAAGAACGCCGACGAGCGCATCGCCACCTTTCTGGTCAACCTCTCCGCCCGCTTCCGCGCCCGGGGTTTCTCCGCCAACCAGTTCCGCCTGAGCATGTCGCGCAACGAGATCGGCAACTACCTGGGCCTGGCGGTGGAAACCGTGTCCCGGGTGTTCACGCGCTTTCAGCAGAACGAGTTGATCGCCGCCGAGGGCAAGGAAATCCACATCCTCGACCCGATTCAGCTCTGCGCGCTGGCCGGGGGATCGCTGGAAAGCTGATGCATGATGGTCCGGGCGGGCTTAGACTGGCGTCTTTTGAGTCATGTCCTGCCCGAGATCCTTATGATTTTCGACGAAGTCAGCATCAAATCCCTCATCCGCCCTGTGGTGGACTTTCCAAAACCCGGTGTGATTTTTCGTGACATCACCCCGCTGTTCCAGTCACCCAAGGCCCTGCGCCTGGTCATCGACAGCTTCATCCAGCGTTACATCGACGCCGAGTTCACCCACGTCGGCGCCATGGACGCGCGCGGTTTTCTGATCGGCTCGATCGTCGCCTACGAACTGAACAAGCCGCTGGTGCTGTTTCGCAAGCAAGGGAAATTGCCGGCCGACGTGCTGGCCGAGGCCTATCAGACCGAATACGGCGAAGCGCTGCTGGAAGTTCACGCCGACAGCCTGTGCGACGGGGATTCGGTGGTGATGTTCGATGACCTGATCGCCACCGGCGGCACGCTGGTTGCCGCCGCCAACCTGATCCGCCGCATGGGCGCCAAGGTTCACGAAGCCGCTGCGATCATCGACCTGCCTGAACTGGGCGGCTCACAACGCCTGCGCGACATGCAAATCCCGACGTTCTGCCTGACCGAGTTTGCATTGACGGATAAGTAAAGCCGCTGCCGCCTACGGCCATCGATCCTCTTGATCGTGCCCACGCTCTGCGTGGGTATGCATCCCGTGATGCTCCGCGTCACCTTGTGCAGGGATTGAAACGTCGGGCGTCTGCCCCGGCGCATTCCCGGCTAAAGCCGGTCCCACTCAGTGCGCGGGAAGTCAGTAGGACCGGCTTCAGCCGGGAATAGGCCGGTGTGCACACCCTGGATTTGAAGTGTGCCACCTGCCCCCTTCCCGGCTAAAGCCGGTCCTACATCCGAGCTCATTCCGATAGATACACAGTGTCTTGAAGAGCGGGATTTTGCCTACAACTGAATCGGCTTGCGCCCTGCGAACGAGTGCGCCAGGGTGCCGCCGTCGACCAGCTCCAGCTCGCCACCCAGCGGCACGCCGTGGGCAATGCGCGAGGTGACCAGACCTTTATTGGTAAGAAGCTGAGCGATGTAGTGCGCCGTCGCTTCGCCTTCAACCGTCGGGTTGGTGGCGAGGATGACTTCGGTGAACGAGCCCTGCTCTTCGATCCTAGCGACCAGCTGCGGGATGCCAATGGCCTCAGGCCCCAGACCGTCCAGCGGCGACAAATGGCCCTTGAGCACGAAGTAGCGCCCTCGGTAACCGGTCTGCTCCACCGCATACACATCCATCGGGCCCTCAACCACGCACAGCAGCGTGTCGTCGCGACGGACGTCCGAGCATTGCGGGCAGAGTTCTTCCTCGGTGAGGGTGCGGCATTGTTTGCAATGACCGACGCCTTCCATCGCCTGACTTAGCGCCTGGGAAAGACGCGAGCCACCGCTGCGATCGCGCTCCAGCAGCTGCAACGCCATGCGCTGGGCGGTTTTCTGACCGACGCCAGGCAGGATGCGCAGGGAGTCGATCAACTGGCGAATCAGGGGGCTGAAGCTCATTGGAGAAACGTCCGACAAAAACACGAGACGCGGTTTATACCCGCGCCTCCGATTACCGTCAAATCAGGGTCATGAGACCTTGACCACCAGCTTGCCGAAGTTCTTGCCGTCGAGCAGGCCAATGAACGCGTCCGGCGCGTTCTCCAGGCCTTCCACGACGTCTTCGCGGAATTTCACCTTGCCGTCCTTCACCAGCGGAATCATGGCCTGCATGAATTCGTCCAGGCGGTGGTAATACTCTTCGTAGACGATGAAGCCCTGAATCTTCGCGCGCTTGGTCAGCAGCGTACGCATCAACAGCGGGAGCTTATTCTGCCCTTCTGGCTCGCTCTGCGCGTTGTAATGGGCGATCAGGCCGCACAACGGCACTCGCGCACGCTCATTGAGCAGCGGTATGACCGCTTCCAGCACCTTGCCGCCGACCAGCTCGAAATAGATGTCGATACCGTTCGGAACGGCCGCTTTCAACTGCTCGGCGAAGTCATCACTGCGGTGATCGATGCAGGCGTCAAAACCGAGCTCGTCGACCACATAGCGGCATTTGTCTTCGCCACCGGCAACGCCTACCACGCGCAGGCCGTTGAGCTTCGCCACCTGACCTACCACTGAGCCGACCGCCCCGGAAGCTGCCGCGACGACCAGCGTCTCGCCGGCCTTGGGATTGCCGATGTCCATCAACCCCATGTAACCGGTGATCCCCGGCATACCGAGCACACCGACCGCCATTGACGGGCTCGGCAGGTCCTTCGGCGCCATCAACAGATTGCTGCCATCAGAAATGCTGTGGGTCTGCCAGCCGGTCTGACCGACCACCAGATCGCCTTCCTTGAACTTCGGGTTGCGCGACTGCTCGACCACGCTGACCGCGCCGCCTTCCATCACTGCGTCGATTTGCACCGGTGCCGCGTAGGACGGCGCGTCGCTCATGCGACCGCGCATGTACGGGTCAAGGGACAGATAGAGCGTGCGCAATTGCACTTGGCCGTCTTGCAGCTCAGGCAGCGCCTCGCGCTCGAGTCGGAAGTTTTCCGGGGTCGGTGCGCCCTGGGGACGGGACGCCAGGACGACACGCTGGTTGAGGATCAATTCTTGGGTCATCGGAATGGGCTCCATGTTGAAAGGTTGCGGGGGTATTCAAAGCAGACCTTCGGCAGCCGGACGGGTTCGGTCGGATGTGGGGTTCCATATGACGCAGGTAATCCGGGGCGGACTTGGCGCCATCTCCAAACAAAAATGCCAGGCACGAGGGCCTGGCATTCGGGTGTCGCAAAAGCCGTCCGATCAGAACGGCATTTTCATGCCCGGCGGCAACTGCATGCCAGCGGTCATGCTGGCAGTCTTTTCCTGGCTGGCCGCTTCGATCTTGCGCACAGCGTCGTTGACGGCCGCGGCGATCAAGTCTTCGAGAATGTCCTTCTCTTCCTGCATCAGGCTGTCGTCCAGGCTGACGCGCTTGACGTCGTGACGCCCGGTCATGACCACGCTGACCAGACCGGCGCCGGATTGGCCCGTCACTTCGGCGTTGGCCAGCTCTTCTTGCATCTTGGCCATTTTTTCCTGCATTTGCTGAGCCTGCTTCATCAGGCCTGCCATGCCACCTTTCATCATGGGAGTTACTCCTCGGAAGTCATTGGTTAGAAAGTCGTTGAACAATAAGGGCGCCCTGTCAGCTTAGCGCCCCCGGGAATCATCGGGCGTGTACTTAAGCCTGCGTCGGCGCATCCACCGGAACAATGGTGTCATCGCGAATCGAGGCACCGAACTGCTGCATCATCTGCTGGATGAACGGATCGCCGTGGATTGCCGCCTCGGCCTGCTTCTGCCGATCGGCACGCCGACGCGCCGCTGCCTGAGCCGGGGTTTCCTGCTCGGGCTTGATCAGTTCGATACTCAGGTTGAGGGTGCGTTCATGGTATTGGTTCAGCGCGTCATTCAAGCGGCGCTGCTGGGTCGAGTTGAACAGCGCGCTGTGGGCCGGATCAAGGTGCAGCAGCCAGTTGTCGCCTTCCACCGAAATCAGCGTGCAGTTGGCGGCGATGCTGCCGGTCATCCCGGAGATCGGCAGTTTCGGGAACAGCTCAAGCCAGTCCGCCGCCAGCCCGGTGGCAGGCTTGGCGGCCGGCAGCAGCTCGGGTTTCTTCTCCACCGCTTCGACGGCTTCGTGGGCCAGGTCATCGAGATAGGCGAACGAGGCCGGATCGATGTCGATGTCCGGCTCGTTGTAGTCGTCATCGGGCGGCGGCTCATCGTCGCGCTCCATGGGCGCCGGCACATAAGGCGTTGCGTCGGGCACATGCTCGATCATCTGCGGGGTCACCGCATCGGCGGCGGCTTGCCGTTGCTCTGACGACTCGACTTCGGGCGCTTCAGGAACAGGGCTCGCGGGGACTGGCGCCGGCATTGGCGTCAGATCAGGCTGCTCGGCCACGGTGTCGAGGACGGCCTCAGGAACCTCGGCGACGGACGCGGACTGTGGGGACGGCTCGTCCTCGGCTTCAGGCTCTGATTCGGTCTCGGGCTCGGCGGCAGTCGCTGGCGCCACGACTTTTGGCGCGTTCCACGGCAGATCGATGTCTTCTTCAGTTTTTGCCGCCGCAGGCTCGGGCACTGCGACAGGCGCCGGCGTGTCGATGACAGGAGCCGGGGCGGTCTGTGGTCGGGATGCTGCGGATGCTGAACTCGCCACCGCTGTTTGGGAATCAACCGTGGCCGGGTTGATCCCCACTGACTTTAACGGCTGCGTCGGCGCGTTGTCGGCGTCTGCGGGCCGGAACGCCAGCATGCGCAGCAGCACCATCTCGAAACCGCCACGGGGGTCCGGCGCCAGCGGCAGATCGCGGCGACCGATCAGGCCCATCTGGTAATAGAACTGCACGTCTTCGGCGGGTAACGCCTGGGCCAGCGCCAGCACGCGATCACGATCGCCGTGGCCGTTATCGACACCTTCAGGCAGCGCCTGGGCGATGGCGACCCGGTGCAGCACGTTGAGGATCTCCGACAGCACGCCGCTCCAGTCAGGCCCCTGCTCGGCCAGATGACGCACGGCCTCAAGCAACGAACGGGCATCGCCCTCGATCAACGCGGCCAGCACGTCGAACACCTGGCCGTGATCCAGCGTACCGAGCATGGCGCGCACATCGGACGCCAGCACCTTGCCTTCGCCGAAGGCAATCGCCTGATCGGTGAGGCTCATGGCGTCACGCATCGAGCCATCGGCCGCGCGACCCAGCAGCCACAGCGCGTCGTCTTCGAACGGAACGTTTTCGACGCCAAGGACGTGGGTCAAGTGTTCAACTACACGCTCAGGCGTCATGTTTTTCAGGGAGAACTGCAGGCAGCGCGACAGAATGGTCGCCGGCAACTTCTGCGGGTCGGTGGTGGCGAGGATGAACTTGACGTAGGGCGGCGGCTCTTCCAGCGTCTTGAGCAAGGCGTTGAACGAGTGGCTGGAGAGCATGTGCACTTCGTCGATCAGGTAGACCTTGAAGCGGCCGCGGCTGGGCGCGTATTGCACGTTGTCGAGCAGCTCGCGGGTGTCTTCGACCTTGGTGCGGCTGGCGGCGTCGATCTCGATCAGGTCGACAAAGCGGCCCTCGTCGATCTCGCGGCACACCGAGCATTCGCCGCAGGGCGTTGACGTGATGCCGGTTTCACAGTTCAGGCACTTGGCGATGATCCGTGCGATGGTGGTCTTGCCGACCCCGCGGGTGCCAGTGAATAAATAGGCGTGGTGCAGGCGCTGGCTGTCCAGCGCGTTGATCAAGGCCTTGAGCACATGGGTCTGGCCGACCATTTCGCGGAACGAGCGCGGACGCCATTTACGTGCAAGAACCTGATAACTCATTGAAAACCATCGCGACTGGGTTGCGGAAGACCGCCAATGCTAGCGGAGCAGGGGCAAAATTGCATCTGGTGTCCGACGCTTATCGCTTTATTATGGCTGGCCTGGCTCCGCAAGACGGCTCCGCGAGACGGTTCCCTCACAAGGTCCCACACCTGGATTCCGAAGACACAGCAGGCAGGAAGCGTCGCACTGTTACTTCGAGGGATCCGGATGCGAGTGTGGGTGAGTGGCTTGGGACTTTCCAGTGCCCTGGGGTTATGGAGCGCGTCGGCGCTCGCTGACGGTACGCCGTTGCGCTTTGCCGTAGCCGACAGTTGGTCGATGCCGCTGATGCAGGTGGGCAGCAACGGGCCCGAGGCCGGCATTCTTTTCGACATCATGGAAAGCCTGGCCCGACAGATCGGCCAGACCGCTCAGTACCGCGTTTATCCACGGATGCGCATACAGGCGGCGACTGAGCGCGGTGAAGTCGATGTGCGCTGCTACGCCGCGCAGTCCTGGTTGCCGGATATGTCAGGCGACTACACCTGGAGCCTGCCGCTGCTGACCCAGCGCAACGTGCTCGTCGGCAGTGCCTACGACACCGCGCCCTTTCAGTTGAGCGCGATTCTCGGCGATCGCATCGGCACGGTGCTGGGCTATGCCTATCCCGTGCTGGACCCGCTGTTCGCTACGCGGGATCTGATCCGCGAAGACGCGAGGTTGCAGGAGCAGGTGCTGCCCAAGCTGTCCGCCCACCGCTACCGTTACGCCGTGGACACGCAGTGGTCGCTGGACTGGTACAACCGCGAGCAGACAACCGACGAGAAGCTCAGAGCCGTCTGGGTCATCGATGAACAGCCGGTGGGCTGCGTCGCCCGCAACGACCCGAGCGTGCCGGCGCAACGCATCATGCGCACGCTGCTGAGGATGAAGATGTCCGGGGAGATCGAACGGATTGTCCAGCACTATCAGGTGCATTCGGGGAATGCGGCGGATCCGTATTGAGCCTGTGCCGTTTTCCTGTTGTGGGGCGGGCTTTAGCCGGGAAGGCGTCATGTGACACACCGCAAGACTGATGGCGTTCCCACTGCCCTCTTCCCGGCTAAAGCTGGTCCCACTAACTAGATCGCGCGCATTGTAGGACCGGCTTTAGCCGGGAAGGCGTCATGTGACGCACCGCAAGACTGATGGCGTTCCCACTGCCCTCTTCCCGGCTAAAGCCAGTCCCACTGAAGGCGTGGATCTCACTGTAGCAATCCCGTCATATTCCCTCGCTAGGCTCCGGCGACACATGTTGTAACAACTCGACCTGCGAGCGCCCGCCATGAGCAAGAAACCGGAAGATCCAGCACAGGCTTCAGCCCCCCACGCGCCAGTAGATGGCAGCCGCCGACGCTTCCTCGGTGGCGTTGCGGTGCTGGGCGCAGGCGCGACCCTCAGCGGCGTGGTGGGCGCTGCCGAAGCGGGCGTCGCAGGCAAGGCGGCAGCGGACACCCTGCTGACCGGCCCGGCGCTGGACAAAGCGCTGCAGGACAACGTCAAAACCATCGTGGTCATCTACGGCGAAAACCGCAGCTTCAATAACCTGTTCGCCAACTTTCCCGGCGTCGAGCACCCGCTTTCCGCCGTGAAAGCCGACCAGTACCGCCAGCGCGACCGTGACGGCAAGGTCCTCGACACCCTGCCGCAGTGCTGGGGTGGCGTCTGCCAGATCGGCCCGCAAAGCGTTGACGGCGTGACCTACGCGACGGGCGTGCAGTACCAGGAAAACCTGCCCAACGCGCCCTTCCCCCTCAAAGGCCCGAGCGGCGAGGACCTGCCACTCAGCGTCGTCACCCGCGACCTGTGGCACGTGTTCTACCAAAACCAGATGCAGATCAACGGCGGCAAGAACGATGCGTTCGTGGCGTGGGCGGACTCCGGCGGCCTGACCATGGGCTACTACGCCCAGACGCAATATTCCCTGCGTTTGTGGGACGTCGCCAAAGAGTTCGTGCTCTGTGACAACTTCTTCCAGGGCGCTTTCGGTGGCTCTTTCCTCAATCACCAGTACCTGATCTCGGCCCGGGCGCCCTTCTACCCGGACGCCACGAACTCCCCGGCCAAGTCGCAGATCGCCGTGCTGGAAAGCAGCGATCCTCTGGACTATCGGCTCAAACCCCTTGAGAAATCACCGGCCAGCGCCATGACCGGCCCGCCGCAATTTGGCCCGAGCGCATTGACGCCGGACGGCTACGGCGTCAACACCATGGCCCCGCCCTACTGGCCGACGTGGCTGCGCGACAAGGAAAAACCGGACTATTCGCAGCCGGGGTTGGCCAACGTGCTGGTACCGCAGACCCATGACCACATCGGCGACAAGCTGTCGAAGAAGAACGTCGACTGGGCGTGGTACGCCGGCGCCTGGCAGGTGACGCTGGACGAGTACAAGGACTCGACCGGTATCCCGAAGATCCCGAACTTCCAGTACCACCATCAGCCGTTCAACTACTTCAAGCAGCAGGGCCCCGACAATCCGGCAGAGCGCAAGAAGCGCCTGCGCGACGGCGGCCTGGGCGACGAGTCTTCCACCAATAAATTCCTGGCCGACGCCGAAGCCGGCAAGCTGCCTGCCGTGACCTTCTACAAACCCCAGGGCAACCTCAACATGCACGCCGGTTACGCCGACGTGGCGGCCGGCGACCGACACATCGATCGCACGATCAAGGTGCTGCGCAACAGCCCGCAGTGGAAGAACATGGTGATCGTCATCACGGTCGATGAGAACGGCGGCTGGTGGGACCACGTTGCGCCGCCGAAGGGCGACCGCTGGGGACCGGGGACGCGGGTGCCGGCAATCGTCATCTCACCCTTCGCGCGCAAAGGCACAGTCGACCACACGGTGTACGACACCGCCTCGATCCTGCGTCTGATTACGCGAGTGCATGGATTGGAAAAACTGGAAGGATTGACCGAGCGCGACAACGCCATGGCCGCCCGGGGTCAGGCACCGATGGGCGATCTGAGCAATGCGCTGCAGTTTCCGGGGTAGCGCGGGGCGAATCCGCCGTTGGCACACCGTCAATGACGGTACACAACACCCAGTAGGAGCGCGCTTGCCCGCGAATGCGGTGGATCAGATACGCAGGTATCGCCAGACAGCCTGCTTTCGCCAGCAAGCCGGCTCCTGCGGTGGATTTACGTCGAACACGCAAGTGTCGTCGGGCCTGGAACCTGTAGGAGCGCGCTTGCCCGCGATTGCGGTGGTTCAGACACGCCCGTATCACCAGACAGATTGCTTTCGCCAGCAAGCCGGCTCCTACGGTGGATTTACGTCAAGCACGCAAGTGGCGTCGGGCCTGGAACCTGTAGGAGCGCGCTTGCCCGCGATTGCGGTGGTTCAGACACGCAGGTATCACCAGACAGATTGCTTTCGCCAGCAAGCCGGCTCCTGCGGACTCGTGACGTGTTGACTGGCCCACGTAGGCAATGTCGAAACCCAAGCTGGGGCGCATGTCCGGCACCAGTTGAGCGAAGAGGTAGATAACGAAGCGGTAAGTAGCGGCCACCAGGTCCGTAAATAACAGCACCATCAGCGCATTGACACGCATCATCGACATCCTTGCTGAAGTCCGTCGCCAGCGCGGCGGCAGGGGGCGACCCGGATAATCAGTGCTGGATCAACCAACAGGCTAGCGTAAAACGTGAGGGTTACTGGCAGGGAAACGCGTTTTTCAACGCCGCGACCACCAACACGGATTCATTCAGATGCAAGCTCTCGGGATGCGCTTGCAGGGACTGCACAATGATGCGCATCGACTGAATCATCGGAATGCCGCCTTCGGGCACGCACACCAGCCGTGGCAGTCCGCCCGCTTCGTGGAACAGATCCAGAGTGTCCATCGTCGCTTGCAGCACCCCGACGCAATGCCCGACACCCACGCCATTCTGCGCCACGCCGCCGCTCATGCTGTTGATGCCGTCCTGGCATTCGAGCAGCAACTTGTTGCCGTCCGCCAGAGCGCCAGCGCTGACGCACAGCGCGAATAACGCCGACGCGCCCGCGATCGATTTACCCATCAGCGTAGCCACAATTCCTTCACCGAATGATCCGACGCCTTACGCACCACAAGGCTGGCGCGCTCGCGGGTCGGGAGGATGTTTTCCAGCAGATTGGGCCGGTTGATGTCGTGCCAGATCTTGCGCGCCGCGTCCGGGGATTTCTCCGGCGGCAGGTCGGCCAGTTCACGAAAATAGGCGCCTCGCGCGCGAAACGCGGTGCGTTGCAGCATCAGAAAACGCTCGACGTACCAGCGCTCAATGTCGCCCTCTTCGGCGTCCAGATAAATTGAAAAATCGAAGAAATCCGAAACGATGCTGCCCGGTTTCTGCCCGTCATTGCCCTCGGTCTGCAACACGTTCAGCCCTTCGAAAATCAGGATGTCGGGCTGGCTGACCTTGAAGAACTGGTCAGGGACGATGTCGTAGCTAATGTGGGAATAGACCGGGGCGGTGATTTCCGGCGTGCCGGCCTTGAGGTCAGAGAGAAACTTGACCATGCGCTTGCGATCGTAGCTTTCCGGAAAGCCCTTGCGGTGCATGATGCCGTCGGCGACGAGCCGTGCGTTGGGGTGCAGAAAGCCGTCGGTGGTGATCAGGTCGACCCGGGGATGATCCGGCCAGCGCGCCATCAGCGCCTGCAGCACTCGGGCAAAAGTGCTCTTGCCGACCGCAACGCTGCCTGCCACCGCGACCACGTAGGTCTGGCGTTTTGCGGGGCGCCCGAGAAAGGTGTCCTTGATGCTGTCGAGATTGCGCGCGGCGCTGACGTGCAGATTGATCAGGCGCGACAACGGCAGGTAGATATTGGCGACATCCTCCAGCGAGATGTCCTCGTTCACGCCACGCAATGCGGCGAGGTCTTCTTCGGACAACGTCAATGGCGTACTGGCGCGCAGCCCCGCCCACTCCGCGCTGCTCATTACCAGATAGTCATCAGGGGCCATCAATCGCGTTCCAGTCAGGTGTCCGTATCAACAATGGTGCGAAGACTATCGTATTGGTCCAAATGGAGGGCAGATTTATTTGAATCTGCCAGGGCGATTGGCTGACTTCGTTGCCGTCATTTCCGCCAGATCCGCCGCCAGGGTTTCCAGCGTAGGCCGCATGATCAGAGGCGCCGGCGCGCCTTCGGGCGCTGGCAGCCCGAGGCGGTTATGCCAGATCGTCGGCAGCCCCACCTTCGCCGTGCCGAACAGATCGTAGGCCGAACCCGCGACAAACACGGCATGGCTGGCATCGACACTCAAAGTGTCCAGCGCCAGACGATAAGGCGCGGGGTCCGGCTTATAAAAACCGGCTTTCTCCGATGTAACGACCACATCGAACGGGATACCCAACACGTCCGCCGCGAGTTGGCCCAGGCGCTCCGAACAGTTGGTGACGATACCGAGCTTGTAATGAGGCTTCAGGGATTCGAGGACCGCCTTGGCTTCCGGCCAGGGCTGCAACTCCCCGAAGCGCCGATCGAGTTCTGCGGCTGCATGCTTGCCAAGGCCGACTTCCAGAGCCGCCTCCTCGACCAGCGTGTCGTAAGGGCGATAGCGCCCGCAGCCATAGGTCGCCTTCAGGTAGGCCATGCGCCAGGTGCGGCCCAACTCTTCGGATCCGGCGACTGAATTCCACAGGGTCCAGGAGTCCAGCAAGGCGGTGAGCAGGTCGAAAAGTACGAGTTGGATGGGGGCTGTTGGGTGGAGGGGTGATGGGGTGTCGGTTGTCATTGTTGTTATTCCTGAGCCGAGGGGTGGCGTGCGATGGATGCCCGGCCAGTCGCCTTGACTGGGCGTCGGATACGTATCAGCGAGTGCCCCATTCTAAGCTGCGTATAAGGCGATGAACCGCACGTGGCTTAACTCTATGGTTCAGCGTTGCTTAAGGATCATTCGCTCAAGCTCGGGTTCCGACGAGCCACGCGATGAGAAAATAACAACGTTAAGACACGCAGCCAGTTGCCAACAAGACAGGGATGAGAAATTTGAGAGAGTTGAAGTGATCGAGACCGCCAGGAGTGCGGATGATCAATACTCGTCATGGCGACGAGGGTTCGTTATGGAGGCAACCCCACCAGCCACACCCCGGCACACAATGTTCCCGCTGTGGCTGCTGCCTTCCGGCTCTGACCAGGTTCACGGGTAATCGTTGCGGGGGGACCGATGGGGTCACCATAACGACGCTCGCCAGTGGCGAGCCGCGCCATTGTACCGGTCTCGCGCGAAGTTACAACCTCTTGTTTCAGATTAAGATTTTGAGCGTCGTCAGCCCCTCGCCGCCTGCGCGATGCAGCGGCTGAGTAGCCAAATGCGGCACAATGGCGCCTGGATTTTCACCTCCCGCAAGCAAGCGTCTGGCCCCTGCCCGGCCCCCGCCAGGGCGCAAGACACAGGAATCACCAATGCATTTCGCGCTCACCCGCCATGAATCCCTCTCCCCCACCCAACAGCGCCAACTGCTGGAGATCGAGCTGCTCCCGGAGCAGATCCGCCACGTGGGCGACATTCATGGCGGTCTGCACACGCTGACCGCACGTCCCGTTGCCGACAGGCAGGGCTTTGTGTTGCTGATGGACGACATCCCGCGGGGCTTTTTTGTGCTCAAGCGCGGCTCGCTGCTGCCGGATTGGGCACGCGAACGCGAGCACGTGACGACCACGCTGCACGCGCTGATGATCGATCGTCGGTTTCAGGGTCAGGGGTTGGGCAAGCAGTGCCTGCGCGCGCTGCCGGCGGTGGCGCGGGATTTATGGCCAGACACTGCCCAGTTGATGCTGGCGGTAGAGGCTGGTAATCACCCGGCGCGCCAGTTGTACCTGGCGCTGGGTTGGCAGGCGTTGCCCGAACGCGATGCGGATCAGCCCGGCTTTGAGCGGTTGATGCGTCTCACACTGTAACGCTCACTGCGCCAGTGATTGCAACTGCCGGATCCTGCTGCTGCGATCGACGCTCATCCAGTGTTCCAGAGCGCTGACGTTCATGGGCCGCGCTACGAGGAAGCCTTGCACTTCGTGGCAACCCAGCTCGCAGAGGATTTCGTAGACGCCTTCGGTTTCGGCGCCTTCCGCGACGACGCGGTAGCCAAGGCGCTTGGCCAGAACGACGATGGCTTCCACCAGGTCGCGATCCTTGTCGTTGCTGTCGATGTTTTCCACCAGTGACTTGTCGAGCTTGACCGAGGTGGCCGGCAATTGCCGCAGGTAGGTCCAGTTGCTGTAACCGGTGCCGAAGTCATCAATGGCGATGTCGATGTTCAATCCGCGCAAGCGCTCCAACTGCAACCGGGTCACTTCAGGGTTGTCGCACAAGGCGCTTTCGGTGAATTCAAGCTCGAAGCCACTCGGGTCGAGACCGCTGACCGTCAGTTGCTCGAACAGCGCGTCGCTGAACGATGAGTTGGCGAGATCGATTGCCGACACGTTCATCGCCACTTTGAAGGCATAGCCCTGCGCCTGCCAGATGGCTGCCTGGGCAACAGCCTTTTTCAACACCCAGAGGCTGAGCGAGCGAATCAACGCGGTCTTTTCCGCCAGCGGAATGAATTCCGCAGGACTGATCGCTCCCAGCACCGGATGCTGCCACCGCAGCAGCGCTTCGACGGTCACGATGCGACCGGTCGCCACTTCCAGTCTCGGCTGGTAGACCAGCGACAGCTGATCCGGGCTGCGCACGGCTTCGGCCAGCGAAGCCAGCAGCAGAAAAGCCCGTTGCTGGGCGAAGTCCAGGTGCGGCTCGTACCAGCGCCAACCTGTCGACTTGCCGCGGGCCTCGTCCGCCGCGCTGACCACCAGCCGAATCCAGTCGCGCTCTTGGCATCGGTCCAGGCCCAACGGCAGCACGCCGATGCCGACGTCCATCTGAATGGGGATGTTGCGGCAGATCAGCGGCCGCCGGAAATGCTCCAGCAACTGCCGAAACAGCAGCTCGGCCTCCTCCGGGCGGGCGTTGCGGGTGATCAGCGCGATACGCGTTGGACTGACCTTGTACAGCGCGGTGTTGGCCGGCAACTGGCTGCGGCAGTTCTCGATCATGCAGCGCACCAGCTCCTGGGCGAAGCTGTAACCCAGCGCTTTGACGATGCTGTCGAGAAACGCCGGCGCCACCATGTCCAGCGCGATCAGCGCATATTTGCGCCGATCGGCCAGCGCCGTAAGGTCTTCTTCCAGGCGCAGGCGATTAAACAGTCCAGTGGGCTGATCGACAAAGCTGGCACTGCGCAGGTTGTTGAGTCGTTGCATCACCAACTGGCCGTACATATCCAGCATGAGCCGATCACGCGCATCCAGCGGCGTCCGGGATTTGTTGTCGATGATGCACAGCGTACCCAGGGCCAGGCCATCGGCGGTCACCAGTGGCACCCCTGCATAGAAGCGAATGTGCGGCTCACCGGTCACCAGCGGGTTATCGCTGAAGCGCGGGTCAAGCATCGCGTCAGGGACCTGAAACATTTTGTTGCTGAGGATGGTGTAGGCGCAGAAGGCAACCTCGCGGGGCGTCTCCCGCTCTTCCATGCCTGCCCGTGCGCGAAACCACTGGCGATGCTCGCTGACGATGGAAACGAGGGCGATGGGGACCTCAAAGTAATGGGTCACCATCGTAATGACATGGTCGAGCACATCGTCCGCCGTCGCATCGATAAGCCCCATGTGGGTGATGCGCGACAGCCGGGAACGCTCGTTTTTGGGAAGTGGAGCACCAGTGGCCATGACTGAAATCCCTTTTAGACCGCTTCGCCAATCGCTTTGCCGGTAGTGTCAAAACGATATGTACAGGAAAAATAGCACTGCTTTCTCCGCGGTGCAGGCGTCGCGGACAAGCGGCGACATCCGTTCACCGCTTCGTACCAATGGCTTTTCAGCATTCAATCACATGAGTGAATCACTGCACCTGCAGCACTTCATCAGCCTTGCCGCCCGCGCCTTGTATGACCAGATGGATGAAGTGCAGCTTGGTGATGACCGCCGGGGGCAGCACAAACGGATAGAAATCCGCCTGGCCCATGGCGCGGGACAGCTCGTTAAGCATGCCGGCCAGTTCGATCCACGCATTGACGAACGAGAGGAACGCCGGACCGCCCGGATGCTGAGGGTCGTAGAGGGTTTCCAGGGGGAACGGCTGGTAGTCGAGGTCCATGTCCCGGGCGCTCATGCCCAGGCTCAGCGCGGTGTCGACGGCGTCCATCATGTGCAGGTAATGCGCCCAGGTTTCGGCCCAGTCTTCCCACGGATGCATGGTCGCGTAGGCGCTGACGAAACTCTGCTGCCAGTCGGCCGGCGCGCCGTTCTGGTAGTGATGATCCAGGGCGTCGGCGTAGCTGGCGCGGTCGTCGCCGAACAGGTTACGGAAACCGTCCTGCCAGTAGGTGTCGGCGATCAGGCGGTCCCAGTAGTAATGCCCCACTTCATGACGGAAATGCCCGAGCAGCGTGCGATAGGGTTCGTGCATCTGCACGCGAACCTTCTCACGAATCGCGTCGTCAGCTTCTTCGACATTGAGGGTGATGAGGCCATTGGCATGGCCGGTGGTTGGCAGGTTGCCTTCCAGGTCGACGCCCAGGAATTCGAAGGCGAGCCCGCGCTCTTCATCAACGCTTTTGGGGATGACCTGAAGGCCGAGGGTGATCAACTGCGCAACGAGCCGGCGCTTGGCGGTCTCGATCTTGCCCCAGCGCTCGGGGTTTTCCGGCACAGACAGGTCGGGGATGGTCTTGTTGAGGCTACAGGCGACGCAGAATTCTCCGGCGTTGAGCGCCGGGAATACCCAATTGCACGCCGCCGCTGTGTCGAGGTTGGCGCAACGGCGGTAGAGCCCGGCCTGGGGCTCGTCGGTGAGACGCCAGGTCTGTGCCTCGGGAGCCGGTTCCAGTGCGGCAATCTTGCTCTGCTCCGGGAGATAGCCCAGCGCTGCCGAGCAGGCCAGGCACTGGCTGTTGCGGAAAAACACCGACTGCCCGCAATGGCATTGCCAGACCTTGCTGTTGCGCTTGGTCTCTCCGGCGAACGGCGCCGCGATCCGTGTGCTGAGTTGCTCGAAGAACTGGAACATGGCGATATCCTGATGGGGCTGCAAGCACTAGATCGTCAAGGGTGGCGGGGGTTCCGTTTTTTGCGCAGTCTTCACTCCCGCCTAACGGCGGAACATTTCGCCTTCGGCGACTTACTTTTGAAAAGCACCAAAAGTAAGCAAAAGTGCCTGCTCCTGGTTTGGCCCTTCCTTCGTCAGGGTTCCCTCACTCCGACGACGCTCCGTGGACTCGCGCCGAACGGACATCCATGTCCTAGCGGCGCTCTCGCGGCATCCATGCCGCTCGGCCCACTCCGCGTCGTCTGCGTTCGGCCTGCACCCAAGTCGCGATTGGCGGTGTCTGGAACTTCGATGTAAGAAGATCAAAAAGCAGATCAGAAGCAGATCAGAAGCAGATCAGAAGCAGATCAGAAGCAGATCAAGGGCTTCCCGGCTAAAGCCGGTCCCACGGGGTGCGCGTTTGTTTCAGCTGATCGCTGATCGTTCCCACGCTCTGCGTGGTAACGCCGCCTCGGACGCTCCGCGTCCCTGGATGACGCGAAGCGTCTTGGGGATGCGTGCCCACGCGGAGCGTGGGTACGATCAACTGGTGAACTGCGAAATTGATGGTGGCTGAACCGGCCCCTTCCCGGCTAAAGCCGGTCCCACTAATAGCAGCGCGTACATTCCGCGAGAGTCGCGGCAGACCTCGACCGTAGGACCGGCTTTAGCCGGGAAGCTGTTGATCTGCTTTTGATCTTCAAATGCAAAAGGCTCAGTCACCACCAATCGCGACTTGGGTGCAGGCTGAACGCAGGTCTCGCGCAGTGGGCCGAGCCGCATGGATGCGGCGAGAGCGCCGTCAGGACATGGATGTCCGTTCGGCGCGGGCACACGGAGCGAGACCGGAGTGAGGGAACCCCGAGGAACGAGGGGCCCAACCAGGAGCACAAGCCCTTGGTTACTTGGGGCTTTATCAAGTAACTCGCCGAAGGCGAAACCGAGGCCGTTAAGCCGACGCCTTTGATCTTGATCTAGCTTAAATCAACGCCATGCTGCTTCAGAAACCCCACAAACGCTTCTTCGTCGAACACCTTCAAGCCCAGCTCGTTGGCCTTGGTCAACTTCGAGCCCGCCCCAGGCCCGGCCACCACCGTGTGGGTCTTCGCCGAGACCGAACCGGACACCTTCGCCCCCAGCCCCTCCAGCTTCTCCTTCGCCACATCCCGACTCATCAACTCCAGCGAACCGGTCAAGACCCACGTCTGCCCTGCCAGCGGCAGCCCCTCGACCACCTTCTTCTCGCTCTGCCAGTGCATGCCGAAATCCTTCAGCTGCTGCTCGATCGCCATGGCCCGCTGCGCATGCTCCGGCACATCGAAAAACGCCCTCACCGCCTGCGCCTGCTTCTCCGGCAGCGTCTGCCGCATATCCAGCCAGTCCGCCTTCACGACTGCCTCTAGGGTGCCGAACTTGTCCGCCAGCTTCTGCGCCGCACCCGGTCCCACCGACGGAATGTTCAGCTTATCCAGCATGCCGCCCAAGGTCGCACTCGCTGCGAACTCCGCGCCCAGATCGCCCGTGTCCTGCAGCTCCATCTGGCATTCGCCGAGCAACGCCCCGATCACGGTCTGGTTGTGCTCGTCTTCGAAGAAACTGTGGATCTCATGGGCGACTTCCAGGCCCACGTCCGGCAGATACGTCAGCACCTCCGGCAGGGCGACAATCACCCGATCCAGCGAACCCAACGAGCGCGCCAGCACCTTGGCTGTCTCCTCGCCGACATCCGGAATGCCCAGCGCATAGATGAAGCGCGCCAGCGTCGGCTGCTTGCTGTCGTCGATGGCCTTGAGCAGCTTCTTGCTGGAGATGTCGGCGAAACCTTCCAGATCGATGATCTGCTCGTACTTCAGCTTGTACAGATCGGCGGGCGAACCGATGAGCTTTTCGTCCACCAGTTGTTCGATGGTTTTGTCGCCCAGCCCCTCGATGTCCATCGCCCGGCGCGAGACGTAATGGATGATCGCCTGCTTTAGCTGCGCGCCGCAGGCCAGGCGGCCGACGCAGCGGTAGACCGCGCCTTCGCTGATGGTTTCCTTGCCCTTGCTGCGTTTGATCAGTTGCGTACGCTCGACCTGCGAGCCACACACCGGGCAGCTTTGCGGGATCTCGACGGCGCGGGCGTCTGTCGGACGGCGCTCCTGGACCACCTGCACCACCTGGGGAATCACGTCCCCTGCGCGGCGGATGACCACCGTGTCGCCGATCATCAGGCCCAGGCGCGCCACTTCATCCATGTTGTGCAGCGTCGCGTTGGCGACGGTGACACCGGCGACTTTTACCGGTCTCAAACGAGCCACCGGCGTGACGGCGCCAGTGCGGCCGACCTGGAATTCCACGTCGAGCAGCTCGGTGAGTTCTTCCATGGCCGGGAATTTGTGGGCGATGGCCCAGCGTGGTTCACGGGCGCGGAAACCCAGCTCGCGCTGGGCGGCAACGCTGTTGACCTTGAACACCACGCCGTCGATTTCGTACGGGAGCGTGAGACGTTTCTCGCCGATGTCGTGGTAGTACGTCAGGCAGTCTTCGATGCCGTGGGCGATTTTCATCTCGCGGCTGATCGGCATGCCCCACTCTTTCAGCTGCTGGAGGTTGCCGGTGTGGGTGTCGGCGATGTCGTGGGACACCTGGCCGATGCCGTAGCAGCAGAATTCCAGCGGGCGGTTGGCGGTGATTTTCGAATCCAGCTGGCGCAGGCTGCCGGCTGCCGCGTTGCGCGGGTTGGCGAAGGTCTTGCCGCCGACTTCCAGCTGGCTGGCATTAAGACGCTCAAAGCCGGCCTTGGACATGAACACTTCGCCGCGCACTTCGAGGGTCTCCGGCCAGCCCTTGCCGTGCAGCTTCAGCGGGATGTTGCGCACGGTGCGCACGTTGACGCTGATGTCTTCGCCGGTGGTGCCGTCGCCGCGAGTAGCGCCCCGCACCAACGCGCCGTTCTGATACAGCAGGCTGACCGCCAGGCCGTCGAGTTTCGGCTCGCAGCTGTATTCCACCTTCTTCGAAGCCGCTGGCAGGTCCAGCCCTTCGTTGACCCGACGATCGAACTCGAGCATGTCGTTTTCTTCGAAGGCGTTGCCCAGGCTCAGCATGGGGACTTCGTGACGCACCTGAGTAAACGCCGACAGCGCCGCGCTGCCCACCCGCTGAGTCGGCGAGTCAGGCGTCACCAGATGCGGGTTCTCCGCCTCCAGCGCCTTCAGCTCGTGGAACAGCCGGTCGTACTCGACGTCCGGAATGCTCGGCTCGTCGAGGACGTGATAGCGGTAATTGTGCTGATCCAGCTCAGCGCGCAGTTCAAGGATGCGGGTTTCGGCGGCTTTCATAAGTGTGTTCTCGAAATGCAAAAGAGCAGCCGAAGCTGCTCAATCGTGGTACGTGCATAACCTGTGGGAGCGTGGCTTGTCCCGCGATCGGCTGCGCAGCAGTCGCAACTCATCCAACGCGGTGTAGCTGAAATACCTCATCCGTCAGATCTACTGCCGCTTCGCGCCAGATCGCGGGACAAGCCACGCTCCTACAGGATTGCATCGTCCAATAAACGTGCAGCCAATCAGCGACGCTGGGTCAGGGCGCGGCGTTCGAACTCGACGATGCGCTGACGGTAATGCTCGATGGTCTGCGCGGTCATGACGCTGCGTTGATCGTCTTTCAATTCACCGTTCAACTCGTGGGCCAGCTTGCGAGCGGCGGCAACCATGACATCAAACGCCTGCTTCGGATGACGCGGCCCTGGCAGACCCAGGAAGAAACTCACAGCGCGAGTGCTGAAGTGGTCGATGTCGTCCAGATCGAACACGCCCGGCTTGACCGCATTGGCCATCGAGAACAGCACTTCGCCGTTGCCGGCCATGCTTTCGTGACGGTGGAAGATGTCCATCTCGCCAAAGCGCAGACCGCTCTCCAGAATGTTCTGCAACAGCGCCGGACCTTTGAAGCCGCTTTCGTCACGGGAGATCACGCTGATCACCAGCACTTCTTCCACCGGTGGCAGGTCCTTGTCTTCGGTGATGCGCTGGTTCGGCTTGTCGTCCGGGAAATCGTCGTCGCGGGCACTGAACAGATCAGGGCCGGCGCTCAGGTTCAGGTCACCCTGATGCGGCTCGTCCTTGCGCTTGCCGCGTCGCGGTTCACGTTCGGCGCGCTCGCGGGGTGCTGCGCTCATCGTGGGCAGGTCATGCTCGTCGAGTTTGGGTTCTTTATGGGTGTCCAGGACGCGCGCAGGGCCCAACACTTCGGCGGACGTCGGTTCGTCGTCGTCCGGCGCATTGGAGAAGCTGCGGTCCAGCCTGAATTTCAATTTGCCCTTGCCGCCGCGCATACGGCGCCAGCCGTCAAACAGAATACCGGCAATGACAATAATGCCGATGACGATCAGCCACTCTCGCAGACCGATTTCCATGTAGTCCCGTGCCTCTAATGAAATTCTGAAAATTAAGGGCGCAAACCCCTTTAAAACGTGGAGCCAACTCTATGTTCTGAATGGCCTTTTACCCACGCGAAATGGAAAAGTGGACATTAAGCTAGCACGACCAAAGGCAACTTTACACCGTCTGTTACATCTGGCAGGTCACAAGCATCTGTCACGCCGCGACGATGGTTCCTGTACTGGACGTCCGTGCGCCACTTTTCCCTGCAAATCTGCATGATCGCCACGCGATCAACTGCGCATCCCGCTACGACTCCACCAGCGCCATCGCCTCCTCTACGTCCACCGCCACCAGCCGTGAACAACCCGGTTCGTGCATGGTGACCCCCATCAACTGATCAGCCATTTCCATGGCGATCTTGTTGTGGGTGATGTAGATGAACTGCACCGTCTGCGACATCTCTTTGACCAACCGGGCGTAGCGCCCCACGTTGGCGTCGTCCAGCGGTGCATCGACCTCGTCGAGCATGCAGAACGGCGCCGGGTTGAGTTTGAAGATGGCAAAAACCAGCGCCAGCGCGGTCAGGGCTTTCTCACCCCCGGACAGCAAATGGATCGTGCTGTTTTTCTTGCCGGGAGGGCGCGCCATGATTGTCACCCCTGTATCGAGTAAATCTTCGCCCGTCAGTTCCAAGTAAGCGCTGCCACCACCGAAAACTTTTGGAAAAAGTGCCTGAATTCCGCCGTTTATCTGATCAAAGGTCTCCTTGAAACGGTTGCGGGTTTCCTTGTCGATTTTGCGGATCACGTTTTCCAGGGTGTCCAGCGCTTCGACCAGATCGGCGTCCTGGGCGTCCAGATAGCGTTTGCGTTCGGACTGCTGTTGATACTCGTCGATGGCGGCTAGGTTGATCGCGCCCAGACGCTGAATCCGCGCGGCGATGCGTTCCAGCTCTTCTTCGGCGGCCTTCTCGTTCGCCTCGGGGGTGAGCGTCGCCAGCACGCCATCCAGATCGTAGCCGTCTTCGTGCAGTTGCTCCTGAAGCGCCTTGCGTCGCACGGTCAGCGATTGCCATTCCAGGCGCTGTTGTTCCAGTTGCCCACGCAGCAACTGCGATTGCTGCTCGGCCTGGGTACGACGTTTTTCCGCTTCGCGCAGTTCGCGGTCAGCGTCTTCCAGGGCGTTCTTGGCGGTGCGCATCTCTTCGTCGACGACCATGCGCTTTTCCAGCAGCTCTTCGAGCTTCATGCGCAATTCTTCCAGCGGCGCAGCGCCCTCCTCCAGATTCAGGCTCAGTTGCTCGCGCTTCTCGGTCAGGCGCTCGGACTGCATCTCCAGCCGCTCCAGGGCCTGACGCGTGGAATCATGCTGCGCGCGCAGCGATCCCAGGCGTACGGCCAGCTGGTTGGCGTGATCCTTATGCTGGCGGGCTTCCTGACGCACCCGGTCCAGCCGCTCGCGCAGACTGTCGCGCTGGGCGAGCAGCAACTCGCGCTGTTCGGTGTCCAGCGCCATGCTGTCGAGGGCGTCCTGCAACTGCAGGCGGGATTCGCCGAGGGTTTCCTGCTCCATGGCCCGCTGTTCGGCGAGCTCCGTCAACTCTTCGTCGAGCCGCGTGCGGCGCAGGGTCAACTGCTCGACCTTGGCTTTGGCGGCGGACAACTGCGCCTTGAGCTCGCTCTGCTGGCGGGCTTCGTCCTGCAAGCGGCGGCGCAATTGCTCACGGTTGTCTTCCTGAGTGCGTTGCTGTTCGCGCTGCGTTAACAGTTGCTCATCCAGCGCGGCCAGGGTCGCCTCACGTTCGTCGCGCTCGGCTTCCAGGCGCTGCAATTCCTGCCCCCGCGCCAGCACGCCGCTTTCGGCTTCGCTGGCGCGGCGCACACGGAGAAAATCCCGCCCGACCCAATAGCCGTCGCGGCTGATCAAGCTTTCACCGGCGCCCAGTTGGCCGCGCATCGCCAGGGCATCGTCGAGGGTTTCGACGGGTTTGACCTGGCCCAGCCAGTGGGTCAGATCGACCTGCGTATCGACCTTGTCCAGCAGGCTGCCAGGGATGCGCGTGACATCAGCGCCGGGACTCACCAGGCGCAGGTCGCCCTGACTGAATCCGGCCAGATCCAGCCCGGCGAAATCATCCACCAGCACCGCATTCAGGTCGGCGCCCAGCACGGTTTCCACGGCCATTTCCCAGCCCGCCTCGACCCGCAGCCCTTCGGCCAGACGCGGACGCTCACTGAGTTGATGATCGCGCAGCCATTCGGCGGTGCCTGTGCCCGGATCAAGTGCCGCCTGTTGCAGCGCCTCCAGCGAAGCGAGGCGGCCGTTCAAGCGTTGCAGATCGCCCTGGGCCTGCTGTTGCGATTGGGTGGCCTGTTGCAGATCCACGCGCAGTTGCTCAAGGCGCTCGATCAGCTGTTCTTCTTCGGCGGTCAGCTCTTCAAAGGCCATTTCCCGCGCCGCGAGGTCCTCGCTGAGTTCGAGAATTGCTGCGTCTTCAGGGTCCGCCGCGAGCAATTGACGCTCTTCACCCAGACGCCGCTGACGCTCGGCCAGACGCTCCAGGCTGGTTTCCAGCTGCTGAATGCGCGACTGCTGCACTTCTGCCTGACGCCGGGGTTCGGCGGACGTGAGGTTGAAGGCGTCCCACTGCTCCTGCCAGCCGTGCATGGCGGTTTCGGCGTCTTCCAGCGCGGCGGCGGATTCTTCGGCGGCCGCGAGGGTGATTTCCTGCTCCGGCTCGAGCATTTCCAGCTCTTCGCCAAGCGTCGCCAGCAGCGTGCGGTCGTGGCCCAGATGGGATTCGGTTTCCAGGCGCGCACGCTCGGCTTCGCGCAGGTCGTCCTGCAACTGGCGCAGACGTTGCTGGCCGTGCTGAATGCTCTGTTCGACCCGGGCGATATCGCCGCCCACGGAATAGAAACGCCCCTGCACCAGATTGAATCGTTCAGACAGCTCGTGATGACCGTCGCGCAGGCGCTCGATGGCCGCATCGGCGCTGCGCTGGTCGGCGACCAGCGACTCGAAGCCGACCTCCTGATTACCGATCACCGACTCGCGCTGGGCCACTTGTTCGTTCAGCGCCTGCCAGCGCAACGCCGACAGTTGCGCCTTGAGCTGACGTTCCTCGGCCTTGTATTCCTGATACTTCTCGGCCGCCTGGGCCTGACGCTGCAATCGCTCCAGCTGCCTACCCAGCTCGTCGCGCAAATCGGTCAGGCGCGCGAGGTTCTCGTGGGTACGACGAATGCGGTTCTCGGTGTCGCGGCGGCGCTCCTTGTATTTGGAGATGCCGGCGGCTTCTTCGATGAAATTACGCAGGTCTTCGGGCTTGGCTTCGATCAGCTTGGAGATCATGCCCTGTTCGATGATCGAGTAGCTGCGCGGACCCAGGCCGGTACCGAGGAAGATGTCGGTAATGTCGCGACGGCGGCATTTGGTGCCGTTGAGGTAATAGCTGTTCTGGCTGTCGCGGGTGACTTTGCGGCGAATGGAAATTTCCGCGTAGCTGGCGTATTCGCCGACCAGGGTGCCGTCGGAGTTATCGAAGACCAGCTCGATGCTCGCCTGGCTCACGGGTTTGCGGCTGGTGGAGCCGTTGAAGATGACGTCGGTCATCGACTCGCCGCGCAGGTTCTTGGCCGAGCTCTCGCCCATGACCCAGCGCACCGCGTCGATGATGTTGGATTTGCCGCATCCATTGGGGCCGACCACGGCCGCCATGTTGCTGGGGAAGTTCACCGTCGTCGGGTCGACGAACGATTTGAACCCGGCCAGCCTGATGCATTTGAGGCGCATGAATCAGCTGGCCGCCAGGGCAGACAAAACCGATTGGCAGCTGCGCTCGGCGTAGCAGGTCAGCACGTCGCGGATGCGCGCCAGATCCCGCGCCACCACCGCTTCGAGCAACTGGCCGAACAGGGTCAGGTATTCGCTCATTTCCGCCTGGCGTTGATCCAGGGCGAGGAAGTAGAAGCGGCTCATGGAGGGCTGCAGGTTCTCGACGGTCTCTTCCAAGTACGGATTATTGGCAAATGGATAAGCCGCGCGCATGACGTTGAAGCTCTCTTCGACGAAGCCCTTGACGTCCTGGCGCTCGCAATTGGCCATGAGCCGGTGCTGAATCTGCTGGAACGGCGCCAGGTCGACGGGCTCCTTCCAGCTGCGCGCCACCGCCAGACCGAGGAGGATGTACATCTCACTCATCAAGGCGCAGAGGCTGGTGATGTTGTGCGGGGTCAGGACCGACACCTGCGCGCCGCGACGGGGCAGGATCACGATCAGATGGCGGCGCTCCAGAATCAGCAACGCCTCGCGCACCGAGCCCCGGCTCACGTTCAGCGCGGCCGTGACCTTCTGCTCCTGAATCCGCTCCCCCGGCTTGAGCTCGCCGCGGATGATGCGCTCGGCAAGGTGATGAGCGATCTGCTCGGCGAGGCTGTCAGGTGCCTTGAACGTCATTTCTTACCTTCAACTTCTTTGGTCGCAAACAAGCGGCGGAGTGTATCGCACTGCATGTCTGTGGCGCAGGGCCATAGTGGGGAAACTGGCACGAATTAAGCAGAAACACGGACATGTTCTGATCATGAGCACCCAGTCTTTAAACATCGTCGTCAGGCGGGTTATCGGCAATTTCCGGAAATAATGAATTTCTTGACCTTTGAGTCAGATATTAATTGACCCAATAGTCAGAGCTGATAGATTCATCGACATGTTCGATGACCCCTCCGCCGGCACCTGTGACCAGTGCTTTTTAACGACAAGAACGAGGCGCGACCCGTGATCCAGTTTCTCTTGAACCAAGAGCTGAAAACCGAGCAGGCGCTGGACCCCAATGTGACGGTGCTGAATTACCTGCGCGAGCACTTGCACAAGTCCGGCACCAAAGAAGGCTGCGCCAGCGGCGATTGTGGCGCGTGTACCGTGGTCGTTGGCGAGCTGACCACCGACGCGGCGGGCCGGGAGCAACTGAGTTATCGCAGCCTCAATTCTTGCCTGACCTTCGTGGCCTCGCTGCACGGCAAGCAATTGATCAGCGTTGAAGACCTCAAGCATCAGGGCCGCTTGCACAGCGTGCAGCAGGCGATGGTCGACTGCCATGGTTCCCAGTGCGGCTTCTGCACGCCGGGCTTCGTCATGTCGCTGTTCGCACTGCAAAAGAACAGCGCTGAATCCGCTTCCCCCGAAACAAGGCACGCCCAGGCCCATGAAGCCTTGGCCGGCAACCTGTGCCGCTGCACCGGCTATCGCCCGATTCTCGCGGCGGCCGAGCAAAGCTGCAGTCAACCGCCAGCGGACCAGTTCGACGCCCTGAAGGCTCAGACCATCGCCCGCCTGAAGGCCATCGCACCGGCGCAAACCGGCGAGCTCAACAGCGGCGACAAGCGTTGCATGGTGCCGCTGACCGTCGCCGATCTGGCTGATCTCTACGATGCCTACCCGCAAGCCCGGCTGCTGGCCGGCGGCACCGACCTGGCCCTTGAAGTGACGCAATTCCATCGTCCGCTGCCGGTGATGATCTACGTCGGCAACGTCGCGGCGATGAAGAAGATTGAGCATTTCGAGGATCGCATCGAGATCGGCGCCGCCACGGCGCTCACCGATTGCTACGAAGCGTTGAGCCGCGAGTACCCGGACTTCGGTGAATTGCTGCACCGTTTTGCATCGCTGCAGATCCGCAATCAGGGCACCCTCGGCGGTAACATCGGCAACGCTTCGCCGATTGGCGACTCCCCGCCCCTGCTTATCGCACTGGGCGCGAAGATCGTGCTGCGCAAGGGCGAGCAGACCCGCACCCTGGCACTGGAAGATTACTTCATTGATTACCGCGTGACGGTGCGCCAGGAGAGCGAGTTCATCGAGCGTATCCTCGTGCCCCGCGCCAATCCTCGGCAGACGTTTCGCGCGTACAAGGTCTCCAAGCGGCTGGACGACGACATTTCAGCGGTCTGCGCTGCGTTCCGCGTGCACGTCGAAAACGGCGCCATCGTCGACGCCCGCGCGGCCTTCGGCGGCATGGCGGCGATCCCCAAACGCGCGGCCCATTGCGAGCAGGCGCTGATCGGCCAGCCGTGGACATCGGCCACCATCGAGCGCGCCTGCGCCGCACTGGCCGAGGATTTCACGCCGCTGACGGACTTCCGCGCGAGCAAGGAATACCGCCTGCTCAGCGCGCAGAACCTGCTGCGCAAATACTTCATTGAAGTGCAAACGCCCCACATCCAGACGCGGGTGACAGCATATGTCTAATCATCATTCAGCCAGGTCCCAGGAAGAAATGGTCGCCCTGTTTCAACAGGACCTGACCACCGGCGTCGGCCGCAGCGTCAAGCACGACAGCGCCGACAAGCACGTCTCCGGCGAAGCGATCTACATCGACGACCGTCTCGAATTCCCCAACCAACTGCACGTGTATGCGCGGCTGTCCGACCGTGCCCACGCGCGCATCGTCCGCGTCGACGTGTCGCCCTGCTACGCCTTCGACGGCGTGCGCATCGCCATCACCCACGAAGACATTCCCGGCCTCAAGGACATCGGCCCGCTGCTGCCCGGCGACCCGTTGCTGGCCATCGACACGGTGGAGTTCGTCGGTCAGCCGGTGATTGCCGTGGCCGCTCGGGATCTGGAAACCGCGCGCAAAGCGGCGATGGCCGCAATCATCGAATACGAAGACCTGGAACCGGTGCTCGACGTGGTTCAGGCCTACCGCAACAAGCATTTCGTGCTCGACAGCCACACCCACCAGCGCGGTGATTCGGCAACGGCGCTGGCCTCCGCTCCCCACCGGATTCAGGGCACGCTGCACATTGGCGGTCAGGAACACTTCTACCTGGAGACGCAGATTTCGTCGGTCATGCCCACGGAAGACGGCGGCATGATCGTCTATTGCTCGACGCAGAACCCGACTGAAGTGCAGAAGCTCGTCGCCGAAGTGCTGGATGTGTCGATGAACAAGATCGTCGTCGACATGCGCCGTATGGGCGGCGGCTTCGGCGGTAAGGAAACCCAGGCCGCGAGCCCCGCGTGCTTGTGCGCAGTGATTGCGGGCCTGACCGGTCAGCCGACCAAGATGCGCTTGCCGCGCATGGAAGACATGATGATGACCGGCAAGCGGCATCCGTTTTACGTCGAGTACGACGTGGGCTTTGACGACGACGGACGCTTGCATGGCATTCAGCTGGAGCTGGCGGGCAACTGCGGTTATTCGCCGGACCTGTCCGCGTCCATCGTCGACCGCGCGATGTTTCACGCCGACAATTCGTATTACTTGGGCGACGCCACGATCAATGGCCATCGCTGCAAGACCAACACCGCGTCGAATACAGCCTATCGCGGCTTCGGCGGCCCCCAGGGGATGGTCGCCATCGAAGAAGTGATGGACGCCATCGCCCGGCATCTGGCCAAGGACCCGCTGGCGGTGCGCAAGGCCAACTACTACGGCAAGACCGAGCGCAACGTCACCCACTACTACCAGACGGTCGAGCACAACATGCTCGAAGAAATGACCGCCGAACTGGAAGAAAGCAGCGACTACGCCGAGCGACGCAAAGCCATCACGGCCTACAACGCCCACAGCCCGATTCTGAAGAAAGGCCTGGCCTTGACGCCGGTCAAGTTCGGCATTTCCTTCACCGCCAGCTTCCTCAATCAGGCCGGCGCGCTCATCCACATTTATACCGACGGCAGCATCCATCTCAATCACGGCGGCACCGAGATGGGCCAGGGCCTGAACGTCAAAGTGGCGCAAGTGGTGGCCGAGGTGTTTCAGGTCGACATCGATCGCGTGCAGATCACCGCGACCAACACCGACAAGGTGCCGAACACGTCGCCGACGGCGGCTTCCAGCGGCGCTGACCTGAACGGCAAGGCCGCGCAGAATGCAGCGGAAATCCTCAAGCAGCGGTTGGTGGAATTCGCGGCGAAGCATTACCAGTGCGACGAGTCGCAGGTCGAGTTTCGCAACGGCCACGTAAGGGTCGGCGAGCAGGTCATCAGCTTCGACACCTTGGCGCAGCAGGCGTGGATGGGCCAGGTGTCGCTGTCCAGCACGGGCTATTACAAGACGCCGAAGATCTTCTACGACCGCAGCCAGGCGCGCGGCCGGCCCTTCTATTACTTTGCTTTCGGCGCGGCCTGCACCGAAGTGCTGGTCGACACCCTGACCGGCGAATACAAAATGCTGCGCACGGACATTCTCCATGACGTCGGCGCCTCGCTGAACCCGGCCATCGACATCGGCCAGGTCGAGGGCGGCTACATTCAGGGGATGGGCTGGCTGACCACCGAGGAACTGGTCTGGAACGACAAGGGCAAGCTGATGACCAACGGACCGGCCGGCTACAAGATTCCGGCCGTGGCGGACATGCCGGCGGACCTGCGCGTGAAGCTGGTGGAAAACCGCAAGAACCCCGAAGACACGGTGTTTCATTCCAAAGCCGTGGGCGAGCCGCCGTTCATGCTGGGCATCGCTGCGTGGTGCGCGATCAAGGATGCGGTGGCAAGTCTGGGCGATTACAAGCATCAACCGAAAATCGACGCGCCGGCGACCCCGGAGCGGGTGTTGTGGGGGTGCGAGCAGATGCGGGCGTTGCGTCGGGATCCGGGGTTAGCTGCCGAGAACGCTGCCGAGATCGTTCCCGCGCTCCGCGTGGGAATGCAGCCCGCGACGCTCCGCGTCGATTAAACAGTGGCGACCTGTGCTGCCGCTTTCGCGAGCAAGCTCGCTCTTACAGTCCAAGTGCGATCCCTGTAGGAGTGAGCTTGCTCGCGATGAGGCCGGCACGGGCAATGACGATGTTTGATCTGCCAACCCGCCGATCAGGAGAATCACATGAATAACTGGATCAGCGCCCTCGCCGACTTGCAGCAGCAGGGCGAGGCCTGCGTGCTGGTGACCATCATCGAGGAGCGTGGCTCGACGCCGCGCAATGCCGGCTCGAAAATGGTCGTCAGCGCCGGGCGCATCTTCGACACCATCGGCGGCGGACATCTGGAATACAAGGCCATGGAAATCGCCCGGGAGATGCTCGCCAGCGGCAGCCAGCAAACCCGTCTGGAGCGCTTCAGTCTCGGCGCCAGCCTGGGTCAGTGCTGCGGCGGCGTGAATGTGTTGCTGTTCGAACCCATGGGCCAGCCCCAGGCGCACATTGCCGTTTTCGGCGCCGGCCACGTCGGTCGCGCGCTGGTGCCGTTGCTCGCCAGCCTGCCCTGCCGCGTGCGCTGGATCGATTCCCGCGAAGCAGAATTTCCCGCGCAGTTGCCGGAAGGCGTGACGCAAATCCTCAGCGAGGACGTCATCGAAGAAGTGGATAACCTACCTGCCGGCAGCTATTGCATCGTCATGACCCACAATCATCAACTGGACCTTGAACTCACCGCCGCCATTCTCAAGCGGGGGGATTTCAGCTATTTCGGCCTGATCGGCTCGAAAACCAAGCGCGTGAAATTCGAGCATCGCCTGCGTGATCGTGGCTTCGAAGCCGCACTGCTGCAGCGCATGCGTTGCCCGATGGGCCTGACCGAGGTCAAAGGCAAGCTGCCCATGGAAATTGCCGTGTCCATCGCCGGTGAAGTGATCGCCACCTACAACGCTCATTTCGGCGAGCAAAGCACCACTGCCGAACCTGTCGCCAAGCTGCTGCCGGTGTCCCGCCGCAGCCAGGCCCAATGAATCCCGGAAGAACGATCAACTGACATGACTCTTGATATCAGCAACGCCAAAAAGGCCTACCGCGCCGCCATCATTCACAGCATCGCCGACCCTGCCGAAGTGGCCCTGGAAGCGTCGTACGAGTATTTCGAAGACGGCCTGATGCTGGTCGAAAACGGCAAGATCGTCGCCCTCGGCAATGCCGAAGACCTGCTGAAGACCCTCGCCGACGACGTCGAAATCGTCAGCTATCAGGACGCGCTGATCACCGCCGGTTTCATCGACACCCATATCCATTTGCCGCAGACCGGCATGGTCGGGTCGTACGGCGAGCAGTTACTCGACTGGCTGAATACCTACGTGTTTCCCTGCGAGAAGCAGTTCGAAGACCCTGAGCATTCGGCGCAGGTGGCTGACATCTTTCTCAAGGAATTGCTGCGCAACGGCACCACCACAGCACTGGTGTTCGGCAGTCGGCACAAGGAGTCGGTGGAAGCGCTGTTCAGTGCCGCCGAGAAGCTCAATCTGCGCCTGATCGCCGGCAAGGTGATGATGGACCGCAACGCGCCGGATTATCTGGTGGACACCGCCGAATCCAGCTACGTCGACAGCAAGGCGCTGATCGAACGCTGGCATGGCAAGGGCCGTCTGCATTACGCCGTGACCCCGCGCTTCGCCCCGACCAGCACCCCTGAACAATTGACCCGTGCCGGGCAGCTGCTGACTGAATACCCCGACCTGTACATGCAGACGCATATCAGTGAAAACCTGAAGGAAGTCGAATGGGTCAAGGCGCTGTTCCCGGAGCGCAAGAACTACCTGGACGTGTACGACCATTTCAACCTGCTCGGCGAGCGCTCGATGTTCGCCCATGGTGTGCACCTGTGCGACGAAGAGTGTGAACGCCTGGCGGAAACCGGCTCAGCCATCGCCTTCTGCCCGACCTCCAATCTCTTTCTAGGCAGTGGCTTGTTCAATCTGCCGATGGCGGAAAGGCACAAGGTCAATGTCGGCCTGGGCACCGATATCGGCGCTGGGACGAGCTTCTCGCTGCTGCACACGTTGAACGAGGCGTACAAGGTGATGCAGCTGCAAGGCGCCAAACTGAGCCCGTTCAAATCGCTGTATCTGGCGACACTGGGCGGCGCACGGGCGCTGCGGCTGGAAGACAAGATCGGCAATCTGCAGCCGGGCAGCGAAGCGGACTTCGTGGTGCTGGATTTCAACGCCACCCCGCTGCTGGCCTACCGCATGAGTCAGGCCACGAGCATCGAAGAGCGGTTGTTTGTGTTGATGACCCTGGGCGATGACCGGACCGTAAGCGAAACGTATTCGGCGGGGGCGCTGGTGCATAAGCGCTAAAGCGTCGCGGCACCCGTAGGAGCGTGGCTTGAAAGCGCCGCTGCACCTGTAGGAGCGTGGCTTGTCCCGCGATCTGCAGGGAACCGGCAGCAAATCCGGCTCTGACTCAGTGCCGCAACGGGTATACGACGGGTTCCCCGCCGATCGCGGGACAAGCCACGCTCCTACAGGAGACTTGCGTTCGACACGGATTTTGGAGGCGGGTAAGAAATGGTGGGAGTGAGCTTGCTCGCGAATGCGGTGTGTCAGCCGAGACGGATGTCACTGGCTCGCCGCTTCGCGACCGTCGTAACCTCCGATTGCTCCTACAGGAGATTTGCGTTCGACGCCGATTTTGAATGCGGTTAAGAATTTGCGTTCGACGCGGATTTTGGAGCCGGGTGAGAATTTGCGTTCGACGCAGATTTTGGAGGCGGGTAAGAAATGGTAGGAGTGAGCTTGCTCGCGATGCGGTGTGTCAGCCGAGACGGTTGTCACTGGGCCGCCGCTTCGCGACCGTCGTAACCTCCGATTGCTCCTACAGGAGATCTGCGCTCGACGCGGATTTGGAGGCGGGTACGAAATTGTAGGAGTGAGCTTGCTCGCGAAGGCGGACTGTCAGTCAGCTTAAATACTGCTGGCCCACCGCATTCGTAAGGCAGCTCACTCCCACATTCAGACCGAGGTGCTGCGCCCTGCTTTTTTCTTCGGCAGCATCAGGTGCGAGAACACGGCGTGGAGGTCGTCGGAGGCGCTGTCTTCGTCGAGGTTGAGCTTGCTGTCGATATGATCCATGTGATGCATCATCAGGCTCACCGCCAGCGTGGCGTCGCGGGCTTCGATGGCGTCGATCAGTTGGTTGTGTTCATCGTATGAGCAGTGCGAGCGGTTGCCGCTTTCGTACTGGGCGATGATCAGCGAGGTCTGTGACACCAGGCTGCGCTGGAAGCTGATCAGTGGCGCGTTCTTCGCCGCTTCCGCCAGCTTCAGATGAAATTCCCCCGACAGGCGAATCCCCGCCCCGCGATCCCCTTTCGAGAAACTGTCGCGCTCGTCGCTGACCATCTGGCGCAGCTCGCTCAGCTGTTCCGCCGTGGCGTGCTCGACCGCCAGTTCAGTGATCGCCTTCTCCACCAGACGCCGGGCGAAAAAAACCTGCCGTGCCTCTTCGACGCTCGGGCTGGCCACCACCGCGCCACGGTTCGGACGCAGCAACACCACGCCTTCGTGGGCCAGACGCGAAAGTGCGCGACGAATGATGGTGCGGCTGACGCCGAAGATTTCACCGAGGGCTTCTTCGCTCAGCTTGGTGCCGGGCGCCAGACGCTGTTCGAGAATCGCCTCGAAAATATGCGCATAGACGATGTCGTCCTGGGTACCGCTGCGGCCGGATTTGGCCGTGCGTGAGTGTTTCTTGAGGGGTTGCAGCTGATCGTTCATGGGCACTCGTGGTAACAGAATCCGGCGCTGGGCCTTGCCGTGATCAGGGCGGGTACGACCACTGTTGGAGCAACCAATAGCAGATATCCCGGCAAAGTCACAGTAAAAGCAATGGCGCATTGTACACAGCCGGCGATGTCTGCACAGACCTCGAAATGATGGGGCGTTATGCACACAATCCGGTAAATATTCCGCACAGGATAGAAAACATTATTTGCATTATTTGTATACAAAAGCATAATCCCTTGGCGCACGTTTCTGACCTTTCAGTCAACAAATCAGCCTGACAAGTGCACCCGCCTCCCGGAGCCCGCAACCGGCTTTGAATAACAACAAAAACGTCCCGAGGATTTCACTGTGGAAAGTCGCAAAACCGAAGCCACGCCGCTGGATCTCACGCTGCCGCGCAAAGGCCTGCTTGAACGCCTCTTCAAACTGAGCCTGCACGGCACTACCGTCCGAACCGAGCTGCTGGCGGGGATCACGACCTTCATCACCATGGCCTACATCATCTTCGTCAACCCCAACATCATGGCCGACGCCGGCATCGACCATGGCGCAGCCTTCGTCGCGACCTGCATCGCCGCCGCGCTGGGTTGCCTGCTGATGGGGCTGTACGCCAACTGGCCGGTGGGCCTGGCGCCGGGGATGGGCCTGAATGCGTTCTTCACCTACACCGTGGTCGGCACCATGGGTTACAGCTGGGAAACGGCGCTGGGTGCGGTGTTCGTCTCGGGCGTGATTTTTATGTTCCTGACCCTGTCACGCATCCGGGAATGGCTGCTCAACAGCATCCCGGTCAGCCTGCGTTACGCCATGGGCGCGGGGGTCGGGCTGTTTCTCGGGCTGATCGGCCTGAACACCGCCGGCATCGTGGTGGACAGCCCGGCGACGCTGATCAAGCTCGGTTCGTTGCGCGAGCCCGGTCCGCTGCTCGCCGCCATCTGCTTTCTGATGATTGCCGTGCTCAGTTATCACCGGGTGTTCGGCGCGATCCTCATCAGCATCATCGCGGTGACGCTGGCCGGCTGGGGCCTGGGCCTGGTGCATTACAACGGCATCTTCTCCACGCCGCCGAGCCTGGCGCCGACCTGGATGGCGATGGACCTGGCGGGCGTGTTCAATGTGAGCATGATCAGCGTGGTGCTGGCGTTTCTGTTCGTGCACATGTTCGACACGGCCGGGACGCTCATGGGTGTGGCACAGCGCGCCGGTTTGGTGCGCGAAGACGGCCGCATCGAGAACCTTTCACGGGCATTGAAGGCAGACAGCGCCTCCAGCGTGTTCGGCGCAATGGTCGGTGTACCGCCGGTGACCAGCTACGTGGAGAGCGCCTCGGGCGTGGCGGCCGGGGGTCGGACTGGTCTGACCGCCGTGACCGTGGGCGTGCTGTTTGTGGCGGCGATGTTCTTCGCCCCGCTGGCTGGCATGATTCCCGCTTACGCGACCGCAGGGGCATTGATTTACGTGGCGATGCTGATGATGGGCGGCATGGCCCACATCGACTGGGACGAAGCCACCGACAGCATTCCTGCGATCGTCACGGCCATCATGATGCCGCTGACGTTTTCGGTCGCGGACGGGATTGCCCTAGGGTTCATCACTTACGTGGTGCTCAAGGCCGGGACCGGCCGCCATCGGGAAATCTCAATCAGCCTGTGGGTGCTGTGCGCGATCTTCATTGCCAAGTTCGTGTTTTTGTAAGACTGCGTAGATCACAAACTGGTCCTGAATGGCCGGGTGATACACACGCCCCGTAGGAGCCGGCTTGCCGGCGAATGCGGAGGATCAGACGGCACATTTGTCACTGACCCATCGAATTCGGGGCAAGCGCGCTCCTACAGTGGATTTGCGCCCGATGATGAATCACGGTCGTCAGCAAGATTCCTGATTTTCTGAATAGACAAGGAGAACACCCCATGACACTGGAAACCTGGCTGCTGTTCAGCGGCGCCGCCCTGGTGGTCATTCTGATTCCGGGGCCGCTGTCGCTGCTGATGATCGGCAACAGCCTGAATTACGGCCTGCTGCGTTCCTACCCTGCTTTCCTCGGCGGCGTCTGCGCGTCTATCTGCCTGCTCAGCGCCTCGGCCCTCGGGCTGGGCGCCTTGCTGCTGGCGTCCGAGCACGTGTTCAGTGCCCTGAAAATCGTCGGCGGCCTGTACCTGTTTTACCTGGCCTGGCAGAGCTGGAAACAGTCGCGCCTGCCCGCCACCGCCACCGAAGTGCCCGAGGCGTCCAGCAGACCGGCGTTTGGCTCACTGTTCTGGCGCGCCTTCGTGCTGGGCGGCAGCAACCCGAAAGACATCCTGTTTTTCGCCGCCTTTTTGCCGCAGTTTCTCAAGGCCGATGAGCCGTTCTTCGGCCAGTTGATCACCATGATCATCACCTGGACCGTCCTCGACCTGAGCTGCAAATTGTTCTACGGCCTCAGCGCTCAGGGCGCGGCCCGCTACCTGCGCACCGGCAAGGGCCAGACCTGGTTCAACCGCATCAGCGCTGGTCTGTTCGGCACTGCCGGCACCGTCGCGCTGATCAGCCGCTGATTTCAACCGTACGAACTCAGGGCGAAAAAAAGCCCGCAGTGTGGGCGGGCGAGAGGAATGCTTTTTACCTTGCAGGCTTTGGGGTAAAGCAGGAGGCGGCAGCGATCTAGCTGCCGCGGTAGGTCGAATAACTGTAGGGGGAAATCAGCAGCGGCACGTGGTAGTGGTCTTGCCCGGCGTCGATGCCGAAGCGCAGCACCACTTCATCGAGAAACGCCTGTTTGCCGGACTGCACGCCTTTGCCGCGAAAGTATTCGCCGGCCTGAAACTGCAGTTGGTAGACGCCAGACTGGTAGTCATCGCCCTGCAACAGGGGAGCGTCGCAGCGACCGTCGCTGTTGGTGACTGCCTCGGCGACTTTCTTCAACGCGTCGCCCTCGACCCGATAAAGTGCGACGCGGATCGAGCTGCCGGGGCAGCCATGTGCAGCGTCCAGCACGTGAGTGGTGAGTCGTCCCATGGCGTGTCGTTGCCTCGTTCAGTGAGAGATAAAGAGAGGGCCTGCACCCAAAAAGGGCAACAGCGGTAAGGCATGAGCAGGATTAAGACATTTTTAGGTCGGATTGTACACAATAAAAATCCTCTGGATTTTCACCGCGCAATCATCGCCGCCCCATGCCCCGTACAGCAGCGCAAGACGCAGAATTACAACGTGAGGAGCGCTTTATCTGACCACTCAGGCAGGTTTCTTGCACAGTGTTCCGGTGAAGCTGCGAGCGGCGCTAAACGAAAAAACAGGGTTACAGGTTGTCAATAAGGTTGTATACAATCCAACCATCGCAGCGACTGTCGCAGTACCCGAATGTCTCGGCCTGACGACCACCGCCACAGAACACAGGCTACATAAGGAAGATTGCAGTGAGCGCCGACTACCCACGCGACCTGATCGGTTACGGCAGTAACCCGCCCCATCCCCACTGGCCAAGCAATGCCCGTATCGCGCTGTCGTTCGTGCTCAATTACGAGGAAGGCGGCGAGCGCAACATTCTGCATGGCGACAAGGAATCCGAAGCGTTTCTCTCTGAAATGGTCGCCGCGCAACCGCTCCAGGGCCAACGCAACATGAGCATGGAATCGCTCTACGAATACGGCAGCCGCGCCGGCGTGTGGCGTGTGCTCAAGCTGTTCAAGCAATTCGATATCCCGCTGACCGTCTTCGCCGTGGCCATGGCTGCACAACGCCACCCGGACGTGATCCGCGCCATGGTCGACGCCGGCCATGAGATCTGCAGCCACGGCTATCGCTGGATCGACTACCAGAACATGGACGAGGCCCAGGAGCGCGAGCACATGCTCGAAGCCATCCGCATCCTCACCGAGCTCACCGGCGAACGGCCGCTGGGCTGGTACACCGGGCGCACCGGCCCGAACACCCGGCGGCTGGTGATGGAAGAAGGCGGTTTTCTCTACGACTGCGACACCTACGACGACGACCTGCCCTACTGGGAGCCGAACAACCCCACCGGCAAGCCGCACCTGGTGATCCCGTACACGCTGGACACCAACGACATGCGCTTCACCCAGGTGCAGGGTTTCAACAAGGGCGACGACTTTTTCGATTACCTGAAGGACGCCTTCGACGTGCTTTACGCCGAAGGGGCCGAGGCACCAAAAATGCTTTCGATCGGCCTGCACTGCCGGTTGATTGGCCGCCCTGCCCGGCTGGCCGCGCTGCAGCGCTTTCTTGAGTACGTCAAAGGCCACGAGCAGGTCTGGTTCGCCCGCCGCGTGGAAATCGCGCGGCACTGGCATGACGTCCATCCCTTCAATGGAACCGCCGAATGAGCCGCTTTCAAACCCTCACGCCCTCCTCCCTCAGCCGCGACGAATTCGTTCACGTTTTTGCTGACATCTACGAACACTCGCCCTGGGTCGCCGAACAGGCCTATGACCGGGGCCAGCTGCACGAGCTCGACGATATCGAGACGCTGCACGCACGCATGAGCGACATCCTGTTGAGTGCCGATCACGCCGCGCAACTGGCGCTGATCAATGCTCACCCGGACCTTGCCGGCAAAGCCGCCGTGCAAGGCCAACTGACCGAAGCCAGTACCTCTGAGCAGGCTGGCGCCGGTATCCACCAATGCACGGCCGAAGAGTTTCAGCGCTTCACCGAGCTGAACGATGCCTACAAAGCGACGTTCGCGTTCCCCTTCATCATGGCGGTGAAAGGCAGCAACCGGCATCAGATCCTCGCGGCCTTCGAGACGCGCATTCACAACACGGCCGACGTCGAGTTCGCCTGCGCCCTCGCCGAGATCAACAGGATCGCGATGTTCCGGCTGCAAGCCCTCTGACCGACCGTTCCCACGCCCCTTATCAAAGGCAGACAAAAAGAATGAAAGCTTACGCCGCACCCTTCGAGAAGTTCGTCAACCTGGCCGATGCGCGCTTGGGGACGAAGATCCTTTCCGTCACCGATGACTGGTTCGCCGACGCCAACCGTCTGTTCCAGCCGACACCTGCGGTCTGGAAAGAAGGCGTGTTCGACGACAACGGCAAGTGGATGGACGGCTGGGAATCGCGCCGCAAGCGTTTCGAAGGTTACGACAGTGCGGTGATCCGCCTGGGCGTCGCCGGTTCGATCAAGGGCGTGGACATCGACACCTCGTACTTCACCGGCAACTACCCGCCATCGGCTTCGCTGGAAGCGTGCTTCCTGGCGTCGGGCGAGCCGGACGAGCACACCGACTGGACCGAAGTGCTGCCGGCCGTGGAGCTCAAGGGCGACAGCCACCATTACCACGAGATCGCTGACGCAAAGCCCTACAGCCACTTGCGTTTCAACATTTACCCGGACGGCGGCGTGGCGCGTCTGCGGGTGTACGGCGTGCCCCATCGGGACTGGTCGGCGGTGGCCGACGACGAGCAGATCGACCTGGTCGCTGCGCTGAATGGCGGTCGTGCGCTGGCCTGTTCCGACGAGCATTACGGGCGCATGAGCAACATCCTCAACCCGGGCCGTGGCGTGAACATGGGCGACGGTTGGGAAACCGCACGTCGCCGCACGCCGGGCAATGACTGGGTGATCGTGGCGCTGGGACATGCAGGCGAGGTCGAGCAGATCGTCGTCGACACCCTGCACTTCAAGGGCAACTACCCGGACAGCTGCTCGATTCAGGCAGCCTTCGTCAAAGGCGGCACCGACAGCCAGATCGAAACCCAGAGCCTGTTCTGGCGCGAACTGCTGCCGAGCCAGAAGCTGGAGATGCACGCCGAACACACCTTCGCCGAGCAGATCAAGGCGCTGGGGCCGATCACTCATATCCGCCTGAACGTGTTCCCGGATGGCGGCGTGAGCCGGCTGCGGGTGTTGGGCAAGGTTGCGAAATAAACGCTTGGCCTCTGATAACCGATGGTTCCCACGCTCCGCGTGGTAACCCCTTTGCGGACGCTCCGCGTCCAGGGTGACGCAGAGCGTCAGGGGATGTATTCCCACGCGGAGCGTGGGAACGATCACCAATCCACCAAACATGAACAGAAGACCCCGCATGCGCACACTGATCATCGAGCCGTTGACCAAGGCAGCCTTCGCCCCGTTTGGCGATGTCATTGAAACCGATGGCAGCGATCATTTCATGATCAACAACGGCTCGACCATGCGCTTTCACCGTCTGGCCGAGGTTGAAACGGCCACGCCGGACGACAAGGCGATCATCAGCATCTTTCGCGCCGAGGCGCTGGACATGCCGTTGACCATCAGCATGCTGGAGCGCCATCCGCTGGGCAGCCAGGCGTTCATTCCGCTGCTCGGCCATCCTTTTCTGGTCGTGGTCGCGCCATTTGGCGATGCACCTGAACCCGAGTTGACCCGCGCCTTCATCACCAATGGCAGGCAGGGTGTTAATTACCATCGCGGCGTCTGGCACCACCCGGTGCTGACGATCGAAAAGCGGGATGACTTCCTGGTGGTTGATCGCAGTGGCAGTGGCAATAACTGCGATGAGCATTTCTTCGAAGAGAGTCAGAAGATGGTTCTCGATCCCCAACTATAAGAAGGGTCTGACCACCCGCCAAAGGGTGGAAGGCAAAGGGTAAGACTGTGGCTGCACATCTGATGGAATGGATGAATCTGGGCGTGCGCTGGATTCACATGATCGTCGGGATCGCCTGGATTGGCGCGTCCTTTTACTTCGTCTGGCTGGAAAACAACCTCAACCGCGCCAACCCCCGTGACGGTCTGTCGGGCGACCTCTGGGCGATTCACGGCGGCGGTATTTACCACCTGGAAAAGTACAAGCTGGCCCCGCCGACCATGCCGGACGACCTGCACTGGTTCAAATGGGAAGCCTACTGGACCTGGATGTCAGGCGTGGCGCTGCTGTGCATCGTGTTCTATTCCAACCCCACCCTTTACCTGCTGGCACCCGGCAGCACGCTGAGCGGCGGCGCAGGCATCGCCATCGGCGTCGGCTCATTGATCGCCAGCTGGACGATCTACGACATCCTCTGCGATTCGCCGCTGGGCAAGCGTCCTGCCCTGTTGGGCCTGGTACTGTTCGTGCTGGTCATCGCGGCCTGCTTTGGCTTCAGCCAGGTGTTCAGCGGGCGGGCGGCGTACCTGCACACGGGTGCGATCATCGGCACGATCATGGTCGGTAACGTGCTGCGCATCATCATGCCGGCCCAGCGCGCGCTGGTTGCCGCCATCGCCGAAAACCGCACGCCGGACCCGTCGCTCCCCGCCAAAGGATTGCTGCGCTCACGGCACAACAACTACTTCACCCTCCCCGTGCTGTTCATCATGATCAGCAACCACTTCCCGAGCACCTACGGCAGCCAGTACAACTGGCTGATCCTGGCCGGGATTGCGGTGTGTGCGGTGCTGGTCCGTCACTACTTCAACACCCGTCACAACAGCCACAAATACGCCTGGGCCTTGCCGGTCGGCGCGCTGGGGATGATGTGCCTGGCGTACGTCACAGGTCCCGCGCAAATGCCGCGCGGCCCGGATGTAGCGGCGAAGATCCAGTACCAGCCACTGCCAGGCACGGCCATCGGCGGTCATCGCGCTGATGAACCGAAGCCTGAGGTCGCGCCAGCACCTGTCGCCGCTGCCCCTGAAACTGCAACTGTGCCCGCCACTGCCCCCGCTGCCGCGCAACCGGCGCAAGCCAGCACCGGCGGCGTGGATTTCGGGAAGGTCCACAGCGTGATTCAGGAACGCTGCACCGTCTGCCACTCCGCCAAACCCACCAGTCCGCTGTTCAGCAGCGCGCCGGCCGGGATCATGTTCGACACGCCGCAACAGATCCAGCAACTCGCCCCGCGCATTCAGGCCCAGGCGGTGACCGCGCAGATCATGCCACTGGGCAACATCACCCAGATGACCCAACAGGAACGCGACCTGCTGGGGCAATGGATCGATAAAGGGGCGCAGGTGAACTGACTGACTGGCTGCAGGTTCATGAACGAATGAATCTCCTGTAGGAGCGTGGCTTGTCCCGCGATCTGGCGCGCAGCGGCAGCAATTCGTCTGCTGCGTTACACCAGGTTCACCGAGTTGCCCGATGTTACGACCGGTTCCCGGCCGATCGCGGGACAAGCCACGCTCCTACAGAAACAGCGTTCCTCCGCCCTGCCACACCGGGCGTACTCATAAAATAAAAACAATGAGGTGTTGCATGTCCGACTCAACTGACGCGCGCATGCCTGCCGCGTCGCCATGACTGAAGGGTTGCCCTGTTTTCGACGGGAGTGCGCTGTCACAGAGCACTTGAGCACAGGTGCGCGAGTCAGTATCCTCCGCCGCCGCTCGAATTCAGTCCAATAACAACACTGCAACTAACCTGACTGACCGGACAACTCTCCGATCAGCCTGTGCATCTTCCAAACGGCATCGATAAAACGACCAATCGACTGTTCTTCAAACAGCCGACAGGGTTTTTTTGTCTTTTTTCAAGGTGTTGGCTCAGCTCTTGCTATCCATACAAAGCTGATCAAACAGACAACTTAGTCGGTTAAAACCAAGGCGCCACAACAGAGCGTCAGTTCGCAAAAAACAACGACGTCAATCCAAGGGAGTATTTACATGAACCGCACGCTTTCCAGCCTGATGGCCGCCAGTAGCCTGCTTGCCGCCGCGCCGGCCATGTCGGGTGATCTGTTGCAGTGGCAGAGCAACAGCCTGACGTACCTCAACGGTAAAAACTTCGCCGTGAACCCTGAGAATCAGCAGACGTTCACCTACGAACATGCCGATGGCTGGAAATACGGCGATAACTTCGTCTTCCTCGATTACATCAGCTACAACGGCAAAAAAGACGCGGGCGTTGGCAATGCAACCACGTACGGGGAAATCTCCCCTCGCCTGTCCATGGGCAAGATCTTCGATCAGAAGTTTCAGCTGGGCCCTATTACCGATGTGCTCCTCGCCACCACTTACGAGTTTGGCGAAGGCGATGTCGAGTCCTATCTGATCGGTCCCGGTTTTGACTTGAAGATTCCCGGCTTCGATTACTTCCAGCTGAACTTCTATAAACGTTACAACGACGGCCACCGCGCCGGTTACGGCGCCTGGCAGATTACCCCGGTCTGGTCTTACACCATCCCGGTGGGCAAGTCCGACATTCTCATCGACGGTTTCATGGACTGGGTCGTGGACAACAAACAGTCCAACAGCAAAGGCGACTACCACTCCAACCTGCACTTCAACCCGCAGATCAAATACGACCTGGGCAAGGCGCTTAATCTTCCGGACCGGCAGTTGTATGTGGGCGTCGAGTACGACTACTGGAGCAACAAGTACGGCATCAACGACACGCGCTCGTTCGACACCGACCAGAACACCGCCAGCTTGCTCGTGAAAGTGTTCTTCTAAAGACGGGTTGATCTGCCGCCGGTTAATGGCCGACCGGCAAGATCCTCATCAACCCGCTGGGAGCGCAGCGGATCAGACACCCGGCGGTGCCTGATCCGACGCTGTTACCTTCTGAAGACCTGCCAGCCGTACCCCGCTCAGGAATGCCCTTCCCAGGGCAGCGGCTTGCCCGCTCGCACCCTTGCGTTCAGCGAGCGCAGCAGGTCGAGGGGATCACGGTCTTTCATCGCATGACTCTGCTCGTCGACCCAGGTCATGACCTGCTGCCGGTCGAGCGTTGGCCGGCGGTGCAGGATTTCCACCAACTGCCGTTCGCAATGCTGGGCATACGCAACGACGCTGGAAAACAATGGGCTGTTCATGCTGCCGACACCTCGCCACCGAATACGCGTTCAGCCTTGATAAGGCGCCAGTTGTGATAGTGCTGCTCTGCTACTGCTCCCGGTACTACTCTCGGTACAGCCACCCGCCACACAATACCACTGGCGCGCCATTGAGACAGCGGCAAGCCGATGCGGGAAAGGGACGGGGTTGCGTGGCAGTGGCAATGTTGAGCCTGCAGCGAGGCCGGTGCTAACATTCGCCACCGCCGAGCAGGCAAGGACATACCGGTTTATGAGCAGCATCCGCGAGCGCAACAAAGAACTGATCCTGCGCGCAGCCAGTGAAGAATTTGCCGATAAAGGATTCGCCGCCAGCAAGACCAGCGACATCGCCGCCAAGGCGGGTGTGCCCAAGCCCAACGTCTATTACTACTTCAAATCGAAGGACAACCTGTACCGCGAGGTGCTCGAAAGCATCATCGAGCCAATCATGCAGGCGTCGACGCCATTCAATCGCGAGGGTGTGCCGGCTGAAGTGTTGACGAGCTATATCCGCTCGAAGATCCGCATCTCCCGCGAACTGCCCTTCGCTTCAAAGGTATTCGCCAGCGAGATCATGCACGGCGCGCCGCATCTGACGCCCGAGCAGGTAACCCAGTTGAATGGCCAGGCCCGGCATAACATCGAGTGCATCCAGGGATGGATCGATGACGGTCTGATCGCGCCGATCGACCCCCATCATCTGATGTTCAGCATCTGGGCCGCGACCCAGACTTACGCCGATTTCGACTGGCAAATTTCAACGGTCACGGGCAAAGCCACTCTGGACGACGCTGACTATGAAGCGGCCGCCCAGACCATTATCCGGCTGGTGCTCAAAGGGTGTGAGCCGGACCGCTGAGGGTCACTGGCCTTCAAGCCTGTCGTAACCCAAGGCCTTGTTGACGCCCTGAAGAAGCTGGCCGAAGCTCCACGGTTTACGAATGAACACGACCGGGTGCACGACGCCAGAGCTCTCGGGCGTCTCGTGACCTGACATGATCAGGATCGGGATGTGCGGATACTTGTTGCCCGACAGGTTCGCCAGATCGGCACCGTTCAACTGACCCGGCATCAGGATATCGGTAAGCAGGAGGGCCACGTCGTCCGAGTTGCTCTCGAGGTACTTCGCGGCCTCGTCGGCACTCTCCAGTGCAAAGGTCTTAAAGTCTTCGTCCTGGAGGATCTCGCAGACGAACTCGCGAATGATTTGCTCGTCCTCAACTACCAGAATGAGTCTTTTGTTCGGTACGTCTGCTGCCATTTGCGCCACATCCACAATAATTATTTCCCATGCCTGCCCGGCCGGCCCTGTCCTGGACTCGGGTGTAGTCCGTACTGTGAGCGACGCAAGCGCCGGAAATTCCATTGGGAAACAACATTTGGTCGAAACGTCGTACAGATTGGGCAAATGACTGCCTACAAAAAGGCCTATACCAAATCCCGGGCAATAAAAAACCCGCCGAAGCGGGTTTGTGCAACACCGTCCAACTTCCTGTTGGCCGCCAATGCCTGGCAACGGTCGATCATCCTTGATCCTGCAGCGGTCCGTTGCTGCAGTTGATGGATCCAATGTACCGCGCGGACGTGTTTCAACCTAGAGCCAAGTTCCTCAGCTCGTGTAAGCCTTTCGCTATACCTGTGTCGGATCTGACGCCAGGCGAAGGCATTACTTACAGCTGATAGGGCTCCGGCGCCTACAATTCCAGATATATCCCTGCGCCACTCTCACGTTTGTCACCGGCAAGCCGAGACGCTTAATGACACCGCGTCCTCTGTCCGTCGTTTGACGGTCGTCGGTCCGCTGTCGCGCACCCGGTTTGCCCGGCGCGCGGCCTCGATACGCCTGGTCCAATAAAAAGAACAAAGAAACGGAGTGACGATCATGAATATGCGCAATCTTTCGATCAGCCGGCGCTTGTGGCTGATTCTAATCGTCGCGGTAGTGATGCTGTTTACGCTGGCGGGGGCGATGCTCAAGCAGATTCACGACGATCTGTACGACGCCAAAACCGTCAAGACCATGCATGTGGTGCAGACCGCCAGCGGCCTGCTTGACTACTACCATGGCCTGGAAACTGCAGGCACCCTGACCCGCGAGCAGGCACAGCAGCAGGCGATGGATGCCATTCGCGGCCTGCGCTACAACCAGACCGATTACTTCTGGATCAACGACCTGCGCCCGGTGATGATCATGCACCCGGCCAATCCCAAGCTGGTGGGTCAGGACCTGTCCGGCATCAAAGACCCGGACGGCTTCCAGGTCTTCAACGAGATGGTCACGCTGGCCAAGGCCAAAGGCGCCGGCATGGTCAACTACCGTTGGCCCAAGCCCGGAACCAGTGACGCGGTCGGCAAGACCTCTTACATCTCGCTGTTCTCACCGTGGGGCTGGATCATCGGCTCCGGCGTTTACGTCGATGACGTGCAGGCCGAGTTCTACAAGCAAGTGGTCAAGGCGCTGTCGATCAGTGCCGGCATCATTCTGGTGATGGCGCTTGTGCTGATTCTGATTGCCCGCAGCATCGCCGGCCCGCTTAAAACCACCGTCGAGGCGATGGCGAATATCGCCAGCGGCGAAAGCGATCTGACCCGTACCCTGGAAACCCAGGGCAACGACGAGGTCACACAACTGGCCCGGCACTTCAATGCGTTTACCGCCAAGCTTCGGGGGGTGGTCAGCGAGCTGCAGTCGTCTGCGGTCGGCCTCGGGCAGGCGTCGAGTGAGCTGGGCAGCAACGCCATTCAAGCTCAGGAGCGCAGCCAGCAGCAGTCGTTGCAGATGGAACAGGTGGCCACCGCTGTCAATGAAGTGACCTATGGCGTGCAGGACGTGGCGAAGAACGCCGAGCACGCCGCCAGCGAGATGCGCAACGCCGAATCCCAGGCGCAGCAGGGTCAAGCCAACATCGACAGCAGCCTGAAGCAGATCGGGCACCTGTCCGGCACCATCGACCAGGCTGTGGAAGTGATTCGCACTTTGGCCAGTGAAAGCACGCAGATTGGCGGGGTGCTGGAGGTGATCAGTTCGATCGCCGAGCAGACCAACCTGCTGGCGCTGAACGCTGCCATTGAAGCCGCGCGCGCCGGTGACCAGGGCCGTGGCTTCGCCGTGGTCGCAGACGAAGTACGCCTGCTGGCCCAGCGCACGCAGAAATCCACGGCGGAAATCCAGGCGATGATCGAGCGCCTGCAAGCCCATTCGGACGCTGCGGTGAAAGTGATCGCCGACAGTAGTCGTTCGTCGCAACTGACCATTGAGCAGGCCAACCTGGCCGGCAAGAGCCTGACCTCGATCAGCCAGGCACTGCGCAACCTCAACGGCCTCAACGCCTCTATTGCCAGCGCCACCCTCGAGCAATCCCACGTGGTGGAAGACATCAACCAGAACGTCACCCAGGCGGCGCAGTTGTCCCAGAGCACGGCGGTGGCGGCGGAACAGTCCAGCGCGGCGAGCAATCAGCTCAAGGGGTTGAGTGAACAGCTTAACCGGTTGTTGCGGCAGTTTCGGGTTTAAGCGACTGACGCCTTCCCGGCTAAAGCCGGTCCCACAGGGGTACGCGGTGTTAGTGAGACCGGCTTCAGCCGGGAAGAGGCCCGTTTTGACGCCATCAATTTTGCGGTGTGTGCAGCCATCAGATGTGCGATGTGAATGCCGACGCCTTCCCGGCTGAAGCCGGTCCTACTGTTTGACCGCATATCCATAGTGGGACCGGCTTTCGCCGGGAAGAGCCCCGTGTGTTCGAAATCAGATTTAGGGTGTAACGACCGACGCCTTCCCGGCTGAAGCCGGTCCCACTGTTTGACCGCATATCCATAGTGGGACCGGCTTTAGCCGGTAAGAGGCCGGCGTGCTCGCCATCAGATGTGCGGTGTGACGA
>NZ_JBTOPV010000016.1:0-81870 GCF_055284355.1 Pseudomonas sp. HP_01 | reverse complement strand
ACAGGGCTTTGTTTCTGACGATAGAGATGTCTCGGCTGCACCGGCCTCTTCGCGGGCAAGCGCGCTCCTACGCCTTCGGCAGAAGCGGGTTCGGCGTGGCCTCGGCGGCGGGCCTCAACGAGCAAATCTCGATGCGGGGTTATTCTCGCGGGCAGACATTGGATTTGGCGTATGGCACAAAACCTGTAGGAGCGCGCTTGCCCGCGAAAAATCTCACAGCCACACAGCATCCCAGAGTGGATAATCCCCCACGCGTTTCACCAGCCCGGCCCGCAACGGATTGGCAACGATGTAACGTGCGACGGCCTGCAAATCTTCCTCCCGCCGAACCGCCCGGTCGTGATAACCCTTCTGCCATACCCGAAGCGGTGTGTGACCCGACCGCATGATCGCCAGCGCGCTGCCGGATTTAACCCGGCGCACCAGCATTCCCAACGTTCCCTCTCTCAACTCCACTAGCCAGTGAAAATGGTCCGGCATGACGACCCACGCCAGAGACTCTGCAATACCAGCTTGCTGGGCCCGTCGAAACTCTTCGACCACCAGCCGGCCGGTGCGCCAGTTGGTGAACAGCGGTTGTCGGCCATTCACTACGGAGGTCAGAAGATAAATCTGTCCTACTCCCGAATAACGGCCTAGTCGGAGATCAGTGCTTCTTTGTGACATTGGCATTCCTTTGCGCGTTGTGAGATGTGCAGGATCAGGCTAGTGCACAGGCAATCAGCTCTGCGGCAAACAGATATTCCGGATGTGTCTGTAATGACGCATTCGCGGGCAAGCGCGCTCCTACGCCTTCGGCAGAAGCGGGTCCGGCAAGGCCTCGGCGGCGGGCCTCAACGAGCAAATCTCGATGCGGGGTTATTCTCACGGGCAGACGTGGATTTGGCGTCCGCCGCAAACCTGTAGGAGCGCGCTTGCCCGCGAAGGCTTTGTTTCTGACGATAGAGATGTGTTGGCTTTACCGGCCTCTTCGCGGGCAAGCGCGCTCCCACAGGGCGTCGACTCAGGCCTGGGCCAGCCGGTTCGAGTACATCCGGCATTCCGCTAGCAACGCCAGCAGGTTCGGGTCGCGTTCGCGGGCTTTGAGGAAGACCAGTCCGATGTGCTGCTGCATGCGGTATCGCGCCTGCAGCGGCACCAGGCGGACGCGGTTTTCGTAGACGGCGGCGATTCGCCCCGGCAGCAAGGCGTAGCCCACTCCCGAGCTGACCATGCTCAGCAGGGTGAAGATGTCGTTGACTTGCATCGCCACTTTCGGCTCAAAACCTGCCTGTTGAAATACCATCGCCCCATCTCGATGGGTCGCGAAACCTTGCGTCAGGGTAATGAACGTCGCTTCGCGCAGATCGCTCAGGTCCACTTCGCTGTGGTGGGCCAAGGGTGAATCCACTGGGGCCGCGAGGAAGATGTCATCTGAGAACAGTGGCAAATGCTCGCAATCCGGATCACTCACGGATTCGTTCAGCGACACCAGAATCGCATCCACTTCCATGTTCTTCAGCTTGTAGAACAGGTCAATGTTCGAGCCCAGAATCAGGTCGATGTTGAGCTCGCTGCGGCGGATCTTCAGGCCCATGATCAGCTGCGGCACGGTTTTGACCGTCAGTGAATACAGCGCCCCCAGCTTGAACCGCGCCGCCGAAAACCCCGCCGCCTGCCGCGTCTGTTCGATGGTACTGAGCACGTCCTGCACCAGCTTCTGCGCGCGCTCCTCCAGCACGTAAGCGCCTTCGAGCGGCGTGAGGTTGCGACCCTCGTGCTTGAACAGCGGGCAACGCAACGCGCTTTCCAGCGAGTGAATCGCCCGATGCACACTGACCGTACTCGTCTGCAACTCTGCCGCTGCCCGAGCCAGATTGCCGGTGCGCATAAACGCCAGAAAAATTTCCAGCTTCTTGAGGGTGAGCTCTTCGTCGATCTGCATCGTGTGGGCCCGCGCCGGGTTCTTGTTTTGAGAGCGCCCGATTGTGCCGAAGAGATCGGCGGCTGACTGCATTAAATTCTCGATAACACGACACAATGCGTTGTCATTGCGGTACAGAAGCAGGACCCTTGGCGCGTGTCGTGCAACTTAGAGAGGTAGTGTGCGGATGTACTACGGAGAAAAATTCAACGCCTGGACCCATTTGGTGGGGGCGATTCTGGCGACCATCGGTGCGGTCTGGATGCTGGTTGTCGCGACGATGACCGGGGACATCTGGAAGATCATCAGCGTCGCGGTCTATGGTGTGGCGTTGGTCATGCTGTACAGCGCGTCGACGGTTTATCACAGCGTTCGCGGTCGGGCCAAAGTGATCATGCAAAAGGTTGATCACTTTTCGATCTATCTGCTCATCGCCGGCAGCTACACGCCGTTTTGTCTGGTGACACTGCACGGGGCGTGGGGCTGGACATTGTTCGGCATCGTCTGGGCGCTGGCGATCATCGGCATTCTGCAGGAGATCAAACCCCGGTCCGAGGCGCGGGTGATGTCCATCGTTATTTACGCGGTCATGGGCTGGATTGTGCTGGTCGCGGTCAATCCGCTGATCGCTGCGCTGGGCATGGCCGGCTTCGTCTGTCTGGCGCTGGGCGGGGTGTTCTACACCGTGGGGATCATTTTCTTTGCGTTCGACACCAGGGTCAGACACTTCCATGGGGTCTGGCATCTGTTCGTCATCGCCGGTAGCTTGCTGCACTTTGTCGCGATCATGCGTTATGTGTTGTGAGGCTAGAGCGGTAGACCGCTGAAACCCCGGTTCCTAAGGATTACACGCCAGCCATTGCATCTGGATTCGAAGAAGAACATGTAGGAGCGCGCTTGCCCGCGAAGGCGGTGGGTCAGCCGATATTGACGGTGCTGACACATTGCCTTCGCGGGCAAGCGCGCTCCTACACTGGATTGCGGCAGACACACAATCGGCGGCGTGCGCAAATCCAGGGCCGTTCGCCAGCAAGCCGGCTCACAGATTGGTATCTGACGCGGTAATCGAGTGATCCATGCGCTGCTTCGGTGCATGGCGTTCGTCAGATCACTGATCATTTTCTGTACACCCCACAGCCCTGCGAGCTTTCCCTTCTGCACCAATGCGGATAACTTTCGCACCTGATTGAAGCATTTAATTCATTTGTTTTATTTGTTGAATTATTTGATTCGTCATCTTAGTCTGAACCTCGAAACGCCCCCTCTTGTGGTAAGGCGGCCTTCTTGAACTGACTGATCAATCGGGGAGCAAGACATGAATGTGAAAGTACTCTTGAGCATGGCCGTGGCAACCGCCTTTTCCGCATCCACCTGGGCCGCTGACTGGACCGTCGGCGCCAACGTGGGCAATGTGCCGTGGGAGTTTCAGGACGCCAAAGGCGAGATCGTCGGCTTCGAAGTCGACGTGGTGAAAGAAGTCGCCAAGCGCGCCGGCAAGACCGTGGAATTCGTCAACATCCCGTTCAACGGCCTGTTCAGCGCCGTGCAGTCCAAACGCGCTGACATCGCCATCTCCTCGATCACCATCACGCCCAAACGCCTTGAATCGGTCGGCTTCGCCCAGCCGTATTACGACAGCGACCAATCCCTGTCCGTGCTCGCCAAATCCGGCATCAACGGCCTGAAAGACATGGACGGCAAAGTGGTCGGCGTCGACACCGGCTCCACCGGCGACATGTGGGTCAACGCCCATCAGGCCGAATACAAATTCAAGGAAGTCTCACGCTACGAAGGGCTGTCGCCTGCGATGCTCGACCTCGCGTCCGGCCGTATGGACGGCTACATCAGTGATATCCCGGCGGTCCTGTACTACATCAAGGACAAGCCGCAATACAAAGTCGTCGCGAAAATTCCTACCGGTGAGAAGTACTCCCTGATGCACGCCAAGGGCTGGGCATCGGCCGGTCAGGTCAACGACATCATCAGCACGATGAAGAAAGAAGGCGTGATCGCCGACCTGCACAAGAAGTGGTTCGGTGCCGACGCTGATCCGGAGTCCAGCACCGTCAAAGTGGTCGACGTGCTGAAGTAATCCTGACCGCTCACGGCCCCGCCTGTCACTGCTCGCCACCAAGGAATCGCAATGGAGTTGTTAGAAACGTTCTTCAACTGGAGCGTGTTCGTCGATGCGCTGCCACTGATGCTCCGCGGCCTGGGCGTGACTGTGATGCTGGGCGTGGTCAGCATCATTCTCGGCCTGGTGGGCGGGCTGGTGCTGGCGATGCTGCGGTTGTACGGGTACGCGCCGGTGCGGTTTCTGGCGCGGGTGTACATCGACGTGCTGCGCTCGATTCCATTGCTGGTGCTGTTGGTGCTGATCTATTACGCGCTGCCGTTTGTGGGCATTCGCCTGTCGTCGTTCGCGGCGGCGACTGCGGCGCTGTCACTGGTGTCGTGCGCGTATTCGGCGGAGATCTTTCGCTCCGGCATCGAAGCCATTCCCCGCGGGCAATTCGAAGCCTCGGCCTCCCAGGGCATGAGTTTTTTCAACACCATGCGCGACATCATCCTGCCCCAGGCCATGCGCATCGTCATGCCGCCCATGACCAGCAACTGCATCAACGTCATGAAAGACACCGCTTTGGCGTCGGTCGTGGCGATGCCTGATCTGCTTAAACAAGCCACTCAGGCGCAAGCATTGTCAGCCAACCCCACACCACTGGTGGGCGCAGCGGTCATGTACCTTTTGCTGCTTCTGCCCCTGGTGCAACTGGTGAGCTGGATCGAGCGACGTAATGGCGCCGGGAGGAAAAGCGCATGAGCACCGTCATCGAAATGGAAGGCGTGGCCAAATTCTACGGGCCGTTCCAGGCCCTGACCGACATTAACCTGACCGTCGATCAAGGCGAAGTGGTGGTGATCCTCGGGCCATCTGGCTCAGGGAAATCGACACTGATTCGCTGCATCAATCTGCTGGAGGAATACCAGCAGGGCGACATCCGCGTCGGCAGCCAACGGGTTGAAACAGGCCCGAAACTGGCGGGTATCCGATGCGAAGTCGGCATGGTTTTCCAGAATTTCAACCTATACCCCCACCTCACCGTGCTCGCCAACGTGGCCCTGGCGCCGGTGCGGGTGCGCGGCATGTCCCGGCGTGACGCCAATGAACGTGCGCGCCTGCTGCTGGAGAAAGTCGGCATGGGCGCCCACGCGGCGAAATACCCGAGCCAGTTGTCCGGCGGTCAGCAGCAGCGCGTGGCCATCGCCCGGACCATGGCCATGGAGCCACGGGTGATCCTGTTCGACGAACCCACTTCCGCACTCGACCCGGAGATGGTCGGCGAAGTGCTGGACGTCATGCAGAACCTCGCCCGCTCGGGCGTGACCATGGTCGTCGTAACCCACGAAATGGGCTTTGCGCGCAAGGTCGCCGACCGGGTGATCTTCATGGAAAACGGCCGAATCATCGAACAGAACAACCCGCACGATTTCTTCACGGCCCCGCAAGAGCCGAGAACCCGCGCGTTTTTGCAGGCCATCCTGCATCACTGATCAGACTCTGGAGTTCATCCCTTGAATGCCTTGGACATCGATTACGTACGCAGCCAGTTTCCCGCGCTCGGCAGTGGCTACGCCTACCTGGACAACGCCGGCGGCTCTGCCGTGCTCAAGCCGGTCGCCGACCGAATTACCGATTACTTGCTCAACAGCGCCGTGCAACTGGGCGCCTCCTACAGCGAGTCGGTCGACGCAGGCGCGCGGGTCATGCAGGCACGGGAATCCGTCGCGCAGCTGATCAACGCGCGCTACCCGGAAGAGTGCGTGATGGGCGGCTCGACCACCCATTTGTTGCAAATCCTTTGCCGCGCTATCGCTCCGTCGATTCATCCCGGTGATGAAATCATCGTCACCAACTGCGACCACGAAGCCAACATCGGGCCGTGGGTGCGGCTGTGTGAGGAACGCGGGGCGACGTTGCGCGTCTGGGCGGTCAATGCGCAGAGCATGGACCTGGAATTGGCTGATCTGGACGCGCTGCTTAGCGACAAGACCCGCTACGTGGCCATGACTCATGCGTCGAACATCCTCGGCAGCGTCAACCCGGTCGCCGAAGTCGCGCGCCGTGTGCACGCGGTCGGCGGCAAGGTTTGCGTCGATGCCGTGGCCTACGCGCCCCATCGGCTGGTCGATGTGCAGGCCAGCGGCGCCGATTATTACGTGTTCAGTTTCTACAAGACCTTCGGCCCGCACTTCGCCGTGCTGTGGGGCCAGCGGGAAGCCTTGCTGGAGCTGCCGAGCCTGAACCACTTTTTCATCGGTCAGGAGGTCATTCCCTACAAGTTGCAGCCTGGCAATTTGAACTACGAGCTGTCCTACGGCTGCATTGGCATCAGCGATTACCTGATCGACATCGGCCGACGCCTCGGTGCCAACGGCAGCGAACGCCAGTTGATGCAGGCGGCGTTCGATGCCTTTGAAGTGCAGGAAGACCTGCTGGCCGAGACGCTGCTGGCGTTTCTGCGGGAGACGACGGGCGTACGAATTATCGGAAAGTCGCGTGTGACCGACGGCGATCGCGTGCCGACCATCAGCTTTGTGGTGGAGGGTATTCAGTCGGAAGCCATCGTGCGCCGCGTGGACAACCACCGCATGGGCATCCGCTTTGGTGACTTCTATGCTCGCCGCCTGATCGAACAGTTGGGGCTGACCCCATACGGCGGCGTGGTTCGTGTGTCGATCGCCCACTACAACAGCGTCGATGAGCTGAATCGCCTGGTTGAGCATCTGGCCCGGGCGATCACAGAACTGCGTCCCTCCTGACTTCTATCGAGCCTTTTTATGCCTGTACCCCAAACCCTGGCCGAGCTGCGTGCCGCCATCGTCGAACATCAGGAACGCCTGACCGCGCGGCAGCGTGATGCGGCGCATTACCTGAACGAGCACCCCCACGATGTGGCGCTGAACACGGTCGCGGCGCTGGCGAAGATCTCCGGCATCCCGTCGTCCGCGTTCATACGGCTGGCCCAGGCGCTAGGCTTCGGCGGGTTCAGCGATCTGCAGCGCCTGTTCAAACAGCCGTTGCAGCAGGCCGGGCAGGGCAGTTTCAAAGAGCGCATCCGGCACTATCGCGGCGAGCAATTGCTCGACGATCCCACCGATGTGGGCGCCATGCTCTCGGCGTTCAGCCGCGCGAATATCGTTTCGCTGGAGCACCTGGCCGAAGGCGAGCAAGTCGAGGCGATCGAACGCGCCATCGAGCTGTTGGAGCAGGCGCGCACCACCTTCGTGGTCGGCATGCGCCGTTCGTTTCCCATGGCGTCCTATTTGAGTTACGCGCTCAGCCGCGTCGGTCGTCGTGCCGTACACATCAGTGGTCTGGGCGGCAGTTTGCGCGAACAGGTCGGCGCGCTGCACGGCGATGACGTGCTGGTGGCGGTGAGTTTTCCGCCGTACGCGCAGGAAACCATCGACGCCTGCCAGCAAGCGGTCGCGGCGGGGACGCCTATCGTGGCAATCACTGACAGCATTCTCAGCCCCATCGGACAACCCGCATCAGTGATGATCGAGGTCAACGACGCCGAGCTGCTGGGCTTTCGCTCGCTCACTGCTGCGTTCTGCATTGCGCAGACCCTGGCCATGGGCCTGGCCTTTCGCACCGGTCAGACCCTTGATGGTCCGGACCACGATGCATTGAAAACCATCGACTGCTGAGCCCTGGCTTGGCGGTCTGCCGACTGTTCGAACGTTGCAGGAGTAGGCTTTTATGGCGTTACCCATTCGAGATCTGGTCGGCTACGGCCGGCAGCGTCCCCAAGGCACCTGGCCCAACGGTGCGCGTCTGGCGGTCAACTTTGTCATCAATTACGAAGAGGGCTCGGAGCGCTCCCTGGCCATGGGTGATCCTGACCAGGAGAGCATGACCGAGTGGGGCAGCTATCAGTTTCCCGATGGCGTGCGCAATCTGGCGATGGAGTCGATGTATGAGTACGGCGCACGCGTCGGCATCTGGCGGATCCTCGACATCCTGCAACAGGCCAACGTCCCGGCGACGTTTCATGCCTGCGCGGTGGCCTTCGAGCAGAACCCGGAGGTTGCCAAGGCGGCGGTCGAGCTGGGCCATGAAATCTGCAGCCACGGCTATCGCTGGGAGGAAGTGTTCCGCCTGACCGAGGCCGAGGAGCGCGAGCACATTCGTCTGGCGATCGAGTCGTTCGAACGCACCTGCGGCAAGCGTCCGGTGGGCTGGTATTGCCGCTACGGCGCCAGCGTCCACACGCGTCGACTGGTGGCGGAAGAGGGCGGTTTTCTCTACGACTCAGATGCCTACAACGACGACGTGCCGTATTTCGTCGACGTCGAGGGCAAGCAACATCTGGTGGTGCCGTACACCAGCGACGTCAACGACTTCCGTTACTGGAACTCCCCGGGCCTGTCCCAAGCCTCCGATTTCCTTGAGTACATGAAGGAAAGCTTCGATGTGCTGTACGAAGAGTCCGCCGACGGCCTGCGAATGATGTCCATCGGGCTGCACCCACGCATGGTCGGACGTCCGGGTCGGGTCCGCGCGATCAAGCATTTCATCGAATACGCCCAGGCCCGTGAAGGCGTCTGGTTCACCACCCGCGAAGAGATCGCCAAGGCCTGGCTGACCCGCGCCTGACGGAGTGAACGACATGCAGGCTTTTGATCTGATCATCCGCAACGCCAATGTGGTGACGGCGGCGGACGGTTTCCTGTGCGACATCGGCGTGCGCGACGGTCGAATTGTCGCGCTGGGCCTGGGCCTGCAAGGTGCGGCGAAGGAAGTCGATGCGCGAGGGCGGACCGTCACGCCGGGCGGGATCGACAGCCATGTGCATCTGGATCAGCCGACCGGCGATGGCTCGGTCATGGCCGATGACTTCGAGAGCGGCACCCGCTCGGCGGCGTGTGGCGGGACTACAACAGTGATTCCCTTTGCCTGCCAGCAGAAGGGACAAAGCTTGCGGGCGGCGGTGGACGATTACCATCGGCGTGCGGACGGTCGGGCGCTGATCGATTATGCGTTTCACCTCATCGTCACCGACCCCACCGAAGACGTGCTGCGCCGCGAGCTGCCCGAGCTGATTGCCGAGGGCTACACCTCATTCAAAATCTACATGACCTACGATGCGTTGAAGCTCAACGACCGGGAGATTCTGGAAACCCTGTCGGTGGCGCGAGCGGAAGGCGCGATGGTGATGCTCCATGCCGAAAACAGTGACTGCATCGCCTGGCTGACCGAGCGCCTGCTCGCCGCCGGCCACAGCGCGCCGCGTTATCACGCGACGTCGCGGCCGATGCTGGTCGAGCGCGAAGCCACGCACCGGGCCATCGCGCTGGCCGAGCTGGTCGATGTGCCGATTCTCATCGTCCATGTGTCCGGACGCGAGGCCATCGAGCAGATCCGCTGGGCGCAGAGCCACGGCTTGAAGGTTTACGGCGAAACCTGCCCGCAGTATCTGTTTCTGACGGCGGATTCACTGGGCTGCGATGACAGCTTCGAAGGCGCGAAATGCATCTGCAGCCCGCCGCCGAGAGACGCCGGCAATCAGCAAGTGGTCTGGAACGGCCTGCAGAATGGCTCGTTTGAAGTGTTCTCATCGGATCACGCGCCGTTCCGCTACGGCGGCCCGGACGGCAAACGTGCCCATGGCGAGACGGCGCCGTTTTCCGAAGTGGCCAATGGCATTCCGGGCGTCGAAACGCGCATGGCGCTGCTCTGGTCGGAAGGCGTGCGCAAAGGGCGAATCACGCCGCAGGCGTTTGTCGCGCTGACGGCCACCAATGCGGCGCGGTTGTACGGTTTGTACCCGCGCAAGGGCAGCATCGCTATCGGGTCGGATGCGGATCTGGTGATCTGGGATGAAGACCTGGACATCGAGCTGACCAACGAAATGTTGCACCACAACGTCGATTACACCCCGTACGAGGGGATGCGCTTGACGGCATGGCCGGCGATGACCTTCGCCAGAGGGGAACGGGTATGGGATGGGAGCCCGTTGGGTGAACCGGGGCGCGGAGAATTTCTGCCCTGCGCCCGGCCGGAACCGGCGAAAGCACGGCGTCGAGAGTCGGAACTGCCTGAGTAGACGCTCAGGTCGCATGTGTATCCACCTTCAATTACGCGACCAACTGATAATTGTAGGAGCGCGCTTGCCCGCGAAATCGTCAGTACGGACGACGAAAATTATGTTGGCTGCACGGGCCTCTTCGCTGTAGGACCGGCTTCAGCCGGGAAGAGGCCGGTGTGTGCGCCATCAATCTTGCAGCGTAACGCCTGACGCCTTCTCGGCTGAAGCCGGTCCTACAAATCCCCCCACAGCTGTTGTGCGATGCTCAGCGCCACCACCGGCGCGGTTTCGGTGCGCAGCACGCGGGGGCCGAGGCGGGCGGCGTGGAAACCGGCGTCCTGCGCCTGATCCACTTCGGCGTCATTCAGGCCGCCTTCAGGGCCGATCAGAAATGCCAGGCTGCCGGGCTTTTCATGACTGGTCAGGGGCGCCGCGACAGGGTGTAGCACCAGCTTCAAGTCCGCTTCTGTCTGCTTGAGCCAGTCGGCCAGGGTCACTGGCGCATGAATCACCGGCACCACTGAGCGGCCACACTGTTCACAGGCACTGATTGCGATCTGCTGCCAGTGCGCCTGACGCTTCTCCGCACGCTCATCTTTCAGGCGCACTTCGCAGCGTTCGCTGATGATCGGGGAGATTTGCGTCACGCCCAGTTCGGTGGCTTTCTGTATCGCCCAGTCCATCCGCTCGCCACGGGAGAGGCCCTGGCCGAGATGGATCTGCAAAGGAGACTCCGGCTGACCGGCGAAGCTTTCCGTCACCTGCACCCGCACCTGCTTTTTGCCGACCTCCGCCAGCGTGGCACGGAACTCATGGCCCGAGCCGTCGAACAGCTGTACCGCGTCGCCTTCGGACATGCGCAACACGCGGCTGATGTAATGGGCCTGGGCCTCTGGCAGTTCGTGCTCACCGACGCTGAGGGTGGCATCGACGAAAAAGCGGGACAGTCTCATGGTTGTTTCTCTAAATATTGTGTTGAAGGCAGCACCTGTAGGAGCGTGGCTTGTCCCCCGATCTGGCGCGAAGCGGCAGCAAGAATGGTGAACTCGTCGAGTCAGAGTTAACGCGTTTACGCAATTTACGGCGGTTCCCGCCGATCGCGGGACAAGCCACGCTCCTACAGAATGGGTGTAACGGTCTGCTACCCCGGATCACGGAAATCCGGATGGAAGTTCTCTCTCACCGCTACGCTCACGCTGCTGCGCGTCGCGATGTCGATCCCTTCGGTCGCCACGTCGGCCAGGAAGTCGATCTGCTCCGGCGTGATCACGTAGGGCGGCAGGAAGTACACCACGCTTCCCAGCGGACGCAGCAAGGCGCCTCGGGTCAGCGCGTGCTCGAACACCTTCAGCCCGCGCCGTTCCTGCCATGGATAAGGCGTTTTGCTGGCCTTGTCCTGCACCATCTCGATGGCAATCGCCATTCCGGTCTGCCGCACTTCAGCGACGTTCGGGTGATCGACCAGATGGGCCGTCGCGGTCTTCATGCGCTGGGCCAGCGCCTTGTTGTTTTCGATGACGTTGTCCTGCTCGAAAATATCCAGCGTCGCCAACGCCGCCGCGCACGCCAGCGGGTTGCCGGTGTAACTGTGGGAGTGCAGGAAAGCGCGCAGGGTCGGGTAATCGTCGTAAAACGCGTCGTACACATCATCGGTGGTGATGCACGCCGCCAACGGCAGATAACCGCCGGTCAATGCTTTGGACAGGCACAGGAAATCCGGACGGATGCCGGCTTGCTCGCAGGCAAACATGGTCCCGGTGCGGCCGAAGCCTACGGCGATTTCGTCGTGGATCAGGTGCACGCCATAACGATCGCAGGCCTCGCGCAGCAGCTTGAGGTAGATCGGGTCGTACATGCGCATGCCGCCCGCGCCCTGAATCAGCGGTTCGATGATCACCGCCGCGACGCTGTCGTGATGCTCGGCGAGGGTTTGCTCCATCACCGCGAACATCGTGCGGGTGTGCTCTTCCCAGCTCACGCCTTCAGGCCGGTGGTAGCAGTCCGGGCTCGGCACCTTGATGGTGTCCATCAGCAGTGCTTTGTAGGTTTCGGTGAACAGCGGCACGTCGCCGACCGCCATCGCCGCCATGGTCTCGCCGTGGTAACTGTTGGTCAGGGTGACAAAGCGTTTCTTGTCCGGCTTGCCGCGATTGAGCCAGTAATGAAAGCTCATCTTGAGCGCGACTTCGATGCAGGACGAACCGTTGTCGGCGTAGAAGCAGCGCGTCAGGCCTTCGGGCGTCATCGCCACCAGACGCTCGGACAGCTCGATGACCGGCTGATGGCTGAAACCCGCCAGGATCACGTGCTCCAGCTGATCGACCTGATCCTTGATGCGCTGATTGATGCGCGGGTTGGCGTGGCCGAATACGTTGACCCACCACGAGCTGACCGCGTCGAGGTAGCGCTTGCCTTCGAAGTCCTCCAGCCAGACCCCTTCGCCGCGCTTGATTGGAATCAGCGGCAGTTTTTCGTGGTCTTTCATCTGGGTGCAGGGGTGCCAAAGGACCTTCAGGTCGCGCTGCATCCACTGGTCGTTAAGGCCCATTACTCTTCTCCACATAGCGGCTCGCATGACGCGAGGGCAAACAATCGCGCAAGCCTATGCAATGCATGCCAGCGGGACAACCTTTAGCGTGTTGTTTCAGTCGCTGCGCGCGCGAAAATCAGGCTCGCCGACATAGCTGGCGGGCGTTTCGCGGCTCGCGTATCCTTCGCGCTCTTCGAAAAATCGGACAACAAAATCCGACAATTCCCCCCGTTTTTCTCCGGAGTTCGCTGAATGCTTTCTGGTTGGCTGCGCGCCTGTGCGATGGTGATGGTTGGGATGGTCAGCGCTTCGGCGCTTGCTGTGGATAAACCGCATACGGTGATCGTCGTCGGCGGCGGTCTGGCGGGACTCACGACGGCTTACGAGCTGCAGAGCAAAGGCTGGCAAGTCACTTTGCTGGAAGCCAAACCCACCGTCGGCGGACGCTCCGGTCTGGCCGGCAGCGAGTGGATCGGCAACGCCAAGGCCCAGCCGGTACTGAATCAGTACATTGATCGCTTCAAGATCAAGGCGGTGCCCGCGCCGGAATTCGTGCGGACCCCGAGCTACCTGATCGAAGGCGAATACTTCACCGGCGCCGACCTGGCGACCAAACAACCGGCGACCGCTGAAGCCATCAAGCGCTACGAAGCGGCGGTGGATGACCTGGCCCGTTCGATCACCGACCCGGACAACCCGGCAGCCAACAGCACGCTGTTTGCGCTGGACCAGATCACCGTCTCCAACTGGCTGGACCGTCTGAGTCTGCCAGCGACCGCGCGCCAGCTGATCAATCAGCAGATTCGTACGCGCTATGACGAGCCTTCGCGTCTGTCGCTGCTTTACCTTGCGCAGCAAACGCGGGTGAACCGCGACGTCGACGACCGCGACCGTCGCGCCGCTCGCCTGCCGGGTGGCAGCGCCGTGTTGGCCGAGGAGTTCGTCAAACAGCTGAAAGTGATCAAGACCAATTCGCCGGTGTCGGCCATCAACCAGGACAAGGACGGCGTGACCGTCAAAGTCGGTTCGTTGGGCTACGAAGCCGAATATGTCGTGTTGGCCGTGCCGTTGCGCGCGCTAAGCAAGATCCAGATGACCCCGGCGCTGGACGCCCAGCGTCTGGGCGCGATCAAAAGCACCAACTACGGCTGGCATGACCAGATCATGCTCAAGTTCAAGACCCCGGTCTGGGACAGCAAGGCGCGTATGTCCGGCGAAATTTACAGCAACACCGGCCTCGGCATGCTGTGGGTCGAGCCTGCTTTGAAAGGCGGCGCCAACGTCGTGATCAACCTGGCCGGCGACAACGCCCGCATCATGCAGGCGTTCGGCGACAAGCAACTGGTGGATCAGGTGCTGATCCGCATGCAGGCGTTCTATCCACAGGCGCGGGGCGCGTTCACCGGCTATGAACTGCGCCGCTCCAGCATCGACCCGTCCAGCGGCGGCGCCTACCTGGCGTTCGGCCCGGGCCAGATCAGCAAATACTGGCGCCTGTGGGAGCGACCGCTGCAGCGCGTTGCGTTTGCCGGCGAACACACGGACACCTTGTACCCGGGCACTCTGGAAGGCGCATTGCGTTCGGGTCAGCGAGCGGCGATTCAGGTGCAGGGTCTGTCTGAAGGCAAGTCGTTCGAACCGGTCAAAGCGCCGCCTCCGAAGGCCCCTGAACCGGCCAAGGAAAGCAGCGGCGGCATTGGCGGCTTCTTCTCGAACATCTTCGGCGGTTCCAAGCCTGAGCCAAAACCGGCCGAGAAAGCGCCAGCGCCTGCTCCGGCCCCAGCTCCAGCACCTGCCCCGGTAACGCCGCCGCCAGCTCCAGTGGTTGAACCGGCCAAGCCTGCGGTTGTGGAACCTGCGAAAAAGGCACCAGCCAAGAAAGAACCGGCGAAAAAGGAGCCCGTCAAAAAGGCTCCGGCCAAACCGGCCGCCACCCACAAAGCCCCTGCCAAAACCGACGCTGCGAAAAAAGCGCCGGCCAAGGCCGCGGGTAACAAGGCGGCACCGGCCACTCCGGCCACTCCGGCGGCTCCGGCAACGGCTCCGGCCGCACCCGCGACCGACAGCAAAAACTGATCAGTAACGGCTGAAAACAAGGGCGCGGCTTGATACCGCGCCTTTTTTTCGTCTGGAAGGGCCGTAACGTTGGCTTAATCTCCTTCGCACGAAAATATGTCAGAAGATTTCAATCGGATTTCCTGATTCTTCAAAGCAACATTTTGCGCTTTCTTTCGATAGGTAAAGCGCTAGTCTCTCCCTTGGCCCTAACAGGATATTCAGCATGCAGCTACGCAACTCTTCTTCTCGCTATGGCTGGGTCAGCATCGTTTTGCATTGGGGTGTCGCGCTGACGGTGTTTGGCATGTTTGCGCTAGGGTTGTGGATGGTGGGGCTGGGCTATTACGACACGTGGCGCAAGGCTGGCCCGGACCTGCACAAGAGCATCGGCATCACGCTGTTCCTGTTCATGCTGATCCGGGTGATCTGGCGCTTCGTCAGCCCGCCGCCAGCTGCGCCTGCCACCCACAGCCGCTTTGTAAAAACGGCTGCGAAACTGGGGCATGCGTTTCTGTACCTGGACCTGTTTTTGGTGATGTTCGCCGGTTACCTGATTTCCACCGCAGACGGTGTCGGGATTCCGGTGTTTGGATTGTTCGAAGTGCCTGCCTTGATCAGCGGACTGCCCGACCAGGCAGACGTCGCAGGCACCGTGCACTTGTATCTGGCCTGGACCCTGGTGATTTTCGCAGGACTCCACGGGCTGGCCGCTTTGAAGCATCACTTCGTTGATCGTGATGCCACGCTTGTACGTATGCTTGGCCGCAAGGCCTGATACTCAATTCAACTGGAAAGGAAGAAGACGTATGTTGAAAAAGACACTTGCTGCACTGGCTCTGGGTACCGCCCTGCTGTCCGCTGGTCAGGCCATGGCCGCTGATTACACCATCGACAAGGAAGGCCAGCACGCCTTCATCAACTTCAAGATCAGCCACCTGGGCTACAGCTTCATCTACGGCACGTTCAAGGACTGGAACGGCACATTCAGCTTCGACGCCGCCAAGCCTGAAGACAGCAAGATCAGCATCGACCTGAAGACCGCCAGCGTCTTCACCAACCACGCTGAACGTGACAAGCACATCAGCAGCAAGGACTTCCTCGACGTCGCGACCTATCCTGACGCCAAGTTCGTTTCCACCAAGGTCACCAACATCGGCAAAAATGCTGACGGCAAGACCACGGCTGACGTGATCGGCGACCTGACCCTGCACGGCGTGACCAAGCCGGTCACCGTCAAAACCACGTTCCTGGGTGAAGGCAAGGATCCATGGGGCGGCTACCGTGCCGGCTTCGAGGGCACTACCTCGATCAAGCGTTCTGATTTCGGCAAGATGATGGACCTGGGCCCACAGTCCGACACCATGGAACTGGACATCTCGTTCGAAGGCGTCAAAGCCAAGTAAGACGCGTTGTCGTGGTGATAAAGCGCCGACCTTTGGGTCGGCGTTTTTGTGTGTGGCGCTTTTTCTCAGCGCGGCTTTGCGCGCGATGACAATGGTGCAGTCCTGAGAATGCACTGCTTACCGCATCTGTAGGAGTGAGCTTGCTCGCGATTGCTGTCTACCAGGAAACGCTTTGTGTCCGCCCCACCGCATATCGCGAGCAAGCTCACTCCTACAGGACTCATAAGCCGGCAGAAACAAAAACGCCCCGAACCAGTCGGGGCGTTTTATTTGCTACTGAACAACCGGCGCTGCTTAACCTTCGCGGTTGCGGGTCAGCAGGGCTGGTTTTTCACCGCGTGGGCGGCTTGGCAGCTGATCAAGTTGTTCAGCCGAAGGGAAACGATCGCCCTTGGACTCTTTGTGCATGATCTTCGGTGCTGGCTGACCGTCGCGAGGCCCGCGAACCGCCGGCTCCTGACGCGCTGGCTGGTCTTCGCGTGCCGGACGACGAGCACGAGGCTGGTCTTCGCGACGAGCCTGACCGTCACGGCCGGAGCCGTTGCGAGGACCGCTGCGTTTGGCCGGTGCGCCGGCGGCGTCTGTGCTGGCGCCCGTTGCCGAACCACTGCCTGAACCACTGCGCGGACCGCTACGGCCCGGCGCCTGGCCGCGAGATGCGGGCGCGGCGCCTGTGGCAGGAGCGCCCGGACGACGACCGCGGCTCTGGGTCTTGTTCGGATAAGGACTGACGTAGTCGGCGCGGTTACCGAAATTGTCCACTTCATCATCCAGGAACTCGTCGGGAGCGCGATTCGCGCCAGCAGCCGCTGGCTGTGACTGGCGGGACTCGCTCGACGCGGTGCCCTGACGCGGCTTTTGAGGGCGCGCCGGACGTGCCGGGCGCTCACCCGAGGGTGCGGCCGCCGCCGATGCCGGCTTTTCCTTGCCCTTGTCTTTGCCTTTGTCCTTGCGACCGCCACCACCACCGCCGCCGTTCGGACCGTCGCCACGCGGGCCGCGGGAATTGCGCGGGTTACGCACGTCCGGACGCTCGCGAACTTCCGGCTTCTCGGCTTCAACGGCCGTGATGTCGAAGCCCATCAGATCGCCGTCGGCAATCTTCTGTTTGGTCATGCGCTCAATGCTCTTCAGCAGCTTCTCTTCGTCCGGCGCAACCAGCGAGATTGCTTCGCCGCTACGGCCTGCGCGACCGGTACGACCGATGCGGTGCACGTAGTCTTCGTCGACGTTAGGCAGTTCGAAGTTGACCACGTGGGGCAGCTGGTCGATGTCCAGACCACGGGCAGCGATGTCGGTCGCGACCATGATGCGAACGGTGCCGGCCTTGAAGTCGGCCAGCGCTTTGGTGCGCGCGTTCTGGCTTTTGTTACCGTGGATCGCCACAGCGCTGAGGCCGTGTTTGTCCAGGTACTCGGCCAGGCGGTTGGCGCCGTGCTTGGTGCGGGTAAACACCAGCACCTGTTCCCACGCGCCTTGAGTGATCAAGTGCGCCAGAAGCGAACGTTTGTGGTTGGCCGGCAGGCGGAACACGCGTTGTTCGATGCGCTCGACCGTGGTGTTCGGCGGCGTGACTTCGATGCGTTCCGGGTTATGCAGCAGTTTGCCGGCCAGCGCGGTGATGTCCTGGGAGAACGTTGCCGAGAACAGCAGGTTCTGACGCTTGGACGGCAGACGCGCGAGGACTTTCTTCACGTCGTGAACGAAGCCCATGTCGAGCATGCGGTCGGCTTCGTCCAGCACGAGGATTTCAACGTGGGACAGATCAACGCTGCCCTGACCGGCGAGATCGAGCAAACGACCCGGGCAGGCGACCAGTACGTCAACGCCGCGCGCCATGGCCTGAACCTGCGGGTTCATGCCGACACCGCCGAAGATGCAGGTACTGACGAACTTGAGGTTTTTGGCGTAGATCTTGAAGCTGTCGTGGACTTGAGCAGCCAGTTCACGAGTCGGGGTCAGGACCAGAACGCGCGGTTGGCGCGGGCCGTGACGCTGGGATTTGTCCGGATGACCGTTGGGAAACAACCGCTCCAGGATCGGGAGGGCGAAACCACCGGTTTTACCAGTACCTGTCTGGGCGGCGACCATCAGATCGCGGCCTTGCAACACGGCGGGAATGGCCCGCTGTTGCACTGGGGTAGGCTGGGTGTAGCCAGCAGCCTCGATGGCGCTGACTAAAGCCTCGGAGAGACCGAGGGAAGCAAAGGACATGAGTAATCCTGTCTTGAGTTGGGGCCATAGAGGCCCAAATAGGGATGATCTTCCAGGCGCAGACTAAAGGTTCTGCACTAACGTGAATGCGCTCGACCCTGCTGCGGTCATCGCACAGTCCTTGGAAGGTGCAATGGCGTCCGGTCCTGTGGAGGTCTGTAAGTTCAACTCGGGCAGGGGCGCTAAAAAGTGCGCTGCTGACGTGTTCGAGAAGTCTTCTGTGAGACCGTGCACCCGGGCGCAAGCCTGGCGGGGACGCCGGAGTATAACAGAGCAATCACAACGCGCCGCTTTCCTGCTGCTCAACGGTTTTATCGACACTTTTATCCGGCTCTTCAGGGAGTGCCGTCGAAATTTCCCCGGTGTACCGCTCCACCAGTTCTGCGTACGCGGGTTCACGCTTGAATCGCTTCAGTTCTGCGCTGAAGCGCTGGACCAGCAGGCCCATGCCGGCATTGGGGCGCAGCGCCAGGTACTGGCCCCGATGATTGAGCACGACCGGCAGCTGACTGACCTGGCCTTCCAGCTTGAGCCGCTTGATCATCTGCCGCCCCAGCAGGCGATCGGTCACCATCAGATCGATGCGGTCGCGAATCAGTTTGCCGAAGTTGGCTTCATGGCTCGGCGCGGGCTCCCGGATGAACGACGTCGAGTTGTCGAACGCCGGGCTGTATCGATAACCGGGGGAGACGCCGACGGTCAGCCCGTGCAAGTCCTCCATGCTATTGAATGCATGGGGCCTGGCATTGGCCTGAAACAGCACCCAGTCGACGCTCGACAACGGTTCATTCGGATACAACAGATCAGCGCGCCCCTCGTCCCGGTTAATATCGAGAATGCCGTCAGCCTCGCCTTCACTGAGCATCATCAGGCAGCGCTTCCAGGGGAGAAACTGCCACTCGACGTCGATGCCCAGGCGCTCGAAGACGATCGCAGTGGTGTCGTAATCCAGGCCGGAGGCGTGGTTGCCGTCCACGATGACGTAGGGTGACCAGGGTTCGGTGACGATCCGCAGTTTTTCGCCCAGCGCGCTGAAGCTCAGGCAGGCGAGGAGGGCAGCAACGGATAGGGGGAGGCTGGGCGACATGCGCGCGAGATTACGACGCAAGCTAACTAAATAGAAGCAATGATTCTCAACAAAAGCTGAAGGCAGGGCTCAATGGCGGGGCTGGCAGGCCTCGGGGTGAAGAAGCCTGCCGTTGAAACTGTTCCGCATTTCAATCCGTTTGAATTGAAACGCCGGTTACGCAGAGAGCTTCAGATTGTTCCAGACCGCCAGGCTCGGTTCGGCCTGATTCAGCGTGTAGAAATGCAGACCGGGCGCGCCGCCGTGCAGCAGTCGCTCGCACATTTCAGTGATGACCTGCTCGCCGAATGCCTGAATGCTTGCCGTGTCGTCGCCGTACGCTTCCAGCTGCTTGCGAACCCAGCGTGGGATCTCCGCACCGCACGCGTCTGAGAAGCGCGCCAGTTTGCTGTAATTGGTGATCGGCATGATGCCTGGCACGATCGGGATATCGACGCCCATCTTCTGCACGCGCTCGACGAAGTGGAAGTAGCTGTCGGCGTTGAAGAAGTACTGGGTGATCGCACTGTTGGCGCCGGCGTTGGCCTTGCGCACGAAGTTCTTCAGATCGTCTTCGAAGTTGCGCGCCTGGGGGTGCATCTCGGGGTAGGCAGCGACTTCGATGTGGAAATGATCGCCGGTTTCTTCACGAATGAAGCTCACCAGGTCGTTGGCATAACGCAGCTCACCGCTGGCCATGCCCATGCCAGAGGGCAGGTCACCGCGCAGGGCGACGATGCGTTTGATGCCGGCTTGCCGGTACTGCGTCAGCAAGCTGCGCAGGTCGGCCTTGCTGTCACCGACACACGACAGGTGCGGTGCGGCAGGGATGTGCACTTCTTTTTCCAGCTGCAGCACGGTGTTGATCGTGCGGTCGCGCGTGGAACCCCCGGCACCGTAAGTGCAGGAGAAGAAACTGGGGTTGTAGCTGGCCAGCGTACGCGCCGTGGCAAGCAGTTTTTCATGACCAGCGTCGGTCTTCGTCGGGAAGAATTCGAAGCTGTAGCTACGGTCTTGGCTCATGGAGCGAGTCTCCAGCGGCAAGCTACAAGCCATAAGCTGCAAGAGTGGCGGTGCGCCGTATCCTGCAGCCAAGGCTTGTCACCTGGTGCTGCTAAATGCTTGGACGATTTAAAGCCTGACGCGGCAAGTCATTACAACGGTGATGCCTTTACTTGCCGCTTGAAGCTTGCCGCTTACTGCTTAGTAGCGATAAGCGTGCGGCTTGAACGGACCTTCGACGGTCACGCCGATGTAGTCGGCCTGGGTCTTGGTCAGCTTGGTCACGACGCCGCCGAAGCCACGTACCATTTCCAGCGCCACTTCTTCGTCCAGCTTCTTCGGCAGCACTTCAACGGTCAGACGCTCGGCTTTCTGAGCAGGGCTCAGGTCAGCGTACTTCTGGTTGAACAGGAAGATCTGCGCCAGCACCTGGTTGGCGAACGAGCCGTCCATGATGCGGCTCGGGTGACCGGTGGCGTTGCCCAGGTTCACCAGACGGCCTTCGGCCAGAAGGATCAGGTAGTCGTCGTTCTGCGGGTCGAACTGGCCAGCGCCGGTGCGGTGGATCTTGTGCACTTGCGGCTTCACTTCTTCCCATGCCCAGTTCTTGCGCATGAAAGCCGTGTCGATTTCGTTGTCGAAGTGACCGATGTTGCAGACCACTGCGCGTTTCTTCAGCGCCTTGAGCATGTTGGCGTCGCAGACGTTGACGTTACCGGTGGTGGTAACGATCAGGTCGATCTTGCCCAGCAGTGCTTTGTCGATGCTCGCTTCGGTCCCGTCGTTCTCGCCGTCGATGAAGGGCGAAACCAGTTCGAAACCGTCCATGCACGCTTGCATGGCGCAGATCGGGTCGACTTCGGTGACCTTGACGATCATGCCTTCCTGACGCAGCGACTGAGCCGAACCCTTGCCCACGTCACCGTAGCCGATGACCAGCGCTTGCTTGCCGGACAACAGGTGGTCGGTGCCTCGCTTGATGGCGTCGTTCAGGCTGTGACGGCAGCCGTACTTGTTGTCGTTCTTGCTTTTGGTGACCGAGTCGTTGACGTTGATCGCTGGGATCTTCAGTTCGCCCTTGGCCAGCATGTCCAGCAGACGGTGAACGCCCGTAGTGGTTTCTTCGGTCACGCCGTGGACGCGGTCCAGGATGGCCGGGTATTTCTTGTGCAGCAGCTCGGTCAGGTCGCCGCCGTCGTCGAGGATCATGTTGGCGTCCCATGGCTGACCGTCCTTGAGGATGGTCTGCTCCAGGCACCACTCGTACTCGGCTTCGGTTTCGCCTTTCCAGGCGAAAACAGGAATGCCGGCAGCAGCGATAGCGGCAGCGGCCTGATCCTGAGTCGAGAAGATGTTGCAGGAGGACCAGCGTACTTCGGCACCCAGGGCAACCAGGGTTTCGATCAGCACGGCAGTCTGAATGGTCATGTGGATGCAGCCGAGAATCTTCGCGCCCTTGAGCGGTTGTTCGCCGGCGTACTTGCGACGCAGGCCCATCAGGGCTGGCATTTCGGATTCGGCGATGATGGTCTCGCGACGGCCCCAGGCAGCCAGGGACATGTCGGCAACTTTGTAGTCGTTGAAATCGTTGGGCGTCAGTACAGCACTCATAAAGAGTCTCCATTCGTAGGGTGCGAATGGGCGCCGTTGTGCGTTTAAAGCTTGACCGGCGCGAAGCCTGATCAAACAACGCCCTCTCCGAGCCTGACAGGTCTGACCTGCTGCAGCGCCCCTCGGACAGGTGGCGGGAAAACGGTAACAAGGTGTGATGACCGTTTTTTGAAGCGGTTGCGATTATCTTTCTTTGAGCTGCAAGTGGCAAGCTGCAAGCGGCAAGCGGTAAACAACAGCGGACCTGCTTTTAACTTGCAGCTTCAGGCTTGAAGCTTGAAGCTGGGGCACATCCACCACCGCCTCCCAAACACCCCGGAGCCCCCATGAACTTTCATACACGCAAGTGGGTAAAACCCGAAGACCTCAACCCAAACGGCACGTTGTTCGGTGGCAGCCTGCTGCGCTGGATCGACGAAGAGGCGGCCATTTACGCCATTGTTCAGTTGGGCAATCAGCGGGTTGTGACCAAGTACATTTCCGAGATCAACTTCGTCAGCGCCTCGCGTCAGGGCGACATCATCGAGCTGGGCATCACGGCCACCGAATTCGGCCGGACTTCAATCACCCTGACGTGCCAGGTGCGCAACAAGATCACCCGCAAGAGCATTCTCACGGTCGAGAAAATGGTCTTCGTGAATCTGGGCGAAGACGGCTTGCCGGCGCCACACGGCAAGACCGAAATCACCTACGTGAAGGATCAGTTCAAAGAAGAGGCCATCGACGGCTGATAACGCAATGGCCCGCATTCTTGTATGGGGTTGCAGATAAACATCTCAGCGCCATCAAGGCCGGGCGGTTGCCCTCATGAACTCACCCAGCGGCTCGGCATAGAAACGGGCCATATTGGTCGTACCGTGCCCGCGGGTTTCAGCACTGGCAGGAATCAATACCAGACGTGCGTTTTTCAGCTGGGCGAGGGATTTCTGCAGGGTCCCGGTCTCAGGTGGATTCCGCTCGTCGTCTGCACTGTTGATTACCAGCACCGGCGCTTTGATTGCCGAGAGCTTCGGCGCGGTGTCGTAGTCCGCCGATGACTGCCATTGGTAGATGAAGTCGTTGGCGTCCCCCGGCAAAGGCGCTGCCAGCCGTTCATCAACCAGTTTGTCTGCCTGAGCTCGTGTAGGCGCCAAGGCCTGATAAGCCAGGGTGCCGCCGCTGGTGCCGAAGCCAAACATCACATTGGCCAGACGAAGGGAGGGCGGCTGGCTGGTGTAATTCCCCTCATTCCAGGCCGGGTCCTGCTTGATGGATTCGATCAACATGCGGCGCATGATCCAGTTGCGCGCCGACATCGCTGTGGGTTGCGAGGCCATCGGTACCAGAGCATCCATCATGTCCGGCCATTTCTGGCCCCACATCCAGGTCTGCATGCCGCCCATGGAATTGCCCATGACCAGCCGCAAATGCTTGATGCCCATCCCTTCGGTCAGCAGGCGATACTGCGCCTCGACCATGTCGTCGTAGTTGTAGGCAGGAAACTTCATGCGTAAACCGTCAGACGGCTTGCTCGACTTGCCGACGCCGATGCCATCGGGGGCGATGATGTAGTACTTGCTGGCATCCAGCGGTCGGCCCGGGCCAAACAGCTCGCCCCCAAACTCCTTGCCTATCATGTCAGTGGCGGGGCGATTGGTGCCGTGCAGATAGAGCACCGCCGGGTTCTTCGGATCGCCGACGGTGATGTAGCTCATCCGCAGGTTGTCCAGTTTTTCACCGGTGTGAAACGTGAAGTTTGGTGCTGTCCACACCCCTTCCACTGCTGCTGGAACGCTTGCCGCAAAGGCCATCCCCGTCTGCGCTACGATCAGCAGCGCAGCGCACAGGCCACTTTTGAAACCTCGCATGGTCAGTTCCTCTTTTTATTTTTATGAGGCTTAGGTGTTGCTGAGGCCAATTGAAATCAGCGCTTGAGGCTCTGCCAATCGCGCAGCCACTGCAGGCCAGTGCTGGTGTCGCCTTTAGGCCGGTATTCGCAGCCGATCCAGCCGGTGTAACCCAGGCGATCGATTTCTTCGAACAGCCAGTTGTAGTTCAGCTCGCCCAGATTCGGTTCGTGACGATCCGGCACGCCAGCAATCTGGATATGACCAACGCCAGCGAAATCACGACGCAGTGTGGAGATCACATCGCCTTCAACGATCTGGCAATGATAGAAGTCGAACTGCACCTTGAGGTTGGCCGCGCCGACTTCCTTGCAGATGGCTTGCGCCTGATCCTGACGATTCAGAAAGAACCCGGGCATGTCACGGGTATTGATCGGCTCAATCAGCACCGTGATGCCCGCGTTGGCTGCTTGTTCAGCCGCGTAGGCGAGGTTTTCCAGGTATACCGCCTGATGGCGTTCACGCAATTCTTCACTGGGCAGCAAGCCTGCCATGACGTGAATCCGGTCGTTGCCCAGCACGTCTGCGTACTCCAGCGCGCGAGCGATCCCGGTGCGGAACTCTTCTTCGCGCCCAGGCAACGAAGCAATGCCGCGCTCGCCCGCCACCCAGTCTCCGGGCGGAGCATTGAACAGCGCTTGGACCAGCCCGTTGTCGCTCAGGCGCTGCTTGAGTTCCTGAGTGCTGTAGTCGTACGGGAACAGATACTCGACGGCGCCGAAACCATCGGCGGCCGCTGCGCTGAAGCGTTCGAGAAAATCATGTTGCGGGTAGAGCATGCTGAGGTTGGCAGCGAAGCGAGGCATGGTTATCTCCCAATTGAAGCCGTTAGACGAAAGGCCAGAGCAGCAGCGTCATCAAGAAACCGAGGGTGCCCAGAATGGTCACCAGGAAGGTCCAGGTGCGCAGGCCGTCGGCAACGTTCAGGCCCGCCAGTTTGGTGAACATCCAGTAACCGGCATCGTTGATATGCGACATCGCCAGACCGCCACCACCCATGGCCAGGCAGAGCAGGGCCATGTGGTTGGCGCTCAGGTTCAGCGTGGCGATCAGCGGGCTGAGGATGCCGGCCGTGGTCACCAGCGCCACTGTGGTCGAGCCCTGCACGGCACGCAACAGCAGCGTCAGCAGAAAGCCCAGTGCGAGAACCGGCAGGCCGGTGTTGCGCAGCGCTTCGGAGACGACCGCGCCAATACCGGTATCGACCAGCACCTTGCCGAACACGCCACCAGCCCCTGCAATCAGGATCACCATCGCTACGCCGGGCAATGCCGAGCCCACGACATCAGACACCTGACTGCGACTCCAGCCACGGCGCGAACCCAGCAGCCAGGCGCACAGCAGTGTGTCGATCAGCAAGGCTACCAGCGGCGCGCCCAGGACGGTGAGCACGCTGCGCAGCATTGAGTCGGCCGGCAACATCGTGGTCGCCAGTGTGCCCAGCAGGATCAGAATGATCGGCAGCAGAATCAGCGCAATGATGATCCCTGCGCCCGGCGCCGGCGCTTTTGGCAGACGTGCCGCCAGGCTGCTGGCGTTTTCTTCAAGGCCCAGCTCTTTGGTATGGGTCGCTTCAGACACCCGCGAATAATCGTTGTTGGCCCAGGCCACCAGGTCTTCGTTGGTGACGTGGGAGCCATACACTTCGCTGCGGATATCGTCGGTCATCGGGTAGACCTTGCGGGTCATGCGCCCCGCAATCAGGTAACCGATCAGGCACAGAATGCCCACCATCGGCAGCCCGAACATCAACACGCGACCCAAGTCCGCACCCAACTGACCGGCGGCTGCAACAGCGCCCGGATGCGGCGGCAGGAAGGCGTGCACCGACAGCAATGCAGCGCACATCGGCAGCGCATAAACCAGCAATGGCTTACGAGCAGCGCGGGCGACGCCATAGGCCAGCGGCATGAGGATGATCACGCCGACTTCGAAGAACACCGGAATACCGACCATGAAACCCGCCACGGTCAGGGCCAGCGGCGTGCGCCGGTTGCCGAAGCGGTTGATCAGGGTCTTGGCCAGCGCCTCGGCGCCGCCGGACAGTTCGATGATGCGGCCGATCATCGCGCCAAGGGCAATGATGATCGCGATGTGGCCGAGGGTTTTGCCCATGCCGCCTTCGATGGTCGCTACCAGATCGCCCGGTTTAACCCCGGCCACCAGCGCCACGATAATGCTGACCAGCATCAGCGCCACGAACGGTTGAAATTTGTATTTCAGGACCAGAAGCAGCAACAGCGCAATGCCGGCTCCGGCGACGATCATGAGGAATAGAGGAGTCATGTTGTGTCCCGTTGTTATTGTTTTCCGGCGAAGCCGGTCTGCCGAAAACCGGAAGGCCGGTTTTCGATCTAAACGCCGTTGGGGTTACCAGTTCACGCCAAACGTCTGGCGCAGTTCTTCCAGAGCCGCTGCGTCCAGCGGTTCAGGTTTGGGGTTGCTCATCAGCCAGAGGCGTGCGGTCTCCTCCAGCTCTTCCAGCGCATACGAAGCCTTGGCGACCGAGCTTTCCCAGATCACCGGGCCAAGTCGTTCGAGCATCACGCCGCGCACGCTGTTCGCCAGTTTCGCTACTTGTTCAGCGACGTTCGGCGAGCCGGGGCGCTCGTAGGCAATCAAGGGAATGTGCCCGACCTTCATCACCTGATACGGCGTGATGGGCGGGAGAATGTCGTCCGGTTTCCAGACGCCGGCCAGGGTCAGCGCAACCAGATGCGTCGAGTGGGTGTGCACCACGCCGCCGACGCCGGGATTGCGGTCGTAGACCTGACGATGCAGGGCCAAAGTCTTCGACGGCTTGTCCCCGGAGACCCATTCGCCGGCCAGATTGACCTTGGCGATGGCCTCGGGATCGAGACGCCCCAGGCATGCGTCGGTTGGCGTGATCAGCCAGCCATCGTCGAGGCGGGCGCTGATGTTGCCCGCGCTGCCGACGGTATAGCCGCGTCCGAAAAGCAGACGGCCAATGGCGCAGATTTCTTCACGCTGCTTGTTTTCGGCGCTCACTGAACTGCTGGTTACGTTGCTCATTGGGCACTCCCTGCCAACTGCTTGAGGGCTTTGTCGAAAAAGTCACGGCCGCCGAAATTCCCTGACTTCAGCGCCAGGGCCAGAGGCTTCGCGCCGCTGCTGATGGTCGCTGGAACACCCGGGTCGATCTGCGCGCCGATCTTCAGCAAGCTCACGCCCAAGGCCTGAACTACGGCGCCGGAGGTTTCGCCGCCGGCGACCACGAAGCGTTTCACGCCCGCGTCAAGCAGGCCGCGAGCAATCTGCCCCAGGGCGTCCTCGACCAGCGCGCCGGCGCGTTCGACGCCGAGTTTTTGCTGCACGGCTCTGACTTCTTCCGGGCTGCTGGTCGCGTAGATCAGCACGGTTTGCCCGGCATCCCGGGCGAACGCCAGCGCATCCGCAACAACCGGTTTGCCGTCAGCCAACGCCAATGGATCGATGCGCAGCGCAGGCCGATTGGCCTCTAGCCATGCCGCGACCTGACCATTGGTGGCCACCGACGCGCTGCCCGCCAGCACCACTTCGCCGCCGTCGACGTGCTCAAGCTTCGCCGCGTCGATGTCACGCAACTTGCCCGCTTTGCGGAAATTGCCCGGCAAACCCAGCGCCAAGCCCGAGCCGCCGGTGAGCAGCGGCAGGTCGGCGCAGGCTTCGCCCAGCGTGTACAAATCAGCGTCAGACAGCGAGTCGGCAATTGCCATGACCACGCCCTCCGCACGCAGCTCTTCGATGCGCGCACGCACGCCATCGACGCCTCTGGCGATGCTGTCGTAACGCAGCAGGCCGACTTTCTGTGTGGTCTGGGATTGCAGCACGCGCACCAGATTGGCATCGATCATCGGCGTCAGCGGGTGGTTTTGCATTCCGCATTCGCTGAGCAGTTGGTCCTGCACGAACAAGTGGCCGCGGAAGATTGTGCGACCGTTCTCCGGGAACGCCGGGCAGGCCAGGGTGAAGTCGCTGTTAAGCGCCTTGAGCAGCGCTTCGCTGACCTGGCCAATGTTGCCTTTGGCGGTGGAGTCGAATGTCGAGCAGTACTTGAAGAAGATCTGCTCACAGCCCTGATCACGCAGCCACTGCAGCGCGCCCAGTGATTCTTCCACCGCTTCTGCAGCGGGCGTGGTGCGGGATTTCAGGGCGATGACGATGGCGTCGGCGTCCAGTTCGGCAAGGCTGTCGGCGCTCGGGATACCAATGCTCTGCACGGTGCGCATGCCGCCCCGCACCAGCATGTTGGCCAGGTCGGTGGCGCCAGTGAAGTCATCGGCGATGCAGCCCAACAGAGGGCGCGGAGTCGTGGTGCTCATCAGCGTCATCTCAGTTGTTTTCAGGCTTGGCGGTCGGCAGTTCGATGCCCGGGAAAATCTTGATCACGGCAGAATCATCTTCACGGCCAAAGCCAGCGGTGGAGGCCTGCATGAACATCTGGTGGGCGGTGGACGACAACGGCAGCGGGAATTTGCTGGCGCGGGCTGTATCCAGCACCAGGCCCAGGTCTTTGACGAAGATGTCCACGGCCGACAGCGGGGTGTAGTCCGCTTTGAGGATGTGCGGCACGCGGTTCTCGAACATCCACGAGTTACCGGCGCTGTTGGTGATCACTTCGTACAGTGCGTCCGCGTCTACGCCTTCACGCAGGCCCAGGGCCATGGCTTCGGCGCTTGCGGCGATGTGTACACCGGCCAGCAGTTGATTGATGATTTTGACTTTCGAACCCAGGCCGTGGACGTCGCCCAGGCGATACACCTTGCCCGCCATGCCGTTGAGGATCGCGTCGGCCTTGGCGTAGGAATCAGCCGGGCCGGAGGTCATCATTGTCATCTCGCCAGCAGCTGCCTTGGCAGCGCCGCCGGAGATTGGCGCGTCGAGGTAGAGCAGGCCTTTTTCGGTGAGGCGCTGACCCAGTTCGATGGCGAAGGTCGGTGCGACCGTGGCGCAACCGATGATCAGGCTGCCTGGGCGCAGAGCGGCGACTGCGCCGTTGTCGCCAAACAATACGGTTTCGGTCTGCTCGGCATTGACCACGACGGTGATGATCACGTCGCATGCGGCGGCCATGGTTGCAGGAGATTCACAGGCAACGCCGCCTTCGCTGGCGAATTGCTCGGTGACGGCCGCGCGCACGTCACAGGCATGAACGTTGAAGCCGCTGCGCAGCAGGGAGCGCGCAATGCCCAGGCCCATAGCACCCAGACCAATGACGCCGACATTCTTGTTATTCATGAATCTCTCCTCGGGTGAGCGCCGAAGTTCATCAGCACTCGAACGGTGTTTGTTCTGATCTGTTAAAGATAGTGAACCTGTGATCGGATAATGTGAAGTGCTTTTTTTGGTTAACAAAAATTAACATTGCTGGTGGCAGGCGAAAAAAAACCTCAGTCGGGGCCGAGGCTTCGCATCAAATGTAGGAGCGCGCTTGCCCGCGATTGCGGTTTGTCTGAAACAGATATGTCTCGGACAGTCCGTCATCGCGGGCAAGCGCGCTCCTACAGTGTTTGTGGCACTCGCTGAATTAGCGTGGCTGATCCATCGACGCCAACATCAATTCAACGCCCAGTCCGCGAATGCTGTCCGCAGCGCCATGGGCGAGGCGGTCGTCGCTGATGATCGTGTCGAACTGCTCCAGACCGGCGACCTTGTACATGCCGAACGTGCCGTATTTCGTGCTGGTGGTCAGCAATACCGTGCGCGAGGCCGACTGCATGGCCGCCTGCTTGACCTCAACTTTCAGCGCAGAGGGCGTGGTCGTGCCTCGTTGCAGATCCCATGAGCTGGTCGACATGAACGCCACGTCGGTTGCCAGCTGCCGCAACGTCGCCGCTGCCAGCCCGCCGACACAGGACCGGTTCGGATGATCCAGCAGTCCGCCGGTGTGAATCACATCCACATGGGTCGCATCGGCGAGGGCATTGACCACGCCGAAGTCGTTGGTGACCACGGTCATCCCCGCCAGCGCGACAATGTGCGGGACAATTTCCAGCGTGCTGGTGCCGGCGTCCAGGTACACGGTCATCTCGGGGTGCAGCAGGCTGGCGGCCAGTTTCGCCATCGCCTGTTTGTGCGGCAGCTCGACCACGGCCTTGGACTGGTGGCTCGGCTCGCTGTGAACCTGACTGGCGATGCGTACCCCGCCGGTCACCGAATAGGCACGGCCACTTTGCTCAAGTAGCGCAATGTCGCGGCGAACGGTCATGTGCGAGCAGTCGAACATTTCCATGAGCTGATGCACGCTGAGCACCTGATGCTTGCGCAACTGACGCAGCATCAACTCCCGACGCTGATCGGGAATCATCGGCGCTGCGCCACTGAGGGTGGCGTCTTCTTCGCTGGACATGCAGGCTCCTGGGCTACGAGATACAGCCGAGGTCGGCTGGGTGGCTGGCATCTTAGCCAATCGGGATGGCGGTGGCAGTAACGACGAGCAACCTGCGCGCAGGTTGTTCTTTGTAGGACCGGCTTCAGCCGGGAAGGGGCCGGCGTGACGCCATCAGATTTGCGGCGTGACGGGTAATGCCTTCCCGGCTAAAGCCGGTCCTACTCCGGTTGCGCAATGCGCCATTGGGTGCGCGGGTGGTTGTGGTCCCGTCCGCCGTGCGTTACCTGTAAGAACCTTTCGGCGGGCCGTGGCTCTTAGCCTGTAGATAGGTATTACTCGGTATGCTTCTGATGAAGCTCAAATTCTAAAAAAAGGATGTGGCTATGACCGTTGCTTTTTGGTGCGTGTTGATCGTGATTCTGTTGCCGATAGGGTGCGCTGGCATTGCCAAGTTCAGCAGCGGCAAATTCAGTGCACGGCACAATCATGATCCCCGGGACTTTCTCGACCGCCTCGAAGGTCTCCCGCGCCGCGCCCACAATGCGCAGCTCAATAGTTTTGAAGCGATTCCCGGGTTTGCCGCTGGCGTAATCATCGCCCACGTCGCCGGTGTCGCGCAGTTGGTCACGATCGACGTACTCGCCGTGCTGTTCGTGACCAGTCGCCTGCTCTACATCATCTTTTATCTGGCGGATCTCGCGGCGTTGCGTTCGCTGGCCTGGATCGTCGGGATGGGGCTGGTGATTGCGCTGTTTGGCGTTTCAGTTTGATCGCTCAACGGTCGCTCTGACACCCTGATATCTTGCCGAGAAAAAGACCGTGTGGGAGTGAGCTTGCTCACGAAGAGGTGAGTCCATCCGCCAAATCTTCATCGGCAGAAATGCCGTCCTTGCGAGCAAGGTGGAGCGCCACCCCGGTCACTCCTACACATTAAAGGCCTGATGCCCGCAGACGACCTTATTCGTCATCCTCGTCGGGCTGAACCTTCTCCAGCTTTTCCTGCTCGTCCTGCAGTTCTTTGCGGGACTCGGCGAGCTTGTCTTTACGCTTGTCGATTTTCTCCGGATCGCCCTTGCTCATGGCCTTGTTCAAATCCGCCTGACGACGGCTGACCTCGCGCTTGGCATCCAGCACTTTCTGTTCCTGCTGCTTGACCACGTCGACGTCGGTGCAGTTGGCGTTCAACTCGCTCAGGGCTTTTTGCAGCCCGGCCTGTTGATCGGTATTGCCCGCCGCCTTGGCGTCCTCAATCCGAGTGGCGATGTCCTGGCGCTTCGCGGCGCATCCGGACGGTTCCGGCGCCTGCTCGGCTGCAAACACGGGCGCGGCCAGAAATCCGCACGCGGTGAATGCAAAAAGGGATGACAGGAATTTCATGAATACTCCTTGAACACAAATAGCCGCACGCTCGACACAATCATGCGGCCCTAAAAACTAAAAACCGTTGATACCTTGCTCCCGCAACTGCCTGCTTAGCGCCTGCACCTGCGGGTCTTGAAAAAATGCATGTAACTGCTTCGCACGTCCCGAGCCAATGCCGGGTTCGGCCTGCCATTGCTCGACGCTTCGGGAGGCCATGTCCGTCCAGGACTCACCCAGATTAACGCCCGTCGCCGGCGGCAAACCGATGGCCTTGAGCCAGGCAACAAACGGTTTTTCACGTGCGGCCTGAAAACTTGCCAGCAGTTTAGCGCTGCTGCGCTCGCCCAGGCCGGGAATGTTAGCAAGCTGTGCACCGTCGAGGGTCATCCAGCCCAGCAAACCGTTCAATTGCCCTGCCTGAATCAACTTGTCCCACGTGCCCGGTCCTACGCCGCTGAGCGCCAATCCCTTCTTTCCGCTCAGCCACTTCAGCCGTTCGCGAAACTGGCTTTCACAGCCTTCGACCGGCTGCCAGCAACTCAGGGAATGAAAATCCTCCGCTCGCGGCACAGCCAGCGGTGCGCGCTCCACGCTGCGCGATACCACTTCATCCAGACGCGGAATCGTCAGCCCGGCCAGGCTGATTGCCACCTGATCCCCAGGCAGAATATCCATCTCCTGCCACCTCTTCAGCGAACCGACGCTGATGCGATTGATCATGCGGTCATCCAGTCGCACCGGTTCTATGTCCAGCACGGGCGTGATCTTGCCGCTGCGCCCGACGTTGAAATGAACCTTGCGCACCTCCGCCAATGCCTGTGCAAACGGGTACTTCCAGGCCGCGATCCAGTAAGGCGCTTTTGCCTGCCAGCGCTCGGCCGATGGGCGCTCGCCCTGGCGGATAACCACACCATCAGTGGCAAACGGCAGCGCCGAGCGGTACCAATGCTCTCGCCAGTTCTTCGCCTGGGTGAAGCCCTCCAATGGCTCACTGAAGCGTGCGCTGTCCTCGAAACCCATGGCCCTGAGCCCTGCCAGTCGCTCGGTCATGTCCGACGGACCTTCCGGCCAGTCCCAGACGAACACGCCAACCTGCGCACCGTCCTCTTCGCTGATGGCGTGACGCGCCAGCAACCCGGCGACTTTGCTTCGAGCGTTCAGACTGCCGGCGTCGGCCTGAACATGATCTGTCAGCTTCCAATACAGCTCGCCTTGAAGGATCACAGTCTTTTCCCACGCGAGATGCCGAGGAATCGCCTCGATCTGATGAGCATGCCCGGTCCAGTCCTGACCGAAGACCCCATCGCCCCGGCTGATGGCGCTCACCAGTTTGCCGTCGACATACACCAGCGTGACCGCCACGCCATCCACTTTTGGCTGAATCCACAGATCGCGTCGGTCTTTAAGCCACGCCTGAACGGCGGCCTCGCCCGGCAATTTCGTCAGGCCGGTGTGAGGGATGGGGTGCGCGACAGGACCGCGCGCGGTTTTCAGCGGATTGGAAGGCGACGCCGAAGTGGCGGCGAAACAGCCGCGCAGATCAGCGAGTCGCTGAACGGATTGGTCGTAGAGCTCATCGGCGACCAGAGAAACGCCTTGGCGGTGATAACTGTCGTCCCACTGGGTGATCTGATTTTGCAGCGAAAGGATTTCGCTGCGGGCTTGGGCCGGTGGCCAGTCGGGGCAGGTGGTGGCATTGGCTGCAGTAGGAATCAGGGCGATCAAGGCGCAGGTCATCGCGCGGAATAGGGTCAACATCGGAGCTTCCTTGCCGGGAGGGGGACCGCAAGGCTAGGTTTTCCGCAGGGGTGTTTCATCGCGCCTTGGTTACCGGGTTTGTCCCGCACCGATACAGCCAGTCCCTGATTCCCGGCCCAGCTGTACCTTGAGCCGCAGCGCAAGGAATGCAAAATGATGTTTCATCCCGGCAACTGGAAGAGACACTGCCATGGACCTGTCGACCCTCGCTGTTTTCATCCCTGCCTGTTTCGCCCTGAACATGGCGCCCGGCCCTAACAATCTGCTGTCGATCAGCAATGCGTCGCGCTACGGATTTATCAGTGCCTGTTCGGGCGGCATTGGTCGGTTGCTCGCGTTCGCGATCATGATTGCTCTGGCAGCGGTTGGGCTTACAGCGGTGCTGCATACATCCGAATGGCTGTTTCATACGATCAAGATTGTGGGGGCGGCGTATCTGTTCTATCTGGCGTTACAACTGTGGCGAGCGCCGTGCGAGGCGCACGATATCGAAGCCGGCGCGCAGGCCGGAGTGAAGAGGCTGGCGCGCCAGGAATTTCTGGTCGCCATCGGTAACCCCAAAGCCATTCTGCTGTTCACCGCATTTCTGCCGCAGTTCGTTGATCGATCTAGCGTAGTGAGCACCCAATTCGCACAACTGGGCGCGATGTTTCTGGTGCTGGAGTGTATCGCCATAGCGCTCTATTGCTGGATGGGCGTGCATGCGCGTCGGCTGTTTGCCAAGCCAAGTGGCAAGCGGCTGTTCAACCGGTTGTGCGCGGGATTGTTGGCAAGCGCGGCGTCGTTTTTGCTGATAGCGCGGCGGGGCTGATTGTTCCTTCAGCCCGAATGCAAAAAAGCCCCTGACGACTTCCATCGCCAGGGGCTTTTCTTTTACCGGGTGCCGCTAGGCGCAATGCACCCAGTAGGATTACAAACCGGCAGCGGCGCGCAATGCGTCGGCGCGGTCGGTTTTTTCCCAAGTGAACGTGGTGAACGTATCGTCGCCCACGGTCTTGGTTTGCGGCGTGCGGCCGAAGTGGCCGTAGGCTGCGGTTTCCTGGTACATCGGGTGCAGCAGGTCGAGCATGGTGGTGATCGCGTATGGACGCAGGTCGAAATGCTCGCGGACCAGCTGGACGATCTTGTCGTCGCTGATCTTGCCGGTGCCGAAGGTGTTCAGCGAGATCGACGTAGGCTGTGCAACGCCGATGGCGTAGGAAACCTGGATCTCGCAGCGCTCGGCCAGGCCGGCGGCGACGATGTTCTTGGCAACGTAACGGCCAGCGTACGCAGCCGAACGGTCAACCTTGGATGGATCTTTACCGGAGAACGCGCCGCCGCCGTGACGGGCCATGCCGCCGTAGCTGTCGACGATGATCTTGCGACCGGTCAGACCGCAGTCGCCCACCGGGCCGCCGATGATGAACTGGCCAGTCGGGTTGATGTGGAACTGGGTGTCTTTGTGCAGCAGTTCGGCCGGCAGCACGTGCTTGACGATCAGCTCCATCACGCCTTCGCGCAGGTCTTTGTAGGACACTTCCGGGTTGTGCTGGGTCGACAGAACAACGGCGTCGATGCCCACCACGATGCCGTTTTCATAGCGGCACGTGACTTGGGATTTCGCGTCCGGGCGCAACCACGGCAGCAGGCCGGATTTACGGGCTTCGGCCTGGCGGTGCACCAACTGGTGCGAGAACGCGATCGGCGCGGGCATCAGCTCGGCGGTTTCGTTGCTGGCGTAGCCGAACATCAGGCCCTGGTCGCCGGCGCCCTGATCTTCAGGTTTTGCGCGGTCGACACCCTGGTTGATGTCGGGGGACTGCTTGCCGATGATGTTCATCACGCTGCAGGTCGCACCGTCAAAACCGACGTTGGAGCTGGTGTAGCCGATCTCGCAGATCACGTCACGAACGATCTGCTCCAGGTCGACCCACGCGGTGGTGGTGACTTCGCCGGCCACAATGGCCACACCGGTCTTGACCAGGGTTTCCACGGCAACGCGAGCCTGCTTGTCCTGGGCAATGATGGCGTCCAGCACCGCATCGGAGATCTGGTCGGCGATTTTGTCCGGATGTCCTTCAGACACGGACTCGGAGGTGAAAAGGGAGTATTCGCTCATCTCGACGGTTTTCCTGATTAGTACCGATGGTGAGTGTTGCCAGCCGGTCGCTGAAAATGGCGGACCTGGATCTGGAAACCATTACGTAAGCCTATGTACAGGCTTTCCCCGGGGACCAGCCCCGCAGCGATGGCCCAACGGGCCAGATCTTCCTGTTCGAAGCCTAACCAGAGATCGCCACAGGCCTCCTTGGCCCAGCTCTGGTCATGGCTGCACAACTCTGTCACCAGCAGGCTACCGCCCGGTTGCAACAGGTTGGCCAATTGTTTGAGCGCTTCGGCGGGCGCGGCGAAATGGTGCAACACCATATTCAACACCACGCAGTTGCCGGAGATATTAGCGTTGGTCAGTGCATCGGCCAGTTTCAGCTCGACGTTAACCAGCGACTTTTGCGTGCAGATCTTGCGCGCCAGATCGAGCATTTCCGGGCTGTTGTCCAGCCCCGTCACATGTCGGAAACGCCGCGCCAAGTCCGGCAGAAAACCGCCATCACCGGGCCCGACTTCTATCGCCGTGGCATCGGCGGGAAAGCTCAGTTTGTCCAGCAACGACAGCAGGCTGTCGCGGTATTGCGGCAGTCCTGCGATCAGGTCCTGCTGGGCCCGAAATTTCTCGGCCGTGCGTGCGAAGAAGTCCTGACTGGCGTTAGCCCGCTGGCGATGCACCAGACCGATTCGGGTCTGTACATCCGCGGGCAGGCGCAGGTTGTCGGCTTCTTCAAGCATCGCCGCGTGCAACTTGCCGCCGGTGTGTTCGGTGTGGGGCAGGGCGCGCCGGTAAAAGATCGCGTTGCCTTCACGCCGCGTCGCCACAAGATCGGCTTGGGCCAGCACCTTGAGGTGATGGCTCATGCCGGACTGGCCAATGGCGAAAATCTGCGCCAGCTCCAGCACGCCGAAGGAATCATTCGACAGCGCGCGCAAGACATTCAGCCGCAGCGGATCGCCGCCGGCTTTGCACAAGGCAGCCAGCTCGTCGCATTCATCATGGCTAATGGCAGGCACGCGAAGATTCATAAGGCAGGCAGTCTAGTTATCGACCGGGACTGTCGCAAGGGCAATATCAAAAAGTTTTGATATTGGTCGATCAGTGGCGGCACCCCGGCGCCGTGATTCTGCCGTTTGCCGTCGGGCGTTGGGTGCGGCGTACGAAAACACGTCAGCAACGGAGGAAAACACCGATGGTGTGTGATCTGTCATTGCCCCCGGAGGGTGCCTGAGGGAAAATGGCCGCCTTTTTCCGGTCCCACTTTTATCTGCCCCAGGAGATCAGCGATGCCAAGCCGTCGTGAGCGAGCCAATGCCATTCGTGCCCTCAGCATGGATGCCGTGCAAAAGGCCAATAGCGGCCACCCGGGTGCCCCGATGGGCATGGCGGATATCGCTGAAGTTCTTTGGCGCGATTATCTGAAGCACAACCCGGCCAATCCGATGTTTGCCGACCGCGACCGGTTCATCCTGTCCAACGGCCACGGCTCGATGCTGATCTACTCGCTGCTGCACCTGACCGGTTACGACCTGTCCATCGAAGACCTGAAAAACTTCCGTCAGCTGCACAGCCGCACCCCGGGTCACCCGGAATACGGCTACACCCCGGGCGTTGAAACCACCACCGGCCCACTGGGTCAGGGTTTCGCCAACGCCGTCGGTTTCGCGGTTGCCGAGAAGACCCTCGCCGCCCAGTTCAACCGTCCAGGCCACAACATCGTCGACCACCACACCTACGTGTTCATGGGTGATGGCTGCATGATGGAAGGCATCTCACACGAAGTCGCTTCTCTGGCCGGTACCCTGCGCCTGAACAAGCTGGTCGCGTTCTACGACGACAACGGGATTTCCATCGACGGCGAAGTTGAAGGCTGGTTCACCGACGATACCCCGAAGCGCTTCGAATCCTACGGCTGGCTGGTCATCCGCAACGTCGACGGCCATGACGCCGACGAGATCAAAACCGCCATCGACACCGCTCACAAGAGCGACATGCCGACGCTGATCGGCTGCAAGACCACCATCGGTTTCGGTTCGCCGAACAAGCAGGGCAAGGAAGACTGCCACGGCGCTCCGCTGGGCACTGACGAAATCGCTCTGACCCGCGCCGCGCTGAAGTGGACCCACGGGCCGTTCGAAATCCCGGCCGACATCTACAGCGAGTGGAACGGCAAGGAAAAAGGCCTGGCTGTCGAAGCCGAATGGGATCAGCGTTTCGCTGCCTACTCCGCTGCCTTCCCGACCGAAGCCAACGAGCTGATCCGCCGCATGAGCGGTGAATTGCCTGCTGACTTCGCCGAGAAATCCGCTGCATACGTGGCTGAAGTCAACGCCAAGGGCGAAACCATCGCCAGCCGCAAGGCCAGCCAGAATGCCTTGAGCGCCTTCGGTCCGCTGCTGCCTGAATTCCTCGGCGGTTCCGCTGACCTGGCAGGTTCCAACCTGACCATCTGGAAAGGCTGCCGCAGCATCACCGGCGAAGATGCCACCGGCAACTACCTGCACTACGGTGTTCGTGAGTTCGGTATGGGCGCAATCATGAACGGCATCGCCCTGCACGGCGGTTTCGTGCCATACGGCGCGACCTTCCTGATCTTCATGGAATACGCCCGCAACGCCGTGCGCATGTCTTCGCTGATGAAGAAGCGCATCATCTATGTATTCACCCATGACTCCATCGGTCTGGGCGAAGACGGCCCGACGCACCAGCCGATCGAGCAGCTGACCAGCCTGCGCACCACGCCGAACCTGGACTGCTGGCGCCCGGCTGATGCGGTTGAATCCGCCATCGCCTGGAAACACGCCATCGAGCGTGATGACGGCCCGTCGGCGCTGATCTTCTCCCGTCAGAACCTGCAACATCAGGCGCGTGATGCCGAGCAGCTGGAAAACATCAACCGCGGTGGTTACGTGCTGCGCGACTGCAGTGGCGAGCCTGATCTGATCCTGATTGCCACCGGTTCCGAAGTCGGTCTGGCTGTTCAGGCCTACGACAAGCTGACCGCAGACGGCAAGAACGTCCGCGTGGTGTCCATGCCGTGCACCAGCGTTTTCGAAACTCAGAGCGCCGAGTACAAGCAGTCGGTTCTGCCGCTGGAAGTCAGCGCGCGCATCGCCATCGAAGCCGCTCACGCCGACTACTGGTACAAATATGTGGGCCTGGAAGGTCGCGTGATCGGCATGACCACCTTCGGCGAGTCGGCACCTGCCAACCTGCTGTTCGAAGAGTTCGGCTTCACGCTGGAGAACGTTCTTTCCACGGCTGAAGAGCTGCTGGAAGACTAAGAAGCACCGCTTTGCCGTGTAGGAGCGCGCTTGCCCGCGAATGCATTCTGTCAGTTGCCTGAAGTAGGGGCTGACAGGTCGCAATCGCGGGCAAGCGCGCTCCTACAGGTTCGGATGAATGCCTGCGAGAACCCCATGCCTCAGCCACGCCCTTATAAAGTCGCCCTCAATGGTTACGGTCGTATTGGCCGCTGCGTGCTGCGCGCGCTGTGCGAGCGAGGTGCGAAGGCTGGCTTTGACGTAGTGGCAATCAACGATCTGGCCGACATGGCCAGTCTCGAATACCTGACGCGCTTTGACTCCACACATGGCCGGTTCCCTGGCGAAGTGCGGGTCGAAGGCGATTTTCTGCACATCAACGACCACGTCATCAAAGTATTTCGCAGCGCGACACCGGAAGGCATCGACTGGGGCTCGCTCGACGTGGATCTGGTGCTCGAATGCTCTGGCGTCTACAACACGCGTGCTGACGGCGAGCGCTTTCTTTCGGCCCGCGCGCCGCGAGTGCTGTTCTCCCAGCCCATGTCCAGCGAAGCCGACGTGGACGCCACCATCGTCTACGGCATCAATCAGGAAACCCTGACGGGCGATGAGCGGCTGGTGTCTGCCGCGTCGTGCACCACCAATTGCAGCGTGCCGTTGCTCGACCTGCTGAATCGCGAGCTGGGCCTCGAATACGTGACCATCACCACGATTCACTCGGCGATGAACGATCAACCGGTGATCGACGCCTATCATCATGAAGACTTGCGCCGCACGCGCTCGGCCTTTCAGTCGATTATCCCGGTGTCCACTGGTCTGGCGCGGGGCATCGAGCGGCTGCTTCCGGAACTTGCCGGCCGAATTCAGGCCAAAGCAGTTCGTGTGCCGACGGTGAATGTCTCGTGTCTGGACATCACGCTGCAGGTCGCCCGTGATACCGATGCAGTCGAGGTCAACCGTATCCTGCGCGAGGCCGCCACCCGTGGCCCGCTGAAGGGACTGCTGGCGTATACGGAATTGCCGCATGCCAGTTGCGATTTCAACCACGACCCGCACTCGGCCATCATTGATGCCAGCCAGACGCGGGTCTCGGGCCCTCGGCTGGTGAACATCCTGGCCTGGTTCGACAACGAGTGGGGCTTTGCCAATCGCATGCTGGATGTCGCCGATCACTACCTGCACACCATCCATAAACAATAGTAAAAACAGGGAATGCCTCATGACCGTGTTGAAGATGACCGACCTCGATCTGCAAGGTAAGCGTGTACTGATCCGCGAAGACCTCAACGTTCCGGTCAAAGACGGCGTGGTGACCAGCGATGCACGCATTCTCGCATCGCTGCCAACCATCAAGCTGGCGCTGGAAAAAGGCGCAGCCGTCATGGTCTGCTCGCACCTGGGTCGCCCTACCGAGGGCGAGTTTTCCGCCGAAAACAGCCTCAAGCCGGTCGCTGACTACCTGAGCAAGGCCCTCGGGCGTGAAGTGCCGCTGGTCGCGGAGTACTTGGACGGTGTCGACGTAAAGGCCGGCGACATCGTGCTGTTCGAGAACGTGCGCTTCAACAAGGGCGAAAAGAAGAACGCTGACGAGCTGGCGCATAAGTACGCCGCTCTGTGCGATGTGTTCGTGATGGACGCCTTCGGCACCGCCCACCGTGCAGAAGGCTCGACCCACGGCGTGGCCAAGTTCGCCAAAGTCGCTGCGGCGGGTCCGCTGCTTGCCGCTGAACTTGACGCGCTGGGCAAAGCCCTGGGCAATCCGGCCCAGCCAATGGCGGCTATCGTTGCCGGCTCCAAGGTTTCCACCAAGCTGGACGTGCTTAACAGCCTCAGCGAGAAGTGCAATCAGCTGATTGTCGGCGGTGGCATCGCCAATACCTTCCTGGCAGCGGCGGGCCACCCGGTTGGCAAATCGTTGTACGAGCCGGACCTGCTTGAGACTGCCAAAGCCATCGCCGCCAAGGTCAGCGTTCCGTTGCCGGTCGACGTGGTGGTTGCCAAGCAATTCGCCGCTGATGCCGAAGCCACCGTCAAGCTGATCGCCGATGTGGCCGAGGACGACATGATCCTCGACATCGGTCCTCAAACAGCTGCTCACTTTGCCGAATTGCTGAAATCTTCCAAGACTATTCTCTGGAACGGCCCGGTCGGCGTATTTGAGTTCGATCAGTTCGGCGAAGGCACCAAGACGCTGGCTCACGCGATCGCTGAGAGTTCTGCGTTTTCCATCGCTGGCGGGGGCGACACCTTGGCCGCCATCGACAAATATGGTGTAGGCGACAAGATCTCTTACATCTCTACAGGCGGTGGTGCGTTCCTCGAGTTTGTCGAGGGCAAGGTTCTGCCTGCCGTGGAAGTTCTGGAACAACGCGCCAAGGCCTGACCGGCCAAGGTGAAGGGGAGTGAAATGGTCAAGCCATTACCGCTGTTGATCATGGCGGGTTTGCTGGTCGGGTGCGCAAGCAAGCCTGAAGCGGAGACGGCATCCAGCGCGGCGCCGGGGCTGCTTCAAGTCAGCTGCTATCAGGCGGGCTGGCAGGCGGAAACCGTACCGATCGTTTACAAGCGTGGCGGGCCTGAAGTCTGGGAAAAATACGAATTCATGCCTGCCGTGGGACCAGTCCCCTGTCATTGATTCTTAGTTGACGGTGTGCCGGAATACAGGAACAGCATTGCCCCTGCGATGATCGACATCCGTCACGCGATGCAGGGGATTCAGGAGTAGTAATGAAAGGCTTGTTAGCCCTTGCGACACTGATGCTGCTGAGCGGTTGCGCCAGCATGAAGGCTTCGGAACCGGCAGCCCCCTGGACCCACTGGGTCTGTGACAGCAAAGCCGAGATTTTCTGGAAGTACGCCGATGCCGCGAAGAAGGAGGTGGATGTACGCCTCAATCAGAGCGAGCAGGTATTCCGTCTGCAAGCGTCCCCCGGAGCCTCCGGCGCGCTCTACAGTAACGGCGTCTTGGCGTTCGACAACAAAGGCAGCGAAGGCCTGGTCTACTGGGACGCTACCAACGATTTGATCGGTCGTGGCTGCAAAGCGCCTTAAAAGGCCGAGCAGTTCGAGCGAGGCAACACCGGGCGGTGTTCGAGCAAGCCGCCTCTATAATTTGAATAGCCGCCAATACGGCACGCACGATTAACGACCCCACCGGGAGAGAGACAGACAATGGCACTTATCAGCATGCGCCAGATGTTGGACCACGCAGCCGAATTCGGTTACGGCGTCCCTGCATTCAACGTGAACAACCTGGAACAAATGCGCGCCATTATGGAAGCGGCCGACAAGACCGATTCTCCGGTGATCGTTCAGGCTTCGGCCGGTGCGCGCAAATACGCTGGCGCCCCGTTCCTGCGCCACCTGATCCTGGCGGCGATCGAAGAATTCCCGCACATCCCGGTGGTCATGCACCAGGACCACGGCACCAGCCCGGCCATCTGCCAACGTTCCATCCAGCTGGGCTTCAGCTCGGTGATGATGGACGGTTCGCTGCGCGAAGACGGCAAAAGCCCTGCGGATTACGACTACAACGTACGCGTCACCCAGGAAACTGTCGCCATGGCTCACGCCTGCGGTGTTTCGGTTGAGGGTGAGCTGGGTGTTCTGGGCTCGCTGGAAACCGGCATGGCTGGTGAGGAAGACGGCGTAGGCGCAGAAGGCATGCTGGACCACAGCCAGATGCTGACTGATCCGGAAGAAGCAGCGGACTTCGTTAAAAGAACTCAGGTCGACGCACTGGCTATCGCTATCGGCACCAGCCACGGCGCGTACAAGTTCACCAAGCCGCCTACTGGCGACATTCTGGCGATCGAGCGGATCAAAGAGATCCACAAGCGCATCCCGAACACTCACCTGGTGATGCACGGTTCTTCTTCCGTTCCGCAGGAATGGCTGAAAATCATCAACCAGTACGGCGGCGACATTAAAGAAACCTACGGCGTGCCGGTCGAAGAAATCGTTGAAGGCATCAAGCACGGCGTGCGCAAGGTCAACATCGACACCGACCTGCGTCTGGCCTCGACGGGTGCTATCCGCGAGTTCATGGCGAAAAACCCGAGCGAGTTCGACCCACGCAAGTACCTGGCGAAAACCGTATCGGCCATGCGCGACGTGTGTATCGCTCGTTACGAAGCATTCGGCACCGCCGGCAACGCCTCCAAGATCAAGCCGATCTCCCTGGAGAAGATGTTCGAGCGTTATGCCAAAGGCGAGCTGAACGCCAAAGTGAACTGATCGTTTTCTGATCGATTTGCTGAAATGAAGAAGCCCGCAGCGATGCGGGCTTTTTTGTGGGCGTGGTCCACGTTTCTACACGGTATGTTGCCGGCCGGGCAGGGCGATGATCCGCCCAGCATACTTTGGATTCGGCTGATCAAATTGAGCTTCCGAGAGCAGGCGCAACGCCTGCAGCGACACTTCGCTAAACGGCGCTGATTTCGGCCCGGCCGCCAGATCCACATGCAGCAGCATCTGCTCGCTCGCTGCCAACTCGATCTCCCCCTCTGCCTTGTACAGCCCGTGATAAAGCTGCACACGTTTGTGGTCGTACCCGATGATTTGCGTACGCACTTCCACCGCTTCGCCGAGTTTCACTTCGTGCAGGAAGTTGATGTGCGCTTCGAGCGTGAACAGCGAGTGGCCGCTGGCATCCCGATCGTTACTAGCCAGGCCTATGCGGTCCATGAAGGCGTCTGTGGCGAAGCTGAAAATCAGCAAGTAAAAGGCATCGCGCAGGTGGCCGTTGTAGTCGACCCAATCGGTGAGGACTGGGGTTTTGAAAGTAATGAGCGCGGGCATAGGATTCCAGGGTCACAATTTCGGTGAGATCAACGGCCTCATCGCGGGCAAGCGCGCTCCTACAGTTGATCGCATACCCTTTGTAGGAGCGCGCTTGCCCGCGATGAGGCCGGTTTGGGCGATGAAAATTTTGGCTCAATCCCCAAACGCCATCCCATGCCTGGCCTTGGTGGTTTTCACCGCTTCAAGCACCGCCAGCAGGCAGTCATCGCGATACCGCTCCAGCGCCGCAATGCTGTGGCTACCGAGCTGATCCGAGGTGCCATCGACCACGTCATCGATCAACTTGTCGGTCAGCTCCGGCGCCGGTAGATAAGTCCACGGCAACTGCAGCGCCGGGCCGAATTGCGCCATGAAGTGACGCATGCCCGCATCGCCGCCGGCCAGGGTGTAGGTCAGAAAGGTGCCCATGAACGACCAGCGCAAGCCGGCGCCGAAACGGATGGCGTCATCGATTTCGCCGGTGGTCGCCACCCCATCGTTCACCAGGTGCAGGGCTTCACGCCACAGCGCTTCCAGCAAACGATCGGCAATAAAACCGGGGACCTCTTTGCGCACATGAAGCGGGCGCATGCCGAGTGATTCGTAGACCTGAATCGCTGCCTGCACCGCTTCCGGCGCGGTGTTCTTGCCGCCGACCACTTCCACCAGCGGCAGCAGATAAACCGGGTTGAACGGATGGCCCACCACGCAGCGTTCCGGGTGCGTGGCGCTCTCGTAAAACTCCGACGGCAGCAGGCCGGAGGTGCTGGAACCAATGATCGCGTCAGGCTTGGCCGCCGCGCTGATCTTGCTGTGCAGGTCCAGTTTGAGGTCAAGGCGCTCCGGAGCGCTTTCCTGGATGAAGTCGGCGTCGCGAACGCACTCCTCAATGGTGTCGACGAAGCGCAGACGTTCTTGGGAAGCGCCCGCCGTCAGGCCCTTTTGCTCAAGCGCCGGCCAGGCGTTGGCGACTCGTTTGCGCAGCGCTGCCTCTGCTCCCGGCGCCGGGTCCCAGGCCACGACGTCCAGGCCATGAGCCAGCGCGCGCGCCACCCAACCGCTGCCGATGACACCGCTGCCCAAGGCTGCGAAGGTTTTGATGGTGGTGATGAAGGTCATGTCGGTTACTCGAAAAAGTGTCGAGGACCGTGTAGGCGTGAGCTTGCTCGCGATAGCTATTGATATGTGCCAGATGTGTGACTGACACACCGTTATCGCGAGCAAGCTCACTCCTGCACGGTAGGGTGTGTGTGGGGATCAAAACCGCTTTTTCAGCCCCATCTTCACGCGCCCCTCGGCCGGGGTCAGAACCCGGGCGCCCAGGCGGCTGAGAATCTCGCTGGCGCGCTCGACCAACGCGCCGTTGCTGGCGAGCACGCCTTTGTCGAGCCAGATGTTGTCCTCCAGACCGACCCGCACGTTGCCGCCGAGCAATACCGCCTGCGCAGCCATCGGCATTTGCATGCGGCCGATACCGAAGGCAGCCCACACCGCGTCAGCAGGCAAGTTGTCGACCATGGCTTTCATCGTGGTGGTGTCCGCCGGCGCGCCCCACGGAATGCCCATGCATAGCTGAAACAGCGGGTTGTCCAGCAAGCCTTCTTTCATCATCTGCTTGGCAAACCACAGGTGGCCGGTGTCAAAAATCTCCAGCTCGGCTTTCACCCCCAGCGCCTGAATGCGCTTGGCCCCGGCCCGTAGTTGCGCGGGCGTGGACACGTAAATGGTGTCGCCATCGCCGAAGTTGAGGGTGCCGCAATCCAGCGTGCAGATTTCCGGCAGCAGCGCTTCGACATGCGCTAGCCGGGTCAACGGACCGACCAGATCGGTGCCGGGGCCGAAATCGGTCGGACGCTCGCCCGGGCCGATTTCCAGATCGCCGCCCATGCCAGCCGTCAGGTTGACGATGATGTCGATGTCGGCTTCACGGATGCGGTCCATGGTTTCGCGATACAGCTCGACGTCACGGCTGAACTTGCCGGTCTCGGGGTCGCGTACATGGCAGTGCACAACCGTCGCACCAGCCTTGGCGGCCTCGACGGCGGCAGCGGCAATCTGCTTGGGCGTGATCGGGACCAGGTGGCTTTTCCCGGTCGTGTCGCCAGCACCGGTCAGTGCGCAGGTGATGATGACGTCGTGATTCATGGGTGAGGTTCCTTGCAGGGCAGACGGTAAAAGCGGACGTTTGCAGCCCGTGTTTGAGGTGCAAAGCTACGCAGCGTCGAGCCCCTCAAAACGCACAGCGGCGACACGGTCTTGCACAGCAGCGACCTGTGCTGTTGCTGCCAATCGGCGAGAGGTGTATTTGATGATCGGGCCCAAGAGGCATGATCATTTCCGAAGTCACGTCTCCACCCTAATCGCCCATATGCTCCGATCCCAAGGAACGTGCCAACGATGTCCCAGGATTTCTACTTTCTGCTCATGCCCGGCTTTTCGATGATGGGCTTCGTGTCGGCGCTGGAGCCGTTGCGCGTGGCGAATCGCTTCGGTGGCGAGCTGTATCGCTGGCACATCCTGAGCGTCGATGGCGGCCCTGTCATTGCCAGCAACGGCATGTCGGTAAACGCCGACGCCGCGCTTGAGCCGCTGAAAAAGGGTGCGACGCTGTGGGTGATGGGCAGCGTTGATCCGCTGAAGTTTTACACCGGTGCGCTGGAGCACTGGCTGCGCCGCCTGGGCCTGGAAGGCGTGGTGCTTGGGGCGATCGACACCGGTAGTTTTGTCCTGGCCCAAGCCGGTCTGCTGGAAGGCTATCGCCTGACCCTGCACTGGGAAGCGCTGGACGCCTTCAAGGAAACCTTTCCCCGGCTGCAAGCGACGCAGGAATTGTTCGAGATCGACCGGCGCCGCATTACGTCGGCCGGGGGCACGGCCTCCATCGACATGATGCTCGACCTGATCGGGCAGGCCCATGGCGCGGATATGGCGATCAAGGTCTCCGAGCAGTTCGTCCTCGGGCGCATACGCCAGCGCAAGGACCATCAGCGCATGCAAATCGCCACGCGCTACGGCATCAACAACAAGAAGCTGGTTCAGGTCATCGGCGTGATGGAGCAGCACACCGAGCCGCCGCTGAGCACGCTGGAACTGGCGGAAGGGATTCAGGTGACGCGGCGCCAGTTGGAACGGCTCTTTCGTCTACACCTGAACGACACGCCGAGCAACTTCTACCTCGGCCTGCGGCTGGACAAAGCCAGGCAGCTGCTGCGTCAGAGCGACATGAGCGTGCTGGAAGTCAGCATTGCGTGCGGGTTTGAATCGCCGTCGTATTTCACCCGCAGTTACCGGGCGAGATTTGTGGTGTGCCCAAGGGAGGACCGAGGGCGCACACGTGAAGTGAAGACTGTTTGACGGCTGATTATTGTCAATTATACTCGCGACTATAAATTATAGTCCGAGCAATAATTAGGTATAAATCATGACCAAACGCACTGGTTTTGTTTTCAAGCGCACTGGCCTCGCGTCGACCGTTGCCGAGGGGCTGACCGGTGAGGGACTGCACGATTATTCATCAGGCCTGTTCCTCGCGGCGCCACGTCGTACCGGCAAAAGCACCTTCCTGCGCGAGGATCTGGTTCCCCAGTGTCTCGGCCAAGGCTGGCTGCCGGTTTACGTTGATCTGTGGGCTGATCGGGAACAGGACCCCGCCGACCTGATTAGCTCGGCGATCGCGGTTGCCCTTGTGCCGTACGAAAAAGGCATTCGCAAGCTCGCTAAATCAGCCGGCATAGACAAACTTAACTTCCTGCGCACGCTGTCGTGGGATTTCACCACGCCGCAATTGCCAGTGGGCTCGACGTTAACGCAGGCCTTGCAGCTGTTGCACAGTGCGTCGCAGAAGATGATCGTGCTGATCATCGATGAAGCTCAGCACGCCTTGACCAGTGAAGCCGGGGTCAACGCAATGTTTGCGCTGAAGGCCGCACGGGACGAACTCAATCAGGGTCAGGAGCAGGGTAATGGAGCCTTGCGATTGGTACTGACGGGCTCGAACCGGGACAAGCTGGCCCATCTGGTGCTGAACAAAAACCAACCTTTTTATGGATCAAGCATCACGCCGTTTCCGCTGCTGGGAAAAGATTTCACAAAGGCCTACACGGCCCATCTCAACAGCCATCTGGCCCTCACCAACCAGTTTTCCGCGGCCGATGTTGATTCTGCGTTCGAGCTCGTGGGGCGCCGCCCCGAGATGCTGCGTGCAATCATCGGCGATGTCGCACTTGAACTGGGAGACGCCGAGAATCTTGGCCAATTGCTGCATGACAGCGCCCGGTTGCTGCGGGCGGGCGTGTGGGAGGAGTTCGAAAGCGCCTACAACGCCCTGACGTTGCCGCAGCGCGCCGTGCTGGAAGTGATGGCTGACCGCGCCCGCGACAACCAGCCGTTCGCACCCTTCGCTGATGCGACATTGCTTGCAGTGAGCAAGGCATTGGAGGCGTTGGGCAGCGAAGTGGTGCCTGGCACTCAGACCATTCAGGCGGCGATCGATGCGCTCCGTGACAAAGAGCTGGTGTGGAAATCCAGTCGCGGCGCCTATGCCCTGGAGGACAAGGCGCTGGGCGAGTGGCTGCTGCAGCGAAGGGAGCGCCAGGCCGTGGGCTTATACTTGTAATAACCAAACATCTGGCTGAGCCTTTTTTTTCAACACACTGTTTATAGACCCCTGATGTCCCAACGGATAGATTGCGCCGGTATGGCCAGAGCCGTTTTGTCAAACAGGGAAGTCTCACGTGAATCATGTGTTGATAGTGTCTGCGGGAATGGAAAATCCCAAGAAAAGAAACAGCGTCATTGCTCGTCGTCAACAATACCTGAATTACGGGGCGCTGACGCTTGCGACTATTCTCCATAATACTGGTTATAAAACTTCTCTCGCACACGGCGGACATGTTTCTCCTGAGGTGTTCGCGCAATCTTTATTTGAAGACGGCCGGCTGCGCGGTGACGGGCCTTTGCTACTGTCCATTCCCAGCTTTTACGCGCTGGCCTGGTCGCAGAGATTCACGGGTCATGTAAAGAAGCTACTGCCGTCTAAGAGCATAACGGTGGGCGGGCGATGGGTGGTCGATTCTGATCCGGTCTGGATCAAATCGAAATTGCCATTTGTGGAGACCTTTATACCAGGCTTGGTAGGGGGTGAAATCAGACAGATTGCCAGTCAGCCCACTGCGATCCATGTGCACGATTTAAACAGTAGGGCGGTGCCCGACTTCAATTTATATCACCCAGTAGTCGACCACTTTAGTGAGTTTCAGCCCAGTATCGAAGCTTCACGAGGATGCGGCAGGGGATGCCACTTCTGCGCAGAAAAAGACATTCCGCTGACCCGCTTGAAGGATCCCGATGTCCTTGCCTTACACATGCGCGACGTCATGGAACAGTATGACGATCAAAGCATCCGTCCTTATGTTCAGTCATCTTTCTTCGCGCCCAATCGCAAGTGGGCAGACGATCTCGCGACCGAAGTGATGAATGCGCGTCTGAACGTGAAGTGGCGGTGCGAGACCCGGGTTGATGCAATGAGCGCCCAGACCGTCGCGTCACTCGCCGCAGCCGGACTTAAAGTCATTGATCTGGGTATGGAGGCCGCCTGTGCGACCCAGCTGCTCGCGATGGGCAAAAGCAAAGATCCCGACAAATACCTCAGGTCGGCCTCCGACCTAATTCATGCCTGTCGGGACAACGGTGTATGGGTAAAGCTGAATATTCTGATCTACGCCGGCGAGACGCTGCATACCCATGAGGAGACCCTGCGCTGGATGAACGATCACGCGACCGCTATCAAAGGGGTATCGGTCGGGCCTGTTGTCATATTTGGCTCGCCTGACGCGTCCTCTCTGTTCACTCAGGAAGTGCAGCAGCTGGGGGCGAAGCTTGTCGATCCCCATAGTGCAGAGCTGAACGGCATTACGCATATTCATCCTGGCGCGCAGATGTCTGCAGAGGACGCTGAAGTGCTTAGCCTCCAAGCTTCCCGCCGGTTCATGACAAAGCAGGACTACTTCGATCTGAAGTCGTTTTCGTATTACCCCCGACATTACGGGCGTCAGGATTTTGAAAACGATCTGCTCGATTGCGATCCGGCTTCTTTGCCTTTCCGTTGATTCACGGGCTGCGTGTGATACCCGTAGAGAAAGGTCGTAAGGCGTATTGCTTACTTGGTCTTCATCAGCGCCGAACACGCCGCTTTGTAAGCCTCGTGCTGATACTTGTTCAGCGCTGTCGGCAGTTCAAAGTTGTGCTTCTTCATCTGAGCGTTGATGGTCTGGGGCGACAGCAGGATGACGTCGCAGTCTTCCAGCAACTGAAAGATGGTTTCGATCTTGAACGTCGTCGGACCGCCAGCGAACTCGCCTTTCTTGCTACGTTTTTTGATGGCGATATGACCAATGCCGTTGTCGCGCACGAATGCCTCGATCTGGCGGGCGAACGCTTTCACGTTGACGGCTTCATCGTCGTCTTCGAGTGCGATCTTCTTCGTCGGTAACGGCACGTGTTCGAGCGCGCCGGATGCGCGAGTGGCGACAGCGAAGATGGCCTCGCTGCCTTTGATTTCTATGCCGCAGATGTTCATGTGCATACCTTGAGCTCGGGAAGGGCGTCAGGGTAGCGCATTCGGGATCATTCGGACTGCGCGACGGTATCCAGATACTCCGATCGTTCGTCGCTGGCGCGGGTCAGGCAATCGTTCTGGTCGATATTGAATTCTTTGGTTCCGGGCTTGGCCGGGAACACTTCCACTGCGCAGTCAGCATCACGGAGTTTTTTCCAGGCTTCCTGGGCCGTCTTCAGTTTGGTAGCGAACTCCTCGGCCTGGGCCTTGTTCGCCCCGAACTGCGTCTGCACGCGCTCCAGCACGTTCTGAACATTCTCGGTCAGCAACTTCTCCGCCGTGTCACGGCTGTACACCGAGCACTCAAGCGTCTGCTGATCTTCTTCAACGCCGTCACAAGGATTGGCGGCCGGATTGGCTGCTGCATGAGCACCTGTCGCGAATAGAGCCAGAGCCAGAAACATGGTTTTCATTAGGGCTTTCCGAGTCAGAGATGGAATGGATTCTCGCCCAAGCGCGAGGCAAAGAACAGGTATCAAATGCGGGCATCGACCGTACGCCGTGAGCCAGCGTCGCTTGTTGACGGTTTCGACCATTTTGCAGTCGTTTTTGCTCGCGACGCTTGGACTTCTGATGCGTCAGATAGGGAGTTTTCTCGAATATTCGCGAAGTAAAAGAACCGTCCTACGGAAAAGTCTGAAATTTTCCATCAGGGTTTTTGTAGCGAGTTTCTTTGGGTAGGATCCAATCCGCGCCGTTAACCGGCACTCGCAAATAACCAAGCAACTCAGGGAGAGAACTCATGGCGCTCGACGCATTTATCCAATTCGACGGCATCCCGGGTGAGAGCCTCGACGACCAGCACAAGAACTGGATCGAAATCCTCGGCTATAACTTCGGTACCCATCAGAGCGCATCGGCGACCGCAACCTCGGCGGGTGGCGCCTCGTCGGGCCGGACCACTGTCACCACATTCAACTTTTCCAAGTTCCTTGATTCGGCAAGCGCCAAACTGATGCAAGCGAGCTGCGCAGGCCAGCATTTCAAAAAAGTAACCATCGCGGTGCACCGCGCTGGCGGCGAAAAGCTCAAGTACTTTGAGATCGTGCTAGAGGAAGTGATCATTTCTGACTACAGCCACAGTGCCACCGACGGCGTGCCCCGCGAAGTGGTGCAGCTCGATTACGGACGTATCAAAACCAACTACGTTCAGCAGCGTCGTAGCGATGGTGGTGGGGGCGGCAACGTGACGGGTGGCTGGGACCGTATCAAAAACACGATTTACGCGTGAGGGTCGTCTATGTCGCGGCCTTACAGCTTCATCAATGATCAGATGCAGACCTATTTTTCTATCAAGGCAAAACTGCCCTTGGGGCGCCGCGCGGCCGATAAATTCGATGTGCTTAATGCCCACATCCGCAATTCCACCGTAGCGGCGGGAGAAATCGTCATGGTCCCCGATGATTCAACCTCCGCGTGCACGTCTGAAGAAGCCGAACTCATGAGGCTTGCTACGATGACCCATCAGGGCCTCATCGATAACGACGCAGGAGGCGACGACTTCATCGTGGCCAACCACGAACTCATCACGCGGCTACTTGGCAATACCTCAATCGGTATCGGAATGGCTGCTGCCGCTTGGGAAAAGCATCTGGAGCAGATCAAGACCACGCTCGACAGCATCGATGCCCTGCATAAGCAACACATGGCCTCGGGAACCCTGATCGAACGAAATCTGTTCTATACCAAACGCCGCCAGCTTTTCGACAAACTCGAAAAGCTGCTGAAAGGCTTTCTTAGTCTGGGAGCAGGACTGCGGAACACAGGCTCAATCCGGCGAATGCTGGGGATCTCAACTAAAAGCTACCTGCACACTGGCGAGATCAGACACTACGCCGAAAAAACGAGCGGCGTTGCCAAAGCGGCGAAGCTAATAAAAAGAGGAGCTTATGTGGGGATAGTTCTCGATACAGCTTCGACGGCGGTTGATATCAAGACGGCTTGCTCGACGGGCCGGGAGGATGAGTGTACGAAGGCGAAGTATGTTGAGGGGAGTAAGCTGGTTGGTAATTTGGGGGGCGCTGCGGCCGGCGCGGGAGTGGCTACTGTGATTTGCGTGACCGGGTTGGGGCTTACAACAGGTCCGGGTGCACTCGCCTGCGGTGTCATCACTGCTGGGATATTGGGTTGGTTGGGGGGCGAGATAGGAGGTAAGGGAGGCGAGATGACGGGCGAGTTACTCTATGAGGTCTCTCAATGAAAGATATCGTACCTGGCCTAGTTGCAACTTCGATAATGATCCCTGGAATCCTGAACTTATTGGTGCTGCTATTCATCACCTGGTGGGTAAGGGACGAGGTGGACAGCCGTCTTTCTCGATGTTCCATAATTGTAGATATCAATGCCACTTTTGGTGGCTTGGGATTTATCGGAGATGTCTATAGGGTAGGCACTGTGGCGTGTATCTTAATTTTCCCTAAGCTGTTCCTCAAGCGAGGAGTCATTGATGTTCGGCAGGTAGTGGACTTTCCAAAAAAATGGAAACTATTGATCGTGGTGCCGTTTTTTCTAAATATCATTTTTTTTACGGCCATGTTGGTGTTTCGTGCCTGGCTCTACTTTTATGATTTCTAACGACTTCATATGCTTTGAAGAATATCTCCATTGGTACCGGGATAGCAGCCGACGCTTGGGAGAGCTATTTGCACACCTGGGCATCATGAATGCAGGCATGTAGGTGTTTTGGTTCGTTTTTCAGGTTGCGTGAAGATATTGATATCTGACAGCTTTTTTGCGATCGGCCCGGAGGTCATTATGGTAATTAGAAGCGGACACTATCGTCATGGTGGCGCCATTCATTCTGCGGATCATGACTTTATCGTTTTGACGATGTGTATCCTTTTCGTAGTCACTCTGTTGTATACGGTGTTGATAACGTTGTATCTGCGAAACAAGATCAATAAATCACTGGATAACTGTTTAGTGGTCACGGACTCTAGTTTGTTCCAGATCGGGACCGGGTTTCTAGGAGATATCAGAAAATTAGCCATCGTAAGCGCGATGTTCCTTCGGCCCCAAATGTTCCTGAAACTGGGCGCCATCGACTTGGAGCAGGTCGATACATTCCCAAAAAATTCAAATACATGATGTTGGCTCAGGTGGCTCTAGTCACATTGACGACGTTAGTCACCCTCGTTTTTTTTGTTTGGGCGTATCTTCCCGACTTCTGAATTCCGCCCCAGAGCGCCCCTCCCCCTGCCTGAATGGCTGCATCATCGTGAGGACCTGCTGCGTCGTCATGCCTATGCCCTTTGTCGTTTCTTGACGCTTTCGGCAATTCCCCTGTCGTTTTTGCACCCGGCTCCTCCGACCCTCAGGCATATGCTGACCCCAAAGCGCCGGCAGACCTTCCGGCCATTAAAGAACCCCAGGGGACCGCCTGATGAGCCCAGCCGAATTACACGCCGACAGCATCGTCATTGACGGGTTGATCATTGCCAAATGGAACCGTGAGCTGTTCGAGGACATGCGCAAAGGCGGCCTGACCATGGCCAACTGCACAGTTTCGGTGTGGGAAGGTTTTCAGCAGACCGTCAACAGCATCGCTTCCAGCCAGAAATTGATTCGTGAAAACAGCGACCTGGTGATCCAGGTGCGCAACACGGCCGACATCCGCAAGGCCAAGGAGCTGGGCAAGACCGGCATCCTCTTCGGCTTCCAGAATGCCCATGCTTACGAGGATCAGATCGGCTACGTCGAGATCTTCAAACAGCTGGGCGTGGGCATCGTACAGATGTGCTACAACACCCAGAATCTGGTGGGCACCGGCTGCTACGAGCGCGACGGCGGCCTTTCGGGCTTCGGTCGTGAAATCGTCGCGGAGATGAACCGCGTCGGCGTCATGTGCGACCTTTCCCATGTCGGCTCCAAGACCTCTGAGGAAGTCATCCTCGAATCGAAGAAGCCAGTGACCTACTCCCACTGCCTGCCTTCGGGCCTCAAAGAACACCCGCGCAACAAATCCGACGCCGAGCTGAAATTCATTGCCGATCACGGCGGCTTTGTCGGCGTGACCATGTTCGCGCCGTTTCTGGCCAAGGGCATCGACTCGACCATCGATGATTACGCTGAAGCCATCGAATACGTGATGAACATCGTCGGCGAAGACGCCATCGGCATCGGCACTGACTTCACCCAGGGTCACGGCCAGGAATTCTTCGAATACCTGACCCACGACAAAGGCTACGCCCGCCGCCTGACCAACTTCGGCAAGATCATCAACCCGCTGGGCATCCGCACCGTCGGCGAATTCCCGAACCTCACCGAAACCCTGCTCAAACGCGGCCATTCCGAGCGCGTGGTGCGCAAGATCATGGGCGAGAACTGGGTCCGCATCCTGGGCGACGTCTGGGGCGAATAGGCCTCCGGCCCCACTCGCCGACCACTGAATTTCCCCTCTCCCGTCGCGGAGAGGGCTTCCACACGAATTTTTCGGAGTTAAGTTTCCATGGCCAAGATCGCCCCGCAATTGCCAATCGAAGTCGACAGCGAGACCGGTGTCTGGACCTCCGACGCCCTGCCGATGCTGTACGTGCCGCGCCATTTCTTCGTTAACAACCACATGGGTATCGAAGAAGTATTGGGCGCCGAGGCGTACGCCGACATCCTCTACAAGGCCGGCTACAAGTCCGCCTGGCACTGGTGCGAGAAAGAAGCCGAATGCCATGGCATCGAAGGCGTCGCGGTGTTCGAGCACTACATGAATCGCCTGTCCCAGCGCGGTTGGGGCCTGTTCAAGATTCAGGACATAGATCTGGAAAAAGGCACCGCCAGCGTCAAGCTCGAGCACTCGGCCTTCGTTTACGTCTACGGCAAAGTAGGGCGCAAGGTCGATTACATGTTCACCGGCTGGTTTGCTGGCGCCATGGACCAGGTCCTGGAAGCCAGCGGCAGCAAAATCCGCACCGTGGCCGAGCAGGTTTACGGCGGATCCGAAGAAGGCCACGACGACGGCCTGTTTGTCGTCAAGCCGTTGTAAGTCGAGGTTTCCGTCATGGCTTTCGAAGCGATGTTTCAACCGATTCAGATCGGTAAATTGACCATACGCAACCGCGTATTGAGTACCGCGCACGCCGAGGTCTACGCCACCGACGGCGGTATGACCACCGACCGTTACGTGAAGTACTACGAGGAGAAAGCCAAGGGCGGCATCGGTCTGGCCATTTGCGGTGGGTCGTCCAGCGTGGCGATCGACAGCCCGCAAGGCTGGTGGAAGTCCGTCAACCTGGCGACCGACAAGATCATTCCGCACTTCCAGAACCTCGCTGACGCCATGCACAAGCACGGCGCCAAGATCATGATCCAGATTACCCACATGGGTCGTCGTTCGCGTTGGGACGGCGATCATTGGCCGACGCTGCTGTCGCCTTCGGGCATCCGCGAGCCGGTTCACCGCGCAACCTGCAAGACCATCGAGCCGGAAGAAATCTGGCGGGTGATCGGCAACTACGCCAGCGCGGCGGCCCGTGCCAAGGCCGGCGGTCTGGACGGCGTTGAGTTGTCGGCCGTGCACCAGCACATGATCGATCAGTTCTGGAGCCCACGGGTCAACAAGCGGACTGACGAGTGGGGCGGCAGCTTCGAAAACCGCATGCGCTTCGGGCTGGAAGTGATCAAGGCTGTGCGCAAGGAAGTCGGCCCGGACTTCTGCGTCGGCCTGCGTATCTGCGGTGACGAATTTCACCCGGACGGCCTCAGTCACGAGGACATGAAAGAGATCGCCAAGTACTACGACCAGACCGGCATGATCGACTTCCTCGGCGTTGTGGGTTCAGGGTGCGACACCCACAACACCCTCGCCAACGTTATCCCGAACATGAGTTATCCCCCGGAGCCATTTCTGCACCTGGCGGCCGGCATCAAGGAAGTGGTCAAGGCGCCTGTGCTGCACGCGCAGAACATCAAGGATCCGAATCAGGCGACTCGCATTCTCGAAGGCGGTTACGTCGACATGGTCGGCATGACCCGCGCGCACATCGCCGACCCGCACCTGATCACCAAGATCAAGATGGGCCAGGTCGACCAGATTCGGCAGTGCGTGGGTGCCAACTACTGCATCGACCGCCAGTATCAAGGCCTGGACGTGCTGTGCATCCAGAACGCCGCCACGTCCCGCGAATACATGGGCGTGCCGCACATCATCGAAAAAACCACCGGCGTGAAGCGCAAGGTGGTGATCGTCGGGGCCGGGCCTGCGGGGATGGAAGCGGCGCGCGTTTCGGCCGAGCGGGGCCACGACGTGACCTTGTTCGAGAAGAAAGACGCCATCGGCGGACAGATCACAACGGCCTCGAAAGCACCGCAGCGCGATCAGATCGCCGGCATCACGCGTTGGTTTCAGCTGGAGCTGGCGCGTTTGAAAGTCGATCTGCGTCTGGGCACGGCGGCAGACATCGCGACCATCATGGACCTGCGTCCGGACGTGGTGGTGCTGGCGGTGGGCGGCCATCCGTTCATTGAGCAGAACGAGCATTGGGGCGCCGCTGAAGGCCTGGTTGTCAGCAGCTGGGACATCCTCGACGGCAAAGTAGCGCCGGGCAAGAACGTGCTGGTCTACGACACCATTTGCGAGTTCACCGGCATGTCCACGGCCGACTTCCTGGCGGACAAAGGCTGTCAGGTCGAGATCGTTACCGACGACATCAAGCCCGGCGTTGCCATCGGTGGTACGTCGTTCCCGACCTACTACCGCAGCATGTACCCCAAAGAAGTGATCATGACCGGCGACATGATGCTGGAAAAGGTCTACCGAGAGGGCGACAAGCTGGTCGCGGTGCTGGAGAACGAATACACCGGCGCCAAAGAGGAGCGGGTGGTCGACCAAGTGGTGGTCGAGAACGGCGTGCGTCCTGACGAAGCGCTGTATTACGGGATGAAGGAAGGTTCGCGCAACAAAGGCCAGATCGACATCGACGCCCTGTTTGCGATTCAGCCGCAGCCGTCGTTGAGTCAGCCGGGTGACGGGTATCTGCTGTTTCGCATCGGTGATTGCGTGGCACAGCGCAATACCCATGCGGCGATCTACGACGCACTCAGGCTTTGCAAGGATTTCTAGCGGCCGGCACACAACCCTGTAGGAGTGAGCTTGCTCGCGAAAGCGGCGGGTCTGTAGACATCCATGTTGAATGTCACGGCTTCGCGAGCAAGCTCACTCCTACCGGAACCGAGTAAGGCATCTCGACCTGCAAGACCCTGAGTCTTTGGGAGCTCCACATGCTAAACACCCTTCTTCCCATCCTGCTCTTCGCTGCCCTGGGCCTGGCGGTCCTTGGTGCGCTGCGGCGGGTAAGCCTTTGGCGCAACGGGCGTGCCGCCAAGGTTGACCTGCTCGGCGGATTGCTGGCGATGCCCAAGCGCTACATGGTCGATCTGCACCACGTCGTCGCCCGGGACAAATGCATCGCCAACACCCACGTGGCCACGGCGGGCGGCGCGGTTGCGTCCATCGTGCTTGCGATTCTGGTGCACGGTTTTGGCCTGCACAACCGTGTCCTCGGCTACGCGCTGTTGCTGATGTCGGCCGTGATGTTCGTCGGCGCGATCTTCATGTACCTGCGTCGTCGCAATCCGCCGAGTCGTTTGTCGAAAGGCCCGTGGATGCGCCTGCCGAAAAGCCTGCTGGCGTTCTCGGGCTCGTTCTTTATCATCACGTTGCCCGTTGCGGGCGTGCTGCCGGCGAACTTCGGCGGTTGGTTGCTGGCGATCATTCTGGGCATTGGCGTGCTGTGGGGCGTCTGCGAATTATTCCTCGGCATGACTTGGGGCGGTCCGATGAAACACGCCTTCGCCGGCGCGCTGCACCTAGCCTTTCACCGCCGCCCGGAGCGCTTCGGCGGTGGCCGTTCGACAGGGCTGAAACCCCTCGATCTGGCAGACAAAACCGCACCGCTGGGCGTGGAAAAACCCAAGGATTTCACCTGGAACCAGCTACTCGGTTTCGATGCATGCGTGCAGTGCGGCAAGTGCGAGGCCGCGTGCCCGGCCTTCGCTGCGGGCCAACCGCTGAACCCGAAAAAGCTGATCCAAGACATGGTCGTCGGCCTGACGGGCGGCACTGATGCAAACTTTGCGGGAAGTCCCTATCCGTCCCTTGACGGCCAAGGCAAGCCTGTCGGCGAGCATGGCGGCAATCCTCATCAACCCATCGTCAATGGACTGGTCGACGCCGACACCCTGTGGTCGTGTACGACCTGTAGGGCTTGCGTGGAAGAGTGCCCGATGATGATCGAGCACGTTGACGCGATCGTCGACATGCGTCGGCATCTGACCCTCGAAAAGGGCGCCACCCCCAACAAGGGCGCCGAGGTGTTGGAAAACCTCATCGCAACGGACAACCCGGGCGGCTTCGCTCCGGGCGGACGCATGAACTGGGCGGCCGACCTGAATCTGGACATCATGAGCCACAAGAAAACCGTGGACGTGCTGTTCTGGGTGGGCGATGGCGCGTTCGACATGCGCAATCAACGCACCTTGCGGGCCTTCGTCAAAGTACTGAAGGCGGCCAAGGTCGATTTCGCTGTGCTGGGCCTAGAAGAACGTGACAGCGGCGATGTTGCGCGGCGTCTGGGTGATGAAGCCACGTTCCAGATGCTCGCCAGCCGCAACATCCAGACGCTGGCGCAGTACGACTTCAAGCGCATCGTCACCTGCGACCCGCACAGCTTTCATGTGCTGAAAAACGAATACGGTGCGTTCGAGGGCCACTACGTCGTACAGCACCACAGCACGTATCTGGCAGAGCTGATAGTCAAAGGCGCCTTGAATCTGGGCCGGCACAAAGGTGCCAGCGTCACCTATCACGATCCCTGCTACCTCGGCCGTTACAATGGCGAGTACCAGGCGCCGCGCGATGTGCTGCGTGCGCTGGGCATCGAAGTCAAGGAAATGGTCCGTTCCGGGTTCCGCTCACGTTGCTGCGGCGGCGGTGGCGGCGCGCCGATCACCGATATTCCCGGCAGGCAACGGATTCCTGACATGCGCATGGATGACATCCGCGAGACCGGAGCCGAGGTGGTGGCTGTGGGTTGTCCACAGTGCACCGCGATGCTTGAAGGCGTGGTCGAGCCACGGCCGATGATCAAGGACATCGCCGAACTGGTGGCTGACGCCCTGCTTGAAGAAACCGCGCCTGCAAAGCCGGCAGCGGCCCGACGTGAACCTGCGGAGGCCCATTGATGAGCGACATTATCCGCCGTGACCCACGCGCTGAGTGGATCGCACGAAACCGCCTGCATCCCTTGCACGCCGCCATGCAACCGGCGCAAACCACCTGGATGGGCCCCAACGGGGTGCTGCGTAAAAACGTGCATGGCATCGGTTTCATCGGTCCCAACGGGATCAAACGCATTGATCGAAGCGGGGCGCAACAAGGCGGCGCGGTCAAACGCTCCGCGTCTGTGGACGTGCAATTGCCATTGCATCGGATTACGACGCCGGCCTTTTACATCGCTGTCGTTCCCGACATGGTCGGCGGCCGTCTGAGCAGCCATGATCGCGACCTGCTGGGCTTGGCCCATGGCCTGGCTGGCAACGAGGGCGCTGTACTGGCGGTAATTTTTGGCGAGCACAAAGAAACGACGTTCGACACCGCCGGCGTGGATCGGCTCCTGATTCTGGAAGGCAGCGAGTTCAGCGGTTATTCACCCGAGCAACGTGTGCAAGGTTTGCGGGCTGTGGATAACCAGTTCGACCCGCATCACTGGCTACTGCCCGACAGCCGAAATGGTGGGGGCGAGTTGGGGCGCCGCTTTGCGGCCAGCCTGGGCGAGCGTCCGTCGACACGCGTCTGGCAAGTGGCTGGCGAACGGTGCATCGGTCGTGCAGGTGCTGGCGCGGAGGATCTGTCGCGTCCCGTGTCACGCCTGATTCTCGCTCAAGCGGAATGCGCCGAGCCCGTGAGTGAGACACGGCACGAAGCACTGCCCGTGGAGTTATCCACAGCTGTTGCACGCAGCTTGCCGCGCATCGAGGACCTTGGTGCCGTGGCGGTCGATCCTGCACTTATCCCCATGTCCGAAGCTGAATTCATATTTTCGGGTGGTAACGGGGTCAAGGACTGGTCTCTGTTTCACCGCACGGCTATCGCGCTGGGCGCTACTGAAGGCGCATCTCGTGTGGCCGTCGACGATGGCTTCATGACCCGGGATCGTCAGGTCGGTGCGTCCGGCACCTGGGTCACTGCCCGGGTGTACGTGGCGGTCGGGATTTCCGGTGCGATCCAGCATTTACAGGGCATTGGCGCCTGCGACAAAGTGGTGGCCATCAACCTTGACCCGACCTGCGACATGATCAAGCGGGCCGATCTGTCCGTGATCGGCGAAAGCGCTGCCATTCTCGAGGCGCTGATTGAAGCGGTCGATACATACCGGAATGGGGCGAAGCGCGATGCAGCCTGAAATGGGTGTCTCTGTGGATAAAGGTGCGCTGCACGTGATCAGCCTCGTCTCCGTCGGTGCGCACCCGACGTCGGGACGGCCGCGTCGCGCCGAGCAGGACGCCCGCGCAGTGGAACTGGGGTTGCAACTGGCTGGGGATAACTTGCACGTGTTACATGCGGGTGATGCCGAGGAACCCGCATTACGTGGCTACCTGGGCATGGGCGTGGACGAGCTGCACGTGCTGGCTCAACCGACGGGCGCGGACGCGTTGCCTGGGCTGACGGATTACATTCGCGAGTCGGGCGTGCAGCTGGTGCTGACCGGCAGTCAGGCCGAGACGGGCGAAGGGTCCGGCCTGCTCCCTTATTTGCTGGCTGAAAAGCTTGGCTGGCCGCTGGTAGTGGGTCTGGCTGAGGTTGAGTCCATGAGCAACGGCAATGCCCAGGTGCTGCAAGCACTCCCAAGAGGCCAACGCCGTCGGCTTAAAGTCCGGCTGCCGTTTTTGGCGACTGTGGATAACTCTGCACCGAAACCCCGGCAAAGCGCTTACGGCCCGGCGCAACGCGGTTTGCTGGATGTGGAAGAGATTGAAGTGGTCATCGACGAAGTGTTCACCGGCGCAGAGCTGACGCCCGCGAAACCACGGCCAAAACGCTTGAAGGTCATCAAAGCAAAGAGCGGCGCTGATCGCATGAAGGCCGCGACAGCGAAAGCGAGCGGCGGCGGTGGGCAGGTGCTCAAGGGGGTGACTGCTCAGGAGGGGGCTGCGGCGATTTTGAAACTGCTGGTGGAGGAGGGGGTGGTGCGCTGAGCGCTTTTCAGCATTGAGGAAAGCGTCCTAGGTGGCGCCTTCTTCACTTGTAGTTGAATGATCGGGCAACCAGCTTACCCAGAATGTCGCTCTCGTCCGCGACCAGTTCCTTGTAGATGTAGTTGTAGCCTCCTCTCGCCATGGTCATCAGGTCCGCTGCATTTTTGCGTAGGCGGAGGCGAATGCGCTTTTAATCTCCTGGAGCGTTCTGGGTCTGTAGGTCACGATACCCAGCAGCTCCCGAGGAAGGCTGGTAGGCCGACCGCGTTGTTGTATGAGCTGAGCGTTTGCCCGCAGAACAACCTGCTCAGAAAACCGGACTCTTGACGTCATTTTTAGCCACTCCGAATCGATGATGGGCGGGAGTCTACCGCTCCGAGAAAGATGTGAATGTCAGACGCGTCTGATTCGGTTTGTAGTAAAACTGCATTACCCACAATCGCTGTTGATCCGCCTGTGGATAAACTGTTCGGACATTGCTACAGGCCTTGTTTAGTATGGCTCACAGCTGGGTGGTCAATTTTTGATCAGCCTATCTCACGGATTCTTAAGGGATTTTTCCACAAGCTGGAGTCTGCGGAGCCTGTTCTTACCCACATTCTCTGTGAGCGGGGCTGTGGATAACATGTTCGTGATCCACTGAATCCCTTGTAGTACGTGGCTCGTAGGGCTTTGGTCAAAATTTAACCAATGATGGTCATCCAGCGCCGCTCTAGGTCCCTTACTATCGTTCTTTAGCCCATTTAATGCTTTTCCACAGCAGCCGGCGGACTTACACACATAGGCTGTTGGCGCTTCTGTGGATAACATGTTCGCGGTCGGGGTTTAACCCCTGAATCCGGTCGGTTGAGCGATATGATCAAAAAATGATCATTTATTTTTTGGCCAGCTATCAAAGCAGCCTGGATTGCATGCGGACACGGCCAGCCTCACACCGATTCCCGTCACCCACCGAAAACGCAACGCGGGCAAGCGCGCTTCTACAGCACGAATGTCTGTAGAAGCGCGGTTGCCCGCGAAGGTGTCAGTTCAAATCCGACAGGTAATTCCCTACTCGTGGTTAACCGCCACACCTTTCAAATATGAAGCAGGCTCGGCGCCCATGTTTTCCAGCAATTTTGCGCTGTACCAGTCGATGAAATTCACCACACCGAATTCATAGGTCTTCGAGTACGGACCCGGCTGGTAAGCGATGGAGTTGATGCCGCGCTGGTTTTCTTCGGCCAGACGGCGGTCCTGGTCGTTGGTGGCGTCCCAGACTTCACGCAGGCGTGCAACGTCGTAGTCAACGCCCTCGACGGCGTCCTTGTGGACCAGCCATTTAGTGGTGACGAGGGTTTCCTGCGCGCTGACCGGCCATACGGTGAATACGATGACGTGGTCGCCCATGCAGTGGTTCCACGAGTGGGGCAGGTGCAGGATGCGCATCGAGCCCAGGTCCGGGTTCTGGATGCGCCCCATCAGTTTCTTGCTGCCTTGCTTGCCATCCATCGTCATCGAGACGGTGCCTTTGAGCAGCGGCATGCGCACGATGCGGTTGCGCAGGCCAAAGCTGGCGTGGGCGAACGGAATTTTTTCGGCTTCCCAGGCGGCCGCGGAGGCTGCGACGTGGTCCTTGAAGGCCTGGTCGGCGCGCGGGTCGGTGACGTCGTCCCACTCCAGCAAGGTGTTTAGCAGTTCGGGGTGCGACGCATTGCAGTGGTAGCACTCGCGATTGTTTTCCAGCACCAGCTTCCAGTTGGCTTTTTCGACCAGGGTGGTTTGCACCGCCACCTTGGTGTTCTCCATGTCGTACGGTTCCATGTAGTGATTGAGCGTCTGCAGGAACGCGTCGATAGCGGGCGGATTGCTCGCCATGCTGATGAAGATGTACCCGCCTGCCACTTTGCAGTGCACCGGCTTGAGGCCGAACGCCTTCATGTCGAAATCCGCACCCATCTCGGTGCCCGCGTACAGCAGGCGACCGTCGAGTTCGTAGGTCCACTGGTGGTAAGGGCAAACCAGCTTGGCGACCTTGCCTTTTTCCTTGGTGCACAGGCGAGAACCGCGGTGGCGGCAGACGTTGTGGAATGCATTGATCGAGCCGTCAGGCCCGCGCACGACCAGGATCGGGTTCTTGCCGATCTGGAGGGTAAGGAAGTTACCCTTCGCCGGCACTTCGCAGGTCATGCCCGCGATCAGCCACTCTTTCTGAAAGATTTCCTGCATGTCGATTTCAAACAGCCGCTCATCGCTGTAGAAAGGCTGCGGCAGCGAGTAAGTGCGCTCGCGGGTGTGCAGCATCTCGGCAGTCGCCTTGCGCGCAGGTTCCAGCGGATCGCCCAAGCTCAGAGTTGCGGTGACGTCCATCTTTCAAGTCCTCAGGCCGCGCTTTGCGCAGTCTACGAATGTGGCTCATACGGTGGGTGTGTAGCGAAGCGCGCGAGGCGGCAGTGATTTCTGTCGCTCATGCCAATGGATAAAGAATCTGTAATGAATTGAGGGCGAGTGTGGAGCCGGGCGCGACCTTAACCTTATCCATGGGCGACATGGCCGAATCCGTTTCCGACGGCCCGACCCCTATAGACCGGGGCTGGTCGCCATAAGTATGTGAATGTCGCTGATAGGTAAATAGGCGGCTCGCGCGTTACGCAGAATCGCCACCATGAGAGGCCGACCGTCGGCCGTGGAGAGTGTGTATGTCCCAGAGTTTCCTCAGCCCGGTCAACACCCAGACCTGGGCCAACGGCCGCCATCTGGTGCGGGTCGTCAAAGTGATCCAGGAAACCTGGGACGTGCGCACGTTCTGCTTCATGGCCGACCAGCCGATTCTGTTCTTCTTCAAGCCCGGTCAGTTCGTCACCCTGGAGCTGGAAATCGACGGCGTGCCGATCATGCGCTCCTACACCATCTCCAGTTCGCCTTCGGTGCCGTACAGCTTTTCGATCACCATCAAGCGTGTGCCCGGCGGCAAGGTTTCGAACTGGCTGCACGACACGCTCCACGAAGGTCAGGAACTGGCCGTGCACGGGCCGGTGGGTCTGTTCAACGCCATCGATTTCCCGAACCCGAAAATCCTTTATCTCAGTGGCGGCGTCGGTATCACGCCGGTCATGTCCATGGCACGCTGGTATTACGACACCAACGCCAACGTTGACATGGTCTTCGTGCACAGTTCGCGCTCACCCAAAGACATCATCTACCACCGCGAGCTGGAACAGATGGCGTCGCGAATCAACAACTTCGCCCTGCACATCGTCTGTGAAAAGCATGGGTTGGGTGAGCCGTGGGCGGGCTATCGCGGTTATCTGAATCAGAAGATGCTCGAACTGATGGCGCCGGATTTCATGGAGCGCGAGGTGTTCTGCTGCGGGCCGACGCCGTATATGAGTGCGGTCAAGCGGTTGCTTGAAGCCAACGGTTTCAACATGGCTCAGTACCACGAAGAATCCTTCGGCGCGACGCCGCCGGAAGCCCGCGCCGATGCCGTGGAGCATGCCGAGCAGGCCGCCGATGCGCCGGATCTGGATGTCGCTGAATTGAATCAGGTGGAATTCACCGACACCGGCAAGAGCATCCGCGTCGCGCCTGGGGAAACCGTCCACGCCGCCGCTGCCAAGCTCGGCCTGATGATCCCCAAAGCGTGTGGCATGGGCATATGCGGCACGTGCAAAGTGATGAAGCTGAGCGGGGAAGTCGAGATGGAGCACAACGGCGGCATCACCGACGACGACGTAGACGAAGGCTACATCCTGGCGTGCTGCAGCGTGCCTAAGGGTGACGTGCGGATCGAATATTGATCGACCTGTGTAGGAGCGCGCTTGCCCGCGATGGGCGATGACGCGGTCTACCTGAGAGACCGCGTTGTTTTTTTCGCGGGCAGGCGCGGTCCTACACTGTGATCGACGGGTTGCTTACACCTTGAAGCGCGCAACCATTCCGTTCAGATCCATGGCCAGACGCGACAGCTCGTTGCTCGCAGCGCTGGTCTGATTGGCGCCGGTCGCCGATTGAGTCGACAGGTCGCGGATGTTGACCAGATTGCGGTCCACTTCGCGAGCGACCTGGGCCTGCTCTTCGGCCGCGCTGGCGATCACCAGGTTGCGCTCGTTGATTTCCACAACGGCGGTGTTGATGGTGTCCAGCGCAAGGCCGGCGCCCTTGGCGATGTTCAGGGTGGACTCGGCGCGTTCGGTGCTGCTGCGCATGGAGTTCACAGCCTGCTCGGTGCCGCCCTGGATGCTGCCGATCATGCGCTCGATTTCGCTGGTCGATTGCTGGGTGCGGTGGGCAAGGGCGCGGACTTCGTCGGCAACCACCGCAAAACCGCGACCCGCTTCACCCGCACGGGCGGCTTCAATGGCGGCGTTGAGGGCCAGCAGGTTGGTCTGGTCCGCCAGACCGCGGATCACATCCAGCACCTTGCCAATGTCGCGGGACTCGTCCGCCAGGTTGCCGATCAAAGCGGACGTGCTTTGCACGTCGGTGCTCATGCGCTCAATGGCGCTGACGGTTTCCTGCACCAGGTCGCGGCCATCGCTGGCGGACGTGGTGGCGTTTTTCGACGCTTCCGAGGTGCTCACAGCATTGCGTGCGACTTCTTCCACGGCGCTGGTCATCTGGTTGACCGCAGTGGCCGCCTGTTCGATTTCGTCATTCTGTTGGGACAAGCCACGCGCGCTCTCGTCGGTAACGGTGTTCAGCTCCTCGGCCGCCGAAGCGAGCTGAGTGGCCGAACCGGAAATACGCTGCAGGGTGTCGCGCAGTTTGGACTGCATCTTCAACATCGCGGCCAGCAAGCGGCCCGCTTCGTCAGTACCGTCCACCGTGATGGTGCGCGTCAGGTCGCCCTCGGCGATGTCCTCAGCGGCGTGCAGCGCCGAAGCGATAGGGCGGGTGATGCTGTTGGTCAGCAGCCAGGCGAACAGCAAGGTCAACACAGTGGCAATGATGAGCAGCGTGACGACCATCGTGAACGCGGTCGAGTACTGTTGAGTGGCCGTCGCACTGGCTTCATTGACCTGTTGGGTGTTCATCTCGATCAGCTTGGAGAGCACCACGTTCATCTGGTCCGAGTTGGTCTGCAGATCGGCGCTGAGCAGACGGGTCAGTTCGGTCATTTCGTTGGCCTGACTCAGCGTCTTCATACGGCTTTCGAGCTGGCGATAATCGTTGAGCAACTGGACGTACTGGTCGTAGGCCGACTGCTCCGCCGGCTCGGAAATCAGCTTGACGTAGACGGCCCGGGCATCGTCGATCTGCTTGTTGCGCATGGCGAACAATTCAGTGGTTTTCTGCAGCGTGTCGGGGTCGCGGTTGAGCATCAGGCGATAGGACAGCACACGCAGACGAATACTGCCTTCGGTCAATTTATCCAGCGCCTTGATGCTCGGCACGCTGTTGGTGGCCAAGTCGACGTTGGCGTTGTTGATCTTGTTCATCTGCGACAGGGCGAAGATGCCCAGAATCAGCATCAGCAGGCCGATGACGGCAAACCCGAGAAAGGCGCGGGGCGCTATATTCAAATTACGTAGGGACATTACGGTTCCAGGAGAGGCCGCGATCCATGCGAGACGAAAGAGAGAAGTGACAGAGATGCACGGTTTATCGGTCCGCTTCATGGGGACTTGATGCCGATTGTCTGCTCTGTGCGGTTATGTCGCAGAGGCGCGATCTGACGAGCCGCAGGAACAAGACCGCAAAAACGTAGTCAATCAGGGCCGTTATGCGTTTGCGGAATAGAGTTGTAGAGATGCTTGTTGGTCGGTGTAGTGGCGTGAATGCCCTGATTTCACTGGTAGCTAAAGTGACTTTTCTTTATCGTACGCGCCCTTTGAAATTTGCCTGAGATATCAAAATGTTGGAAGCATCCCTAAGCCAGTTGGAAAAACTCGTCAGTGACCTGGTACAGCACAATCAGGAGCTGCAGAACACGAACGCACAACTCGCCGAAGAGTTGAAACAAGTCAGGGATGACAACGACAGTCTGCAGTTGAGTCTGATGGAGCAGGAAGAAAAACAGGGTGCGACCGCCGCACGTATTCAGGCGTTGGTTGATCGCGCCACCAGCGTCAGCGCGGTTGACGCATGATCACGGACCAGGACGGCGCCAAGGTTATTTCCATCCTTGGCAACGACTACACGATCAAGGCACCTGCCGGCCAAGAGCAGACCTTGATGGACGCTGTGTCGATGCTGAAATCGGCGCTGTTTGAAACCAAGCGCAGCTACCCGACATTGATCGGCGATCGTCTTCTGGTGCTCGCCGCGCTGAACCTGTGTTCAAAGCAGATCGAACTCAAGCAGCAACACGCCGAAGCGCTGAGCCGTTATGAAGACAAAGTCAGCGCGACGGTTGAGGTGATCGAGAAGGTGATCGCTCAGGGGTGAGGCACCGGTTCAGTCCATCTGCAGACTGCTGATGGGCTGCGGCGTGCAGATGAGCTGGCTGATTTCAGCTCCCCATCACCAATCGGATGTCCGCTGCCAGCTCGCGCACTCGCGCTTCTTCGGTGTCCCACGAGCACATGAAGCGCGCGCCGCCGACGCCGATGAAAGTGTAGAAGCGCCAGCCTCGTGCAGTCAGCGCAGCAATGGCCGCTTCCGACAATTGCAGGAACACGCCGTTGGCCTGCACCGGGAACATCAACTCAACGCCGGGAATATCCTTCACCAGATCCGCCAACAACTGCGCGCAGCTATTCGCGTGACGGGCGTGCTTGAGCCAGGCGTCGTTTTCCAGCAAACCCACCCAGGGCGCTGACAGGAAACGCATCTTCGAGGCCAGTTGACCGGCCTGTTTGCAGCGGTAGTCGAAGTCTTCGGCGAGCTTGTGGTTGAAGAACAGAATCGCCTCGCCCACCGCCATGCCGTTTTTGGTGCCACCGAAGCACAGCACATCGACCCCTGATTTCCAGGTCAGCTCGGCAGGCGAGCAACCGAGGAAGGCGCAGGCATTGGCAAAGCGGGCGCCGTCCATGTGAAGGTTCAGGCCCAGCTCCTTGCAGGTCTCGCTGATCGCTTTGAGCTCTTGCGGCTGATAGACACTGCCCACTTCCGTGGCCTGGGTCAGTGTGACCACGCGGGGTTTTGGATAGTGGATATCGGCGCGTTTGAGCGCGACTTCGCGAATGGAAGCGGGTGTCAGCTTGCCGTTCTCGCTGCGTGCGGTCAGCAGTTTGGAGCCGTTGGAGAAGAATTCCGGTGCGCCGCATTCGTCCGTTTCGACGTGAGCCGTTTCCGAGCAGATGACGCTGTGGTAGCTCTGGCAGAGCGAAGACAGCGCCAGGGAGTTGGCCGCCGTGCCGTTGAAAGCGAAGAACACCTCGCAGTCTGTTTCGAACAACTGACGGAATTGATCGGCCGCGCGTGCTGTCCACTGATCGTCGCCATAGGCACGCTGGTGCCCGTGGTTGGCTTGCTCCGTGGCCGCCCACGCTTCCGGGCAGATTCCCGAATAGTTGTCGCTGGCAAACTGCTGGCTTTGGTCTGACATGGCCGGTTCCCTGTAATCGAAGCCTGCGACTGTAACCAAAGTTGATCGGTTTGGTCATGCATTCTTGCGTCAGAAAATTCAGCCAGACAGCGAAGCAATATGACCGACACGAAATCAATGACCGCACCCGTGCGCGATCGCGCGCTGGACCTGCTCAAGTGGCTGGCGATGCTGAGTATGGTGATGGATCACCTGCGCTATGTCGGCTGGCACGCCAATTGGCTGTACGTACCGGGACGTCTGGCGTTCCCGTGGTTCTGCCTGGCAATCGCGGTGAATCTCGTGCGCAATGGCCGGCGCGAAGTTGATTCATCAATCAAGTGGAAATATCTGGCCTGGCTGGCCGTGTTTTCTGTGATCGCTGAGCTGCCCTATCGGATTTACATGGCGGGTGAGGTCACGACGCTGAATGTATTGCCGACGCTGGCACTGGGTTTGCTGGTCGCGCAGGGCGGATTGAGTAGCTCGTGGCCGGCGAGGCTGCTGGGTATTGCTGCCTTGGGTGTAGGTGTTCTGTTTGGGCCGCAGTTGATGTTCGGCATGTACGGGGTGTTGCTGCCTCTGGCGTTCGTGATCGTGCTGCGCACCTCGTTATGGCTGGCGATTGTGCCGGGGATTGTCTGTTTATTGAGCAACGAGTGGCCGAAGATCATCGACGGCATGCTGTGGGGTGACCCGATTTCCATCGGCGCGCTGGTGGCTTGCCTGCTGGCGCCGCTGTTGGGGTTGGCGATTATGCGCGGACGCCCGGCATTTCGTGTGTGGCCGATGCGGCAATGGGCGTACCTGATTTATCCGGTGCATTTTTTGCTGCTGTTTGGGCTGCGGCAGATCATCGAATGACGGCGATGTGTCGGAGATGTGCTCAGCGTGTGCGCCCTTGGTTTCGCGTCGCGACCTCGGACGCCTTCCCGGCTAAAGCCAGTCCCACTATTTAATCGCGGTGATTCAGTGGGACCGGCTTCAGCCGGGAAGAGGCCCGAGAGAGCACCCTCAATTTCGCGGCGTGACCCCCGACGCCTTCCCGGCTAAAGCCGGTCCTACTAATGGTCGTTCGTAGCCGAATTCGCTCTAGACAAACCGCCATCCCCGCCCGTATCTTCCGCCTCAGGCCACCGCAGTGGCCAGCGTCGCTCGGACGGTTCCGGGCGCTTACGTCTTCAGAGGTTTCCATGGCAGACCAAGGTTCGCCGCGCCGCTTCGCGCGCATCGATCGACTCCCCCCTTACGTGTTCAACATCACCGCCGAGCTGAAAATGGCTGCGCGTCGTCGTGGTGAGGACATCATCGACCTGAGCATGGGCAACCCCGATGGGGCAACGCCGCCGCATATCGTCGAGAAACTGGTCACCGTCGCCCAACGTGAAGACACTCACGGCTACTCGACTTCGCGTGGCATCCCGCGTCTGCGTCGGGCGATTTCCAGCTGGTACAAAAAACGCTACGACGTCGACATCGACCCTGAAGACGAAGCCATCGTCACCATCGGCTCCAAAGAGGGCCTGGCGCATCTGATGCTCGCCACGCTGGACCAGGGCGACACCGTTCTGGTGCCGAACCCCAGTTACCCGATTCACATCTACGGCGCCGTGATCGCCGGGGCCCAGGTGCGCTCCGTGCCGCTGGTGCCGGGTGTGGACTTCTTCGCCGAGCTGGAGAAAGCCATTCGCGGCTCGATCCCGAAACCGAAGATGATGATTCTGGGTTTCCCGTCCAACCCGACCGCTCAATGCGTCGAGCTGGATTTCTTCGAGCGCGTGGTTGCCCTCGCCAAGCAGTACGACGTGCTGGTGGTTCACGACCTGGCCTACGCCGACATCGTCTACGACGGCTGGAAAGCCCCTTCGATCATGCAGGTCCCCGGCGCCAAGGACATCGCCGTCGAATTCTTCACTCTGTCCAAGAGCTACAACATGGCAGGCTGGCGGATCGGCTTTATGGTCGGCAACCCCGAGCTGGTCAACGCCCTGGCGCGGATCAAGAGCTACCACGACTACGGCACGTTCACGCCGCTGCAAGTGGCCGCCATCGCCGCGCTGGAAGGTGATCAGCAATGCGTGCTCGACATCGCCGAGCAGTACCGCCAGCGCCGTAACGTGCTGGTTAAAGGCCTGCACGAACTGGGCTGGATGGTCGAAAACCCGAAAGCCTCGATGTACGTCTGGGCCAAGATACCCGAGGCTTACGCACACTTGGGATCGCTGGAATTCGCCAAAAAGCTGCTCGCCGAAGCCAAAGTCTGCGTTTCGCCTGGTGTCGGTTTTGGTGAATACGGCGACGATCACGTGCGCTTTGCGCTTATCGAGAATCAGGACCGCATCCGTCAGGCCGTGCGGGGTATCCGCAGCATGTTCCGGTCGGATGGCTTGTTGCCTGTAAAACCGGTCTGATTGCGACATCGTTCCATCTAGATCCCCGGCCTCGTCCGGGGATTTTTGTTTTCACACCCCGCAGAATCGAGCAAATCCTGCCCCCCATCATCCCATGTCGTAAACGCGCCTTTGTGTGGCGTGCGTAGGCATCTGGGCTGTCAGCGTCAGCCCTACCATCGTGGCCAAAGGGCAGCTCTAGGCCCTGTCGATCATTCAGGCGCCGCGCCGCCGCTGGGAGAACCGCGATGTTCAGCAAGCAAGACCAGATCCAGGGTTATGACGATGCACTGATGGCTGCGATCAATGCCGAGGAGCAGCGTCAGGAAGACCACATCGAGCTGATCGCCTCGGAGAACTACACCAGCCAGCGTGTGATGCAGGCACAGGGCAGCGGCCTGACCAACAAATACGCCGAGGGTTATCCGGGCAAGCGTTACTACGGCGGCTGCGAGCACGTCGACAAGGTCGAGCAACTGGCGATCGATCGCGCCAAGCTGCTGTTTGGCGCCGACTACGCCAACGTCCAGCCGCATTCCGGTTCGTCGGCCAACAGCGCGGTTTATCTGGCGCTGCTGCAAGCCGGCGACACGTTGCTGGGCATGAGCCTGGCCCACGGCGGTCACCTGACCCACGGCGCCAAAGTGTCGTCCTCGGGCAAGCTGTACAACGCCGTTCAATACGGCATCGACGTTGCCACCGGCCTGATCGATTACGACGAAGTCGAGCGACTGGCCGTCGAGCACAAACCGAAGATGATCGTTGCCGGTTTCTCGGCCTACTCCAAAACCCTGGATTTCCCGCGCTTCCGCGAGATCGCCGACAAAGTGGGCGCGCTGTTGTTTGTGGACATGGCCCACGTCGCCGGTCTGGTCGCCGCCGGTCTGTACCCGAACCCGCTCCCGTACGCCGATGTGGTCACCACCACCACCCACAAAACCCTGCGCGGTCCGCGTGGCGGCTTGATCCTGGCCAAAGCCAACGAAGAGATCGAGAAGAAGCTCAATTCCGCTGTGTTTCCGGGTGCCCAGGGTGGCCCATTGATGCACGTGATTGCCGGCAAGGCCGTGTGCTTCAAGGAAGCCATGGAGCCCGGTTTCAAAGCCTATCAACAGCAAGTGATCGATAACGCTCAGGCCATGGCGCAAGTGTTCATCGATCGCGGCTACGACGTAGTGTCGGGCGGGACCGATAACCATCTGTTCCTCGTCAGCCTGATTCGTCAGGGCCTGACCGGGAAGGACGCCGACGCGGCCCTCGGTCGCTCGCACATCACCGTCAACAAGAACGCCGTGCCGAACGATCCGCAGTCGCCGTTCGTGACGTCGGGCCTGCGCATCGGCACCCCCGCCGTGACCACGCGCGGTTTCAAAGTTACCCAGTGCATCACGCTGGCAGGCTGGATCTGCGACATCCTCGACAACCTCGGCGACGCCGATGTCGAGGCCAATGTTGCCGGGCAGGTCTCCGCGCTGTGCGCCGATTTCCCGGTTTACCGCTGAGTCAGGAGTCGCACCATGCAGCATTACTCGGGCTTCGGCCTCTTAAAACACTCCCTCAGCCACCACGAAAACTGGCAGCGCATGTGGCGCACGCCGACCCCGAAAAAGGTCTATGACGTCGTGATTGTGGGCGGCGGCGGACACGGTCTGGCGACGGCCTACTACCTCGCAAAAGAGCACGGCATCACTAACGTGGCCGTGGTCGAAAAAGGCTGGCTGGGCGGCGGCAACACCGCGCGCAACACCACCATCGTGCGTTCCAATTACCTGTGGGACGAGTCTGCGCACTTGTACGAACACGCGATGAAACTGTGGGAAGGCCTGTCCCAGGACATCAACTACAACGTCATGTTCTCCCAGCGCGGCGTTTACAACCTGTGCCACACCCTGCAGGACATGCGTGATTCCGAGCGCCGCGTCAGCGCCAACCGTCTCAACGGCGTCGACGGCGAGCTGCTCAACGGCAAGCAAGTGGCTGAAGAAATTCCGTACCTCGACTGCTCGAAAAATACCCGTTACCCGATCATTGGCGCCACCGTGCAACGTCGCGGCGGTGTGGCGCGTCATGACGCTGTGGCCTGGGGCTATGCCCGTGCCGCCGATGCCTTGGGTGTGGACCTGATTCAACAGACCGAAGTGACCGGCTTCCGCAAGGAAAACGGCGTGTGCATCGGCGTCGAAACCAACAAGGGCTTTATCGGTGCCAAGCGCGTCGGCGTGGTGACGGCCGGCAATTCCGGCCACATGGCCAAGCTCGCAGGGTTCCGTCTGCCGGTTGAGTCTCATCCGTTGCAAGCGCTGGTGTCCGAGCCGATCAAGCCCATCATCGACAGCGTGATCATGTCCAACGCCGTTCACGGTTACATCAGCCAGTCCGACAAGGGCGACCTCGTGATTGGTGCCGGTATCGACAGCTGGATCGGCTACGGCCAGCGCGGCTCGTACCCGGTGATCGAGCACACCATTCAGGCCATCGTCGAGATGTTCCCGGTGCTGTCCCGGGTGCGCATGAACCGCCAGTGGGGCGGCATCGTCGACACCACGCCGGACGCCTGCCCGATCATTTCCAAGACGCCGGTGCCGAACATGTTCTTCAACTGCGGTTGGGGCACCGGTGGCTTCAAGGCGACGCCGGGCTCGGGCAACGTGTTTGCTGCAAGCCTGGCGAAAGGCGAAATGCACCCGCTGGCCAAACCCTTCTCAATCGACCGGTTCCACAACGGCGCATTGATCGATGAACACGGCGCTGCAGCCGTAGCCCACTAACAGAGGACTTTCCCATGTTGCATATCTTCTGTCCTCACTGTGGCGAACTGCGCTCCGAAGAGGAATTCCATGTCTCCGGTCAGGCCCATATCCCGCGTCCGCTGGACCCGGCGGCCTGCACCGACGAAGAGTGGGGCGACTACATGTTTTTCCGCGACAACCCGCGCGGTTTGCACCACGAGTTATGGATTCACGCGGCGGGTTGCCGGCAGTACTTCAACACCACGCGTGACACCGTGACCTACGAAATTCTCGAAACCTATCCGATCGGCACGCAGCCTCAGTTCGTCAATCCTGCGCCTGCGATCAGAAAGGGGGATCAGGTATGAGCCAGTCCAATCGCCTGCCCAACGGCGGCCGCATCGATCGCAGCAAGGTCCTGAATTTCAATTTCAACGGCCAGACCTATCAGGGCTTTGAAGGCGACACCCTGGCCGCCGCCTTGCTCGCCAACGGTGTCGACATCATCGGCCGCAGCTTCAAGTATTCGCGCCCTCGCGGCATCTTTGCGGCAGGTTCCGAAGAGCCAAATGCCGTGCTGCAGATCGGCGCCACCGAAGCCACGCAGATCCCCAACGTGCGCGCCACGCAACAGGCGCTTTATTCGGGACTCGTTGCGACCAGCACCAATGGCTGGCCGAGCGTGAACACCGACATGATGGGCATTCTCGGCAAGGTCGGCGGCAAGCTGATGCCGCCGGGCTTCTACTACAAAACCTTCATGTACCCGCAGTCGTTCTGGATGACTTACGAGAAGTACATCCGTAAAGCAGCAGGTCTCGGGCGTTCGCCGACCGAGCTGGATCCGGACACCTACGACAACATGAACCAGCACTGCGACGTGCTGGTGGTCGGCGCCGGGCCTGCAGGTCTGGCCGCTGCACTGGCCGCTGCGCGCAGCGGTGCTCGGGTCATCCTGGCAGACGAGCAGGAAGAATTCGGCGGCAGCCTGCTGGACAGCCGCGAAAGTCTGGACGGCAAACCGGCGGCGGAATGGGTGGCGACGGTGGTGGCCGAACTCAAAGGCCTGCCCAACGTCACCCTGCTGCCCCGCGCCACGGTGAACGGCTACCACGACCACAACTTCCTGACCATTCACGAGCGGCTGACCGATCATCTGGGCGACCGCGCACCGATCGGCCAGGTACGTCAGCGCATGCACCGGGTTCGCGCCAAGCGCGTGGTGCTGGCGAGCGGCACCCACGAGCGTCCGCTGGTTTACGGCAACAATGATGTGCCGGGCAACATGCTGGCCGGCGCGGTTTCCACTTACGTGCGCCGTTATGGTGTGGCGCCGGGCAAGAAACTGGTGCTGTCGACCAACAACGATTACGCCTATCGCGTGGCGCTGGACTGGCTCGACGCTGGCCTGCAGGTGGTCGCCGTCGCCGATGCGCGTCACAACCCGCGCGGTGCGTTGGTCGAAGAAGCCCGTGCCAAAGGCATTCGTATTCTGACCGGCAGCGCCGTGGTGGAAGCCCGTGGCAGCAAGCGCGTCAGTGCCGCCCGCGTGGCCGCCATCGACGTCAAAGCCCACAAGGTCGCCAGCCCGGGCGAATGGCTCGACTGCGATCTGGTGGCCAGCTCCGGAGGTTACAGTCCGATCGTTCACTTGGCCTCGCACTTGGGCGGCAAGCCGGTCTGGCGCGAAGACATCCTCGGTTTCGTGCCAGGTGAAGCGCCGCAGAAACGTGTCTGCGTCGGTGGTGTGAACGGCGTTTACGCCCTCGGCGACTCGCTGGCCGACGGTTTTGAGGGGGGTGTTCGTGCCGCCAGCGAAGCCGGTTTCAAACCGGTCGAAGGCGTACTGCCCAAAGCCCTGAGTCGTGTGGAAGAACCAACACTGGCGCTGTTTCAAGTCCCGCACGAAAAGGGCACAGCCCGCGCGCCGAAGCAATTCGTCGACCTGCAGAATGACGTCACCGCAGCGGCCATCGAACTGGCGACCCGCGAGGGCTTTGAGTCCGTCGAGCACGTCAAACGCTACACCGCGCTGGGTTTCGGTACCGATCAGGGCAAGCTCGGCAACGTCAACGGCCTGGCCATCGCGGCCCGCTCGCTGAACGTATCGATCCCGGAAATGGGCACCACCATGTTCCGCCCGAACTACACGCCGGTGACGTTCGGCGCCATTGCCGGCCGTCACTGCGGTCACGTCTTCGAGCCTGTGCGCTTCACCGCGCTCCATGCGTGGCACGTGAAGAACGGCGCCGAATTCGAGGATGTCGGGCAGTGGAAGCGTCCGTGGTATTTCCCCAAAGCCGGTGAAGATATCCACGCCGCCGTGCGCCGTGAATGCAAGGCCGTGCGCGACAGCGTCGGTCTGCTGGACGCATCGACGCTGGGCAAGATCGACATTCAAGGCCCGGATGCACGTGAGTTTCTGAACCGCATCTACACCAACGCCTGGACCAAGCTTGATGTGGGCAAAGCGCGTTACGGCCTGATGTGCAAGGAAGACGGCATGGTCTTCGACGACGGCGTGACCGCCTGCATCGCCGACAACCACTTCATCATGACCACCACCACCGGTGGCGCTGCACGCGTCCTGCAGTGGCTGGAAATCTATCAACAGACGGAATGGCCGGACCTGAAGGTGTACTTCACGTCCGTCACCGACCACTACGCGACCCTGACGCTGTCGGGCCCGAACAGCCGCAAGCTGCTCAGCGAAGTGACCGACATCGACTTGGGCCGTGAAGCGTTTCCGTTCATGACCTGGAAAGAAGGTCTGGTCGGTGGTGTGCCGGCGCGGGTGTTCCGGATTTCGTTTACCGGTGAGCTTTCCTACGAAGTGAACATCCAGGCCGACTACGCCATGGGCGTTCTGGAAAAAATCGCCGAAGCCGGCAAGCAGTACAACCTGACCCCGTACGGCACTGAAACGATGCACGTCCTTCGGGCCGAGAAGGGCTTCATCATCGTCGGCCAGGACACCGACGGCTCGATGACCCCGGACGATCTGAACATGGGCTGGTGTGTCGGTCGCACCAAGCCTTTCTCGTGGATCGGCCAGCGCGGCATGAACCGTGAGGACTGCGTGCGGGAAGATCGCAAGCAACTCGTCGGCCTGAAGCCGATTGATCCGACCCAGTGGCTGCCGGAGGGCGCGCAACTGGTATTCGATCCGAAGCAGTCGATCCCGATGAAGATGGTGGGCCACGTGACGTCGAGTTATACGGCCAACTCGCTGGGCTATTCGTTCGCCATGGGCGTTGTGAAGGGCGGGCTGAAGCGCATGGGCGAGCGGGTGTTTGCGCCGCTGGCGGATGGGTCGGTGATCGAGGCGGAGATCGTGTCCTCGGTGTTCTTCGATCCGAAGGGTGATCAGCAGAACGTGGAGTGATCGGTGGGCGCGCGCGGTGTGTCTTACACGTCGCGTTGCCGGATCGGTTCGCCAGCAAGCCGGCTCCTACAGAGGAACGCGATCAATTGTAGGAGCGCGCTTGCTCGCGAAACCAGGTACATCCGATAAAGCTCTGTCGTCAGAAATACCATTCGCGGGCAAGCGCGCTCCTACAAGGTCTGCGTTCACTGAAACAACAGAATTCAACACAGGTGCTCTATGACCACAGCCAACGTTTACCAACAGCGGCCAACGACCGAGGCCAAAGCCGAGTCGCCGCTGTTTCATGCTGACCTTAAAAGCCTGATCGGCAAGGGCCGCAGCAATCCGGGCGTCGTGCTGCGGGAGAAAAAACTGCTTGGTCACCTGACCATCCGTGGCAATGGCCACGATCCGGCGTTCGCGGCGGGCGTGCATAAGGCATTGGGCATGGAGTTGCCGGGTGCGCTGGCGCTGGTGTCCAGCGGTGACAGTTCGATCCAGTGGCTTGGCCCGGATGAGTGGCTGCTGATCGTGCCGACCGGTGAAGAATTCGCCGTCGAGCAGAAGCTGCGTGAAGCGCTCGCCGGTTTGCACATCGCTGTCGTCAACGTCAGCGGCGGGCAATCGCTGCTGGAGCTGACCGGCCCGAAAGTCCGCGAAGTGCTGATGAAATCCACCAGCTACGACGTACACCCGAACAACTTCCCGGTAGGCAAGGCCATCGGCACCGTGTTCGCCAAATCGCAGTTGGTGATCCGCCGTACCGGCGAAGAGACCTGGGAACTGGTCATCCGCCGCAGCTTCGCCGATTACTGGTGGCTGTGGTTGCAGGATGCGAGCGCGGAATATGGTTTGGGCGTTGCTGCTTGATTTGATCGTTCCCACGCTTCGCGTGGTAACGCCTCCCGCGACGCTCCGCGTCACTCGACATTGGACGCGGAGCGTCCTGAACTGCATTCCCACGCAGAGCGTGGGAACGATGAGCCACTGCATTCCCACGCGGAGCGTGGGAACGATCAAGGAATACCTATGAGCCGCGCCCCCGATACCTGGATTCTGACCGCCGACTGCCCCAGCGTGCTGGGCACGGTGGACGCGGTGACGCGTTATCTCTTCGAGCAGGGCTGTTACGTCACTGAGCACCATTCGTTCGATGACCGGCTGTCCAGCCGATTCTTCATTCGCGTCGAATTCCGCCAACCGGACGGGTTTGACGAAGCGTCTTTCCGTGCAGGCCTGGCCGAGCGCGGCGAATCCTTCGGCATGATCTTCGAACTCACCGCCCCGAACTACCGCCCGAAGGTGGTGATCATGGTGTCCAAGGCCGACCACTGCCTCAACGATCTGCTCTACCGCCAGCGCATCAATCAGCTGTCCATGGACGTGGTCGCCGTCGTTTCCAATCACCCGGACCTCGAACCGCTGGCGCGCTGGCACGACATTCCCTACTACCATTTCCCACTCGACCCCAATGACAAACCGGCCCAGGAAGCCAGGGTGATGAAGGTGATCGAAGACACCGGCGCCGAACTGGTGGTGCTTGCCCGCTACATGCAGGTGCTGTCGCCGGAGCTGTGCCGCAAGCTGGACGGCAAGGCGATCAACATTCATCACTCGCTGCTGCCGGGTTTCAAAGGCGCCAAGCCGTATCACCAGGCCTACAACAAGGGCGTGAAACTGGTCGGCGCGACAGCGCATTACATCAACAACGACCTGGATGAAGGGCCGATCATCGCCCAGGGCGTGGAAGTGGTAGACCACAGTCACTACCCTGAAGACCTGATCGCCAAGGGCCGCGACATCGAAGGCCTGACCCTGGCGCGTGCAGTGGGTTACCACATCGAGCGACGGGTGTTTCTCAATGCCAACAGGACGGTGGTGCTGTAGGGGGTAGTTGCAAGCTTTAAGCTTCAAGCCGCAAGAGAAGGCGGCGTGCGCACTTCTTGCGGCTTGTAGCTTGCCGCTCGAAACCCGATCCACTCTCTTCTACAACAACAAATAAAGAGGTGACATGTATGTCTGGTAATCGTGGTGTGGTGTATCTCGGCGCAGGCAAGGTCGAAGTACGGAAAATCGACTATCCCAAAATGCAGGACCCGCGCGGCAAGAAGATCGAGCACGGGGTGATCTTGCGCGTGGTATCCACCAACATTTGTGGCTCCGATCAACACATGGTGCGTGGCCGGACGACCGCCCAGGTCGGCCTCGTACTGGGTCACGAAATCACCGGTGAAGTGATCGAGAAGGGCAGCGACGTCGAAAACCTCAAGATCGGCGATCTGGTGTCTGTGCCGTTCAACGTCGCCTGCGGCCGTTGCCGCTCCTGCAAAGAGCAACACACCGGCGTTTGCCTGACCGTTAACCCGGCCCGCGCCGGCGGTGCCTACGGTTATGTCGACATGGGCGACTGGACCGGCGGCCAGGCCGAATACGTGCTCGTGCCCTACGCTGACTTCAACCTGCTCAAACTTCCTGATCGCGACAAAGCCATGTCGAAGATCCGCGACCTGACCTGCCTTTCCGACATCCTGCCAACCGGTTATCACGGAGCGGTCACTGCCGGTGTGGGTCCGGGCAGCTCGGTGTACATCGCCGGTGCCGGTCCCGTGGGGCTTGCCGCTGCGGCGTCTGCCCGCTTGCTCGGCGCGGCAGTCGTTATCGTCGGTGACGTCAACCCGGTGCGTCTGGCGCATGCCAAAGCACAGGGTTTCGAAATCGCCGACCTGTCCAAAGACACCCCGCTGCACGAGCAGATCGCCGATCTGCTGGGCGAGCCTGAAGTGGACTGCGCCGTCGATGCCGTGGGTTTCGAAGCGCGCGGCCATGGACATGCGGGCGCCAAGGCCGAGGCACCGGCCACTGTACTCAACTCGCTGATGGGGGTGGTTCGCGTCGCCGGCAAGATTGGTATTCCAGGTCTTTACGTGACGGAAGACCCGGGCGCCGTGGACGCTGCCGCCAAGGTCGGCGCGCTGAGCATTCGTTTCGGTCTGGGCTGGGCAAAATCCCACAGCTTCCACACCGGGCAGACACCGGTCATGAAGTACAACCGCCAACTGATGCAGGCCATCATGTGGGACCGCATCAACATTGCCGACGTGGTGGGTGTGGAAGTGATCAGCCTCGACGACGCCCCGCGCGGTTACGGCGAATTCGATGCCGGGGTGCCGAAGAAATTCGTCATCGACCCACACAAACTGTTCAGCGCCGCATGATCCTCTGACCCTCACAAAAGGCGACCTTCGGGTCGCTTTTTTTATGCTTGACGTAGGGCTCTAGCCCTGCATTTGTAGGGCGTTTCTGAAAATGATTGCGGTGCGCTTGAATTCCATTCCCGCTTGTTTCAGCGGCCTTTTCTCCGTGCTATTTGTCCGGCCCGTTTTTCAGCTGGTGAGTCATGCATGTTTGTCTGGTGCGTCAGAACCTCGATTCATTTCCTCGTCGCAATGCCGCTCATTGTCTTGCCTGCCACGCTGACCAGCGCTCACCTGGTGCCTGTCACATCGGGCTGGGTATCGTCGGAAATGTTCTTTGAAAATCCGAACGCGTGTATCTGGGGCGGGGTTGCGCCGCCGCTGTGCGAGGCTGGATACCGCGCTGCGTATCGCCAACATGTGCGCGTCGCACCGACCTACCGCGAGCTGGCGGACTGCGAGGCTGACTTCACCCCGGGTGAGTGTTTCGCAGCCGACATTTCCCGGCTCTGGTCGCCCTGGCTGTCCGGTTTCGCGATCATTACCCAGGTTCAGGTGAAATCCACCGGAGGTAGCCCCGACCCTCAGGTGCGCCTCTTCAGTGAACCGCTATATCGCGGTGCCGATCATCAGGGCGGTACGCGCTTGATCAGCCTGCGCGAGAAGCTTCACAACGGTGAGCATTTCGATAAGGCGTTCATTCGCCACCGGCTCCTGCAGGCGGGCTCGACGGCGGCGGATCAACGGCTGGCGCGGACCTTCGAGCCGCAGCGGTTGTTTTATGTCAGCAAACCCTGAGGCACTGCGTGGAACTTCCCTCCGAGGGGCGGTCCAACGCGTGTTTACCCGGCCATGCCGGTCTCCTGGCAAACGAGGTTGTTGCGATGAAAGTTTCAATGAGAAATGTACGTGGTGCTGCGCTGGCGAGCCTGATGGCGCTGGCAGCCACGCCGGTCTTCGCTTTCAATCTGAATGACGCGGCCAATGCTGTTTCCAACGCCACTGGAGGTCAGCAAAAGGCAACCGCCGCGCCTGAGGCCGCCGGGCTATTGAACACGCTGGGCACACAATTGAACGTCACGCCGGAGCAAGCCGTGGGCGGGACCGGCGCCTTGTTGGGTCTGGCCAAGAACAAGCTCGCCGGCAATGACTATTCGCAACTGAGCAAATCGGTGCCAGGCCTTGATCAACTGGCCGGCACATCGGCTCTCGGCAGCCTGAGTGGTCTTGGCGGTCTGCTGGGCAATTCCGGAAGCAGCAACTCTGCCCTCGACAGCGCGCTGGGCGACGTGCAGAGCATGGGCGATGTGAACAAGGCGTTCAGCGCGCTGGGCATGAACAGCAGCATGGTCAGCCAGTTCGTGCCGGTGATTCTGCAGTACCTCGGTCAGCAAGGCGCGGGCGGTTCAGCGTTGCAGGCGTTGAGTGGCGTCTGGGGCGCCAAGTGATTTCGCTTACTGAACACGGCTTTTGAGCGACACCCACCCTGTAGGAGCGGGGGGGGGGGGGCCGGCCGGAGAGGGGCTGACAGCCCACTCGAGCAAAAGAAAGAGATGGTGGGCGGAGGTCGCAGCGCAGCC
>NZ_JBTOPV010000015.1:0-84094 GCF_055284355.1 Pseudomonas sp. HP_01 | reverse complement strand
AGCCGCGACGAAGATATTGCCAATCGCGGCCTGAGGGTCGTAGGCCCAAAGATCGCCTGCGGCATGAGCCAACTGCCCCGCCTCAAGCAAATCGGCCTTGGCGTTCAGTTTTGGGTCTACCAAGCTCTCCAAGCCAGCAGCGATCTCAAACAGCACGCCTTCCCCAAGCTTCCCCGCATCCTCAAGAATCCCGGGAAGCTTCCCGTGCGCCTGAGTCACAAAATCATCAAGCGTCCCGACAATGGTGGCATTCAGATGCCCGATCAGAATCTCGATCAGTGCATCGCCCAGCACCACCTTGCCGGCCTGCCGCATCTCCTGACGCACCAGAAACAGCATCGGCCGGAGGCTCATCCGCGCCGCCGCCATGCCCGGCGGAATGGGCACCATGCCGATCAGGTTGATGCCTAAACTGACCCAGTCCAACGGGTCACGCTCGTCACTGGTCGCCAGCCGGACGATGTCGTTCAGCGCATCGACCAGCGCCATGATGTTGCCCACCACCGGCAGCCCGCCGGCCACGGTCTTGATCCGCTCAAGCGTGACAACCCCGCCGCTGATGTCCTGCAGCCAGGCATCGACGTTCGCCGCACCAAGACCAACGTCTTCGACCTGAATTTGATCAAGCGGAACAATCGCGACTTGGGGTTCGCGCTTATCGCCACCAACGTGAAGATTTAAGGGGGTTGCCAAGGATGCTCTCCGTGCTCAAAAAACCAACCGAAATGGCGTGAATGCCAATCCGGGGGGCACGGAGATATCAAGGCTTGTGCCAGTTATGAATTAGCCAAGCAAAATCAATAGCTTAAGAAGGAAAATGACGGGTTTTAGCGAACGCCAACCCTAAGAACAAAGTAAAAGTGCGCAAGAAGTTGCGCACCCCTGCGCAACTTCTTGCGCACTCGTCTGCAGGCCATGCACGACGTGGCCTGCAGAGCATCTAGCAGCCAAATTTGAGCTTCGGAGTGCGCAACTTCTTGCGCACTCCGACCCACCCATAACCAACCACTCTTCACCACCAAGAGCGCATCGCCAGCAAAATACGGCATCAAAAACACAGCCAAAAAAAGCCCCGAACAGTCGGGGCTTTCAGCATTCAGAGCGGCTCAAGCTTCAGCCAGTTGCTCTTCATACTCCTTCTGATACTCACCGGCCAGCGACTCTTTCTGCTTGTCGTCCAGCAGTTTGCCCGCCGACTGGAAGAACTTCTGCTCTTCTTCCTTCAGGTGGTGATGAACCTTCTCCGACAGCTTCTTGGCCGTGGCCATCCAGGACGGGCTGGACATCTCGGTTTCGTCGAGCTCTTCCATCATTTCGTCCATTTCGTGATGCTCGGAAATGGCATGGCGGCTGAGGTCGATACCGTTATCGGACTGCATCAGCGGTATATAGAAGAAGCGCTCTTCGGCGATTGCATGGGCCTGGAGTTCAGCTTTCAGCTGCTTATAGACGTCGACACGTTCCTTGCTGTCGCCATGGGTTTGGATCAAGGCATCGGCATAGCCGCGTTGCCGGTCATGACTTTCTCTCAGGGCTTCAAAAATATTCACGGGTGCTCCTTGGTTCGGCGACGGACTGATGTGCTTATCCCTAGACCGCAGAGGGTATTCGGCCGTTCCGTTGTACTTCGAGCCTGTGCGTATTCCCCAACCCCCGCCAACATGAAAACCCTCCACCGTACAGCCCCCCGACAGCTCCATTCGATCACTGACGGGCTGACATTCGCGACATGCTGCGTATGATGAGTCCGACGTTTTTCGCAAAAAGGCTCACTACGATGATGAAGTTTTTCGCCGCGCTGCTTTGCATGTTCACTGGCATGGCCCACGCAGAACCTGCGCTGCTCACCGATCTAGCGCTGCCGTACGTGGCGGCGGCGCCCGCTGAATCCAAAGACAGACCCCTCATCATTTTCCTGCACGGCTACGGCAGCGACGAGCGCGACCTGCTCGATATCAAAAACGATCTCTCCCCGAGTTACACCTATCTCTCCGTGCGTGCGCCGCAGGAAGTCGACGGCGGTGGCTACAAGTGGTTCACCCAGGACACCGATCAGGCCGAATACGAAGGCGTGACCAGCGACGTCGACAAAAGCACCGACCTGCTGCGAACCTTTATCGAACAGGCCACCGAGAAATATCAGACCCAGCCCGATAAAGTGATCCTGGTCGGCTTCAGCCAGGGCGCGATGATGAGCTACCAGATCGGCCTGCAATACCCGGAACTGGTGCATGGCATCGCACCGCTCAGCGGCAAGATTCTCGCGTCCCTCCATTCACGCCTGAAACCCGATGAGCGCCTGAAATCGCTGAAAGTGTTCATCGGCCACGGCTCGGCCGACACCCGCGTGGCGTACTCGGGCGCAACCGACGCCAAGGCGGTGCTGGAGAATCTGCTGATCGTTCCCGAGTTTCATTCCTACGCCGGGGCAGGGCATACGATTACAACGGCTGAGGTGGCGGATTTGAAGCACTGGCTGGAAGCGCAACTGCAAAAATAACTACGTGGAAGAGGTCAGGGCCGCTACAGGCCCTGACTGCCACGAATCAGTTCATACACCCGGCGCGCCAACGGCATCGTCGCTAAAGTCAGCAGGCATATAACGCCCCGGACAAGCGTCTGAATTCGCCGCTTAGGCTGCACACCAGGCTGAAGGGTATGGATGCGTTGATTGAGGATTCGAGAAGGGGGTTTGAGGCGATTGTCTGATCGACGAATAGGCCTTGATTCGTCACCAACCCCGCAAATTTTGGATCTGCGGCGCAAACGCCTTGATCAGAGGGTACAGGCGGCAAACCGGAAAGAGTTGATCGTTCGGAAGGCTAAAATTTCGGTCGCGATAAATATGTACCGCAGGTTTATCTGATGCTTTCGCCATCATCCGCTACCTCGGGTTTGGGCGAATTTGGCGATGAGAAGGAATGGAAAGGACACCAAACTGCGCGATCAGATCGCAAGATCGGAGGCGCGCCATCAGGTCAATAACGCCGTTGGCAACTCGCTCAAGCTAAACGCGCTTGGCGTTAATGGGGGGTTAATACGCTTTGCGCCTATAGATTCAGTCGCGATAGAGATCAGTCATGGGTGGTATGGCAGCTCTTACCCATGGGGGGCCGTACCGCGCTGGAAACGCAAAGATGCCAAAGGGCTTGATCTCGCCCTATGGTATGCCGAGGAGCTTTGCGGTTTGTGTTATGCAACACCGCGAAGGAGTCGTTTGCGGATCAAGGTTATCCTGCTCGAGGGGCAGCCGAACACGAACCATCCCCTAAAAGGACTGGTGGCCCGGTTGATGTTTCTAGCGGTAGGTGTTTACGCAAGGATGCTGGGATGTGAAATCATCCAGATTGAGAGTCCCGAGCCAGGTGCGGTGAGTTACTACCAAAGGTTAGGTTTCCAGTTCGATGCGGATGGATGCCTTGTCATTTCGGCAGGTCGTTCATAATATGATTTTCACAACCAGGGCAGGGAGGTGCTCATGAACACAAGGAAACGCAGAGAAAAACTGCAGTCGATCGCTGAGTTCCGTGCCGAAGCGCGCAAGCGCGCTGTTGAAATAATCCCCTCGCAGATGCACTTTCTGCGCGGAGCGCTCGAGAATGAAAGAGAGCTTGAACCCGCCGGCCCGATGGCTGGTTACAGGGGCTGACGCTTCAATAGAAAACCGCCGAACTGGCGGTTTTTTCGTTCTAGGTATCCGTCAGGACCAACGCAGGGAGGTGCGCATGAACATTAAGAAACGCAAGGCCAAGATTCGGGAAATGACGGAATTCAGTGCCGAAGCGCACAAGCGTGCTGCGGAGTATGCCCAAGCTCAGCTGCATTTTCTGCGCGTAGCGATCGAAATTGGAAGAGACCTTGAACCCGCCGGCCCCATGGCTGGGTTCAGGGGCTGAACCTACATAAGAAAACCGCCGAATTGGCGGTTTTTTCTTGGCCTGCAATCAGCGCCCCACGCCTATGGCCTGAGCATCCTGCGCGTGTCGTGCTCCGTTCTTCATGGCCGTGAGTTCTTCAAAAACCCTAACAACGCCAACACCGGAAATACACTCCCCACGATCACGATCCAGACCCAGCCACCATGGTCATACAGCGCGCTCGCCACCACCGAGCCGATCGCGCCACCGATAAAGATGCTGGTCATGTAAAGCGCGTTGAGCCGGCTGCGGCTTTTGGCATCCAGGGCGTAGACCGCGCGCTGGCCGAGGACCATGTTCATCTGCACGCAGAAATCGAGGATGACCCCGGTGACGGCCATGCCGATCACGGCGTAGCCCGGTTCGATCAGGCTGGGCAGAAAGCTCAATGCGGCGAACAGCATGGCGCACAGGCTGGCGACGCGGGTGTGGCCGGCATCGGCCAGGCGGCCGGCGATGGGCGCGGCAATCGCGCCGATGGCCCCGACCAGGGCGAAGAGGGCGATCTGGCTTTGCGACAGGCCGTGATTTCGCGCGAGCTCAAGCGGCACGGCGGTCCAGAACAGGCTGAAGGTGGCGAACATGCACGCCTGATAAAACGCGCGCTGGCGCAGAACCGGCTGTTTGCGCAGCAAGGTCCATAATGATTTGAGCAACTGGCCATAGGTGGCGCTGTGGGCAGGCTGATGTTTAGGAATGGTGGTCGCCAGCACCACGCTGATCAGCAGCATCACCGCGGCGGCCGTGCCGAACACCGCGCGCCAGCCGAAGTGGTCGGCGATGAGACTGGCAGCGGGCCTGGCCAGCAGAATGCCCAGCAGCAGGCCGCCCATGATGCTGCCGACCACGCGCCCGCGTGTTTCTTCCGGCGCGAGGTTGGCGGCGAGTGGCACTAGAATCTGCACCGCCACCGAGCTGAAACCCACCAATAGCGAGGCGAGCAGGAACAGATTGGGCGTTTGTGCGAAGGCGGCGCTGAGCAGGCTGAGAATGGCGACGCCGGTGGTGACGATCATCAGGCGGCGGTTTTCCAGCAAGTCGCCGAGCGGCACCAGGAAGAACAGGCCAAGGGCATAGCCGATCTGGGTCAGCGACACGATGAAGCTGGCCAAAGTGCCGGACAGCCCGATGTCCGGGGCAATCAAGCCAATGATGGGCTGTGCGTAATACAGGTTGGCAACGATCGCGCCGCAGCAGAAGGCGAACAGCATCGCCAGGCCCTTGGTCATCGTGGCGCCGTGGGTTGCGGGAGAAATGGAGGTCATGGGGACACCGGTGAGTTCGCAGGCCTGGCCGACACGGCTCTGGTAAGGCGTGCAGAAAAGAGTGGCGCGAGGTTAACGCTTTTTCATTGCGTTAAGAAGAGGCGCCGGGGAATAGCGCAGTGTTGATCCGTGCGGCGTGCAGCCCGAGACCGTGGCCGCACAAAAGCCGGGCAGCCCCCGATAATAGTGACGCTCCGGTCGCTCGGCCGAAACTTTTCCGAGTGCGCTTCGGTCACTGCTTACACATACCCCCTCACACCCCATCGGAAATTAAAACTATGCCTCGGGCAATCTGGAAAGGCGCGATCAGTTTTGGGCTGGTGCATATTCCTGTGGCGCTGGTGTCGGCGACGTCCCGGCAAGGTGTCGATTTCGACTGGCTGGACAAGCGCAGCATGGACCCGGTCGGTTACAAGCGCATCAACAAGGTCTCCGGCAAGGAGATCAATAAAGAAAACATCGTCAAAGGCGTGCAGTACGAAAAGGGCCGCTACGTCGTCATCAGCGAGGAGGAGATTCGCTCGGCGCACCCGAAATCGACCCAGACCATCGACATCTTCGGTTTCGTCGACAGCGATCAGATTCCGCTTCAGCACATCGACACGCCGTACTTCCTGGCCCCCGACAAACGCGGCGAAAAAGTCTATGCGCTGTTGAGACAGTCGCTGGTCGATACCGGCAAGGTGGCGCTGGCCCATGTAGTGATTCGCACTAGCCAGCACCTGGCGGCAGTGATGCCGCTGGAATCGGCGATCGTCCTCGTGCTGCTGCGCTGGCCCTCGGAAGTGCGCGGGCTCGACAGCCTTGAGCTGCCCAAGGAGGCCACCGATGTCAAGCTCAGCAAGAGCGAGCTGGACATGGCCAAGCGCCTGATCAAGGACATGAGCACCGAGTGGACGCCCGATGCCGAGGAATACCGCGACACCTTCCAGGACCAGATCATGTCGCTGGTGGAAACCAAGGCCCGCGAAGGCAAGATCGAGAACGTCGAGACCGACGCCGGCGACACCGAGCGCAAGTCGGCTGATGTCATCGACCTGACCGAACTGCTCAAGCGCAGCCTGGGCGGGCGCAGCGGCGCGGCCAAAGCGCCTGCAAAAGCCAAACCCGCCAGCAAAGCCAAGGCCGAATCAAAGGGTGATGCACCGGCGAAACGCCGTGCACCGCCCCGGAAGAAGACCACCAAGGCCTCTTGAACGCGTGTCCTGTTGTAGCGTTGAAAGATGCACCGTTCCACTGCGCAGAGGTTCATCGTTATGACAAAACCTGTGAGTGAATACACCCGCAAGCGCAACTTCGATGTCACGTCCGAGCCTGCGGAAAGCGAGGGCAAGACGCGAAGCAAGAAAGGCAAGGCGCTGAGTTTCGTCATTCACAAGCACGATGCGCGCAATCTGCACTACGACTTTCGCCTTGAGCTGGATGGCACGCTGAAAAGCTGGGCGGTGCCGAAGGGGCCAAGTCTGGACCCGAAAAACAAGCGCCTGGCGGTGCACGTCGAAGATCATCCGCTGGATTACGGCAGTTTTGAGGGCAGCATTCCCGAGGGTGAATATGGCGCCGGCGAGGTGATTGTCTGGGATCGCGGCATCTGGCAGCCCCACGGCGACCCGCAGGAGACCTACAAGGCCGGCAAACTTAAATTCACCCTGATCGGCGAAAAACTCAGCGGCGACTGGGCGTTGGTGCGGACCCGTTTGCCGGGCAACAGCGACAAGGAACAGTGGCTGTTGATCAAGGAAAAGGACGACGCCGTGCGCTCGGGCGAAGACTACGACATCGTCGTCGACAAACCGGAGAGCGTGGTCAGTGGCGCAACGGTGGGCGAGGGACGTAACCCGGCCAAGAACGCCAAACGTCAATCGGCGGCGTCTGAACCCGCCAGTAAAACCTCGGCCAGTACGAAGCCCGCAAAAAAGCCAGTGGAAAAGAAAGCCAGAGCACCGTCGCCCAAAAAGAGCGGCGTGCCGGCCAAACTCTCGCCGCAGTTGGCGACGCTGATGGACGCTCCGCCCGAAGGTGAATGGCTCTACGAAATCAAATACGACGGTTACCGGATCCTGACCCGCATCATTGATGGCCAGGTGAAGTTCTTCACCCGCAACGGCAATGACTGGACCGAGCGCCTGCCGTTGCAGGCCAAGGCTGTCGGCGATTTGAAGCTGGACAACACCTGGCTGGACGGCGAGGTCGTCGTCCTCAACGACGCCGGGTTGCCGGATTTTCAGGCGTTGCAGAATGCGTTCGACATCGACCGCAGCATGGACATCCTCTATTACCTGTTTGACGTTCCTTTCCTGAATGGGGAAGACCTGCGCGAAACGCCCGTCGAAGACCGCCGCGCGGCGTTGAAGAAAGTGGTGGGACGACAGAAAAAGGGCCTGCTGCGGTTCTCCGAAGCCTTCTCGGCAGGCCATCGCGACATCATCGAAAGCGCCAGTCTGATGTCCCTCGAAGGCGTCATCGGCAAGCGTGCCGGCAGCGTGTACCAGTCCAAACGCAATGCCGACTGGATCAAGCTCAAGTGCAAGCTGCGGCAGGAGTTCGTCGTCGTCGGCTTCACCAAACCCCAGGGCGCACGCAATGGCTTCGGCGCGCTGTTGCTGGCGGTGAACGAGGAGGGCGCGGGCCTGGTGTATGCCGGCAGGGTCGGCACTGGTTTCAATAAGCAGATGCTTGGCGAGTTGCTGGAGCAGATGAAACCGCTGGAACAGGACGCGTCGCCGCTGGAGAAAAAGGTGACCAGCGCCCAGGCCCGGGGCGTGCACTGGATAAAACCGACACTGGTGGCGGAAGTCGAGTTCGGCGAATGGACCCGCGACGGGATCATTCGTCACTCAGCGTTTGTCTCGTTGCGCAGCGACAAGCCGGCCAGCGAAGTGGTCCACGAGCACCCGATACCGCCGAAGGACATCAAAGCGCCGTTCAAGCCCCGTGCCGCCAAGGCCAAAGCGTCGAGCACCAAATCCGCGTCCAGTGCCGATTCTTCAGCCGAGAAATCCAGGCCGGCCAGCAGGCGCGCCGGCAAGGACCGCATCGAGGTGGCCGGGGTGATGGTCAGTCATCCCGAACGGGTGATCGACGCAGAGAGTGGTTTGCACAAGATCGAGCTGGCGCAGTATTACGAATCGGTGGCCGACTGGATTCTGCCCCACCTCGACCACCGGCCTGTGGCGTTGTTGCGTTGCCCCGAGGGCGTGGAAGGCGAGCAGTTTTTCCAGAAGCATTCCGAGCGCATGGCGATCCCCAACATCAAGCAGCTGGACCCCAAGCTCGACCCCGGTCATGCGCGTTTGATGGAGATCGACAGCGTCAAGTCGCTGGTCGGTGCGGCGCAGATGGGCACCATTGAACTGCACACCTGGGGCGCGACCTACGACCAGATCGAGCTGCCGGACCACTTCGTCCTTGATCTCGACCCGGACGATCAGCTGCCGTGGCGCAGCATGATCGAAGCCACGCAGCTCACCTTGTCGACCCTCGACGAGCTGGGCCTTGATGCGTACGTCAAGACCAGTGGCGGCAAGGGCATGCACATCGTTGTGCCGCTGGCGCGCCGGGCCGATTGGGAAACGGTCAAAGCCTTTGCCAAGGCGCTGGCGCAATTCATGTCGAGGGAGTTGCCGGACCGATTCACCGCGACGTCCGGGCCGAAGAACCGGGTGGGCAAGATCTTTATCGATTACCTGCGTAACAGCCGGGGCGCCAGTACGGTTGTGGCCTATTCAGCCAGGGCGCGGCCGGGGTTGCCGGTGTCGGTACCCATCAGCCGTGATGAGCTGACCCAGGTGAAGTCGTCGGCGCAGTGGAACATCGCCAACCTGCAGCAGCGGTTGCGCAAGCTGAAGGCTGATCCGTGGGCCGGTTACAAGCACAACCAGCGCCTGACCAAACCGATGTGGAAACGCCTGGGCGCAGCGCCGCCGGCTTAAGAGCGACCGGACGCGCTTAGGCCATCAGGGTAAGGCGCGGAAGGTCCTGGGGGCGACGATTTCAGGCGCGCCTGGCATGTAGGATCAAACAGGGATTTGTAGGAGCCGGCTTGCTGGCGAACCCGTGAGATCGGTCACCCTTGAAGTGCCTGACCCAATGCGTTCGCCAGCAAGCCGGCTCCTACGGACCGAGTTCAAACATGGACGGTGTGCGTCAGTCGCAACAATGCGCCATCCGATTACTTGACCCGGTCAGTCCGCTCGCCTACCTCAGCCGGATAAAATTCTCCGTCCAGCCCGGCGGTCAGCAGTCTTTCTCGTACCTGGGTTTCGACTTCCAGGACTTGGTCGGGGTTATCAATGTTGTCGACGACGAGCCAGACCGGCATGACGTTCTGGCCATGGGTGCCTTCGCTGAGCATGTCGTGGGAGAAGACTTGGTTGGCGCGCCACAGGCACAGTTCGTCATCGGTGTGGTGGGGTTCGCGAACGGCGGTCGGCGTAGTCAACCAGACTTCGGTGAAGGTGCGCAGGTCGGCGTTGGGGAGTTCGTTCAGGGTGATGACGGTTTTCATTTGGTGTCCTCCAGTGTTCAAGATGCAGTTGTGACGCATCAGGCTGACCAGCGTTCCCCCGATCTGCGCAGGTGGTCGTACCGACTTGAACCGACGGCGCGCGCAAGGGGTCGATCAATCACTGTGCGCTCACGTCCGACCTACCCGGAGACATACCTGTGACCGACCGACACCTGCTCACCCGCAGACGACTGCTCACCCTGGCAGCAGGTGCGTCAGCGGCATTGGTTTTTGAATCAGCGGCCGCCAACTCCGGCGCCGTCGCCACAGCATCCGAACCGCCACAACCCGGCCCATCGCCCGGTCAAGCAGGAGAACGGAACATGCTCACGCGAGACATTCCATCCAGCGGCGAAGCCTTGCCGATAATCGGACTTGGCACCTATCGCGGGTTTGATGTCGAGCCCGGCAGCGACGCTTACAAACTGCTGCCTGCGGTGGTGGATCAGTTGTTCCATGCGGGCGGGACCCTGATCGACAGTTCGCCGATGTATGGCCGCGCCGAGGAAACCACCGGCGAGTTGCTGGCGATCCATCAGCCGTCCTCGCCAGCGTTCCTGGCGACCAAGGTCTGGACCCGGGGACGCGACGAAGGCATCGCCCAGATGGAAGCTTCGTTTCGGCTGTTGCGGACCCAGCGCATTGACCTCATGCAGATCCACAACCTGCTGGACTGGAAGACCCACCTGCCGACGCTGCGTGAGTGGAAAGAGGACGGGCGCATTCGCTACATCGGTCTGACGCACTACACCCCGTCGGCCTACGCCGAGGTGGAAGCTGCGCTGAAGGCCGAGGCGTTCGATTTTCTGCAGATCAATTACGCGCTGGACGATCGCTCGGTCGAAGCGCGGCTGCTGCCGCTGTGCCGTGAACGGGGGGTGGCAGTGATCTGCAATCGGCCATTCGGTGGCGGCGGCCTGCTGGGGCGATTGCGCAACACGCCGCTGCCGGGCTGGGCGGGAGAAGTGCAGGCCAGGAGTTGGACGCAACTGGCGCTGAAGTTTCTGATCTCAAACCCGGCGGTGACGTGCGCGATTCCCGGTACGGGCAATCCGAAATACATGAAGGAAAACGCCGAGGCAGCCAGAGGGCCTTTGCTCACCGATGCCCAGCGCCAGCAGCTGACTGCCCTGATCGGCTGACACCGCTGCACCTGGACATCTTCTGCGTCGGCAAAGGCGAAGCGCGAGGAGCTGAAGCGATCAGCGTTTGACCGGCGCAGGCAAAGTGACCAGATTCACGTATGCATCCCAGAACTTTTTCTGGTCCACGGCGTACACCACTTTCGCCTTCTGTGTGCCGACCGGCGCGCCTTTCTTGTAGCCCATGGAGCGGCCGTAATCCGGTCCGAAGTGGGCGTCGACATCGACCCACAGGTCTTTTGACTCGGTGACCAGTTGCGGATGCACCAGGTACAGCGCGGGCAGGCTGTCCCAAGTGAAGCTGTGATGGTTCGGATCCTTGTCGAACTCAGGCCCCAGCACCGTTTTGTACAGGTCGGGAATCACGCCTTTGCTGGCGACGATGCGCTGGTAAACCGAGGCGTCGAAGATGACCTTTTCGCAGACATCGTTGGGGAAAATCACGTGCTCGATAGGCGAGCGCAGCACGATTTTTGCGGCCTCGGGGTCGAACCACCAGTTGAATTCGGCCGCTGGCGTCGTGTTGCCTGGAATCTCGATGGCGCCGCCCATGTACACGATGCGTTTGATCAGCGGCACGATTTCCGGCGCGCTGCGAATCGCCAGAGCGATGTTGGTCAATGGCCCAACGGCAAGAATGGTCACCTCGTGAGGATTTTTCTTCACGCTGTCGACGATGAACTGGGCGGCGGATTCGCTGCGCAGTGTGGTGTGCGTAGCAAGCCCGTCCGGCGGGGATACCAGCTGCGAGGCCGAGGTCGGACGCGGGGTCTTGAACGCCCCCGGCCAGCCTGCGCCGAACAGGGCTTTTTCCTGTTCATAGGTGGCGAAGTCGTGCAGCAGCGGGTATGCCGCGCCGGAGTACACGCCGATGTCCTTTTCCACGCCCATGCGCTCGACCGCCTTCAGCGCATCGACCTGCTCCTGATCGACCCACGCGTTGCCACTGACGAGGGTCATGCCCAGCAGGTCGATGCGCTTTTGCGCGTGCAGTTGCGCCAGCATGATGAAGGCCTGGCCGTCGTCGTTGAGTACGTTGAAATCGGTGTCGAAGATGACCTTTTCCGCCGCCTGCAAGGAGGTCGCGGAAAGTCCGAGCGTCAGGGCCAGGGCACAGCTTTTCAAAAACGCCTGCATGAGCGGTTTCCACCGTTGTTATTGGATGAATGCGATGAGCAGTGTAGGAGCGTGGCTTGTCCCGCGATCGGCTGCGCAGCAGTCGTAAAGTCAGACGCCCGTTGCACCTGATACACCGCATCTACCGGGTACACGACGACTGCGTCGCCGATCGCGGGACAAGCCACGCTCCTACAGGCTTTAGATTTGATTATCTGTTCACCAGCTTCGCCGGCAACGCCACCACCAGCAAACTGCTCAAGATCAAACATCCGGCAAAGAACCACAACGCCCCGGCGCTGCTGCCGGTGACGTCGATGGCGATGCCCATCATCGAGTTGCTCACCAGCCCGGCGATGTTCGCCAGCGAGCACGCCAGGGCAAACCCCGTCGCCGCCGCCCGGCCTTTGAGGAACGTCGCCGGCAGGCTGAAGAACACCGGCACGGCGCCAATGATCGCCGCCGAAGCGACGGCAAACAGTGCGACGGTCGCGACCACGTTATGGGTGAAGAACGGGCTGGCGGCCATGGCCACGGCGCCGATCCAGAAGGGCACGATGATGTGCCAGCGACGTTCACGACGGCGGTCTGAGCTGGCGCCGATCATCAGCATGCCGATCAACGCCGCCACGCTGGGCAACGCGGTTAACACGCCGATGTGGAAAGTGTCGGTGACCCCGGCGTTTTTGATGAACGTCGGCATCCAGAAGCCCATGGCGTAGGCGCTGAGCAGAATCGAGAAGTCGATGCCGCCGAGCATCCACACTTTCAGATTGAAGAACCCGTCACGAAAGCTGTGTTTGCTGTCTTTGCCCTCGGCATCGTCCAGGCGCAGTTCGCCTTCCAGCAGCGTTTGTTCGGTGCTGTTCAGCCATTTGGCTTCTTTCGGATTGTTCGGCAGCGCCCAGAACGTCATCACCCCCAGCAGTACGCTGGGAATGCCTTCGATCAGGAACAACCACTGCCAGCCGCGCAACCCGGCGGTCTGGTCGAAATGACCCATGATCCAGCCCGACAGCGGACCGCCGATGACGCTGGAGAGCGGCAGGCCGATCATGAACAGCGCGATGATGCGGCCACGGCGGTAGGTCGGGAACCAGGTGGTCAGGTAAAACAGCACCCCCGGCAGAAAGCCCGCTTCGGCGGCGCCGAGGAGAAACCGCAGCACGTAGAACTGCGTCGGCGTGCTGACGAACAGCGTGCAGGATGACAGCAAACCCCAGGTGATCATGATCCGCGCGATCCAGATCTTCGCGCCGACCTTTTCCAGCACCAGGTTGCTCGGCACTTCGAACAGGATATAGCCGACGAAAAACAGCCCGGCGCCGAGCCCGAACGCGGTCTCGCTGAAGTGCAACTGGTCGAGCATCTGCAGCTTGGCGAAGCCGATGTTGATGCGGTCCAGGTAAGCGGCCAGGTAGCAGAAGCACAGGAAGGGGATTAGCTTCCAGGTGATCTTGGTGTACAGCGCTTTGATCGGGTCCGCGGCTAAGTTTGCGGAGGTTTCTACATTCGCAGAGGGCATGGGTGTCTCCTGGCGGTTCTTCGACCGGTGGGCGCGGCGGCGGCTGATTTTGCCTGTGTTTGGTGCTTTCTAAAATGGGCAGGGAGAGCGGCAAGCTTCAAGCCGCAAGACGGACCGCGTGCTCTTCGCTTGCGGCTTGTAGCTTGTAGCTTGTAGCTTGTAGCTTGCAGCTCATCGCTTACCGGTTGCCGCTCGCATGTGCGTCATAGCCTCCTGCTTACCAACCACATCCCCGTATTTGCTGTCGATGTCGAACAGGTTCGCTTCATGGGGATCGGGATGGCGGTCGCCCACGCATTCGCGCACGACGATGGTCCGGAAACCATGCTGCACGGCATCCACCGCAGTCGCCCGGATGCAGCCGCTGGTGGAGCAACCGGCCAGCACGACGGTGTCGATCCCTTGGGCGTGCAGCATTGATGCCAGTGACGTGCCGAAGAACGAACTCGCGTACTGCTTGCTGATGACGACCTCTTCAGGCAAGGGCTGCACGGCCTCGCAGAACGCGGCCAGCGGGTTGCCTTCGACCATGTCCTTCATCACCGGCGCTTTTTTCACCCACATGCCGCCGTCCGCGAAATGCGTGGGGTGATAGCGGATGTTGGTGTGCACGACCGCGATGCCGTGTTCCCGGGCGCAGGCCAGCAGCTCAACGCTTTCGGCCACGGCACTGACCACACCCGGCGCATATAAAGGTGCACCGGGCTGGGTGTAGCCCTGCATGAAGTCGATCATCAACAGGGCCGGTTTCGCACCAAAACCGATGCGATTGCCCCAGACGCCCTGATAGTTGGCGTCCGCGCTTTGTGAGTCGGTCATCGGGTTCACCTCGATCAATAGGGTTGCAGTCGATTTGGCGTCGCGCCGGATTAATATCTTGAACAGCCTCCGGGCCTGAGCACAGAGATGCTTGGCAACGCAGGACACCTGTAGGAGCGCGCTTGCCCGCGAAACGCGCCGGGTCAGTTGGCGGTGATGTGTCTGTAGCATCCCTTCGCGGGCAAGCGCGCTCCTACAGGTCCAGCGCCTTACATAAATCCGGTTCAGGCCTGTTCGGTAATCCTCTGCCTCAGGTCAGCGGCGTACCCAGAAAATCACCGAACGCTGCAAAGAATCCCGGCAGGTTGTCCCACGGGATCATGTGCCCGGCGTTTTCCACTCGCGCGATCAGAATGTTCGGTTGCAGCTCTCGGATCTCGGCTTCGTCGTCCGCCTGAATCACACCCCCACGGCCAGCGACGATGAGCAGGGCAGGGACAGGCAGGTTCGGCAGGTCCTGATGGAAATCCACGTCATGGAAGTCATTGAAGGCGCGGACGATGGCGGGTTCGTAGCAGGTGTGCAGCCATTCGGCGCGCAGCTGCAGTTGCTCCTCGGTCCAGGTCGGGCAGAATGCGCGCATGTCCTCGGCGCTCATGCCTTGTTGCGACTGGCGGATCGAATCGACGTACCAGGGCAACTTCGCCGGGTATTCACGACGCCCCGGACCGGACACCGGCGGATCAATCAGCACCAGGCTTCTCAGCCCCTGGGGACAACGCACCGAAGCCCGTACGGCGAAACGCGCGCCCATCGAGTGACCAGCCAAGTGATAGCTGTCGATGCCCATGGCGGCGGCGAACGCACCAATGTCATCGGCGCAGGTGTCGACGCTGTAATCCAGATCCGGCCCGGTGGAGGAGAGCCCGCGACCGCGGGCATCCAGTACGTAGGTGTCGAAAGACTGGCCCAGGCGTTCGGCAACGAAACCCCAGGTGATCGCCGGGCTGGTGATGCCCGGGATCAGAATCAGCGCCGGTTTGCCGGAGTGTGTGTCGCCGCCGTAGCGCAGGTAATGCTGACGAATGCCGTTGGCCTGGACGTTGCCGCCATGAATGAATGTGCTCACGCCGCCACCCCCGATTTCAGTTCCTGGCCGTAGAGGTCATAACCGTAAACCCAGGCCGGATCTTCCTGGGTGCGCAGCCAGGTGTTGGCGTTGGAAACCGCTTGCACGCGGGAGGCGCGCTCCTTGCGATTGGCTTCGTAGAGCTGGAACGCGGTGCGATAGTCGGTCAGTCCGGTTTCCTGAAGGCAGCGGGTGAGCATCGCGGCGTCTTCAATGGCCATGCCGGCGCCCTGGGCCATGTGCGGCTTCATCGGGTGGCAGGCGTCGCCCAGCAAAACGAGGCGGCCGCGACTCCACAAGGGCAGCGGGTTACGGTTGAGCAGCGGCCACTTGGTCACGCTGTCGGTGGACTCGATCAGGGCCTGCACGGTGGGGTGATAACCGGCGAAGGCTTCGTACATTTCGTCCCGGCTGCTGTCGACCCAACTGCCCTCGAAATCCCATGCCGCATGGGGCACGCCGGTGACGTAGTAGTACTCATCGCGCTTGCCGGTGGTGTGATAAACCATCATGTGACGGTCCTCGCTCCACCATTTCACGCAGTTCTCGAAATTCAGGTTGTACTTGGTCAGCACGTCGCTGGGGATCAGTGCGCGGTGGGCGACCCAGCCGCTGTACAGCGGTTTCTCATGGCCCAGCAACTCTTCGCGGATCTTCGAATTGATGCCGTCGGCGCCGATCACGATGTCGGCATCGGCGTGGGTGCCGTCGGCAAAGTTCAGGCGCACGCCGTTGTCGCGCTCTTCAAGGGTGGTCAGGCATTTGCTGAAGTGCACGCTGCCGGGCGCCAGTGTCGACATTTGCAGCGCGTGCAAATCGCCGCGGTGCACGGTGATGTAGGCCGCTCCGTACTCCTTGAGGGAGAACTCGCCCAAGGCGATACGCGACAGGTAGTCGCCGGTCGCACCGTCGCGGCTGAACCAGAAATCCGGGTGCGAACCCATGTCGCTCAGCTGTTGCTCGATGCCCATGCGGCGGAAGATTTTCATGATGTTCGGGCCCATATGGATCCCGGCACCGATGCGTGAAAACGCGGTGGACTGCTCGTAGATGTCGACGTGGAAACCGGCTTTCTGCAACAGCGTCGCAGCCGCAGCGCCTCCCAGCCCGGATCCGACGATGGCGATTTTTTGCGTGGTTGGCATGGCGCGCATTCCTTCGTGTTCATGAGCTCTGGTTAACAGGAGCTCTGGATGACAGGCGTTCTGGATAACGGCGAGGCGACAGTGATCTGTCGCGTCGCTGGGTTTTTAAAGTGTATACGCTGATATTTTTAAAAGTGAACCGATATTTCCAGAAACGTCAGCCGACGTCGCAATCAGGCATGTCACCCTCTGTAACCTTTATATGCAGGGATATGTGTGGTCGCGTAACACTGTGGCGTGCCTATTGCAGCGGCGTCCGGATTGATGTCTTATCCCTTTTAATAAGTGTATACGCTTTAAAAATGCACCGGTCTGATGCGCGGCGCCTTGCAATGGTGCATCCGGCCGGTCATCCCCCGAGAGGAGAGAGAGATGCCGGTTAGCGATTGCGAATTGACCCAGATGTTCGAGCACGTGCTGAAACTGTCGAAAGTGGACGCGACCCAGAGCGTGGCAGTGCTCAAGAGTCACTACTCCGATGCGCGCACGGTGCGCGCCGCGATGGAAGCGGCTCAGCGCCTGGGCGCCAAGGTCTATGCGGTGGAGCTGCCCTCGTTCAATCACCCAAAAGCCATGGGCAATGACATGACCGCCTACTGCGGCGACACCGCGCTGACCGGCAACATTGCGGCGCAACGTGCCCTTGAGGCGGCGGACCTCATCGTCGACACGATGATGCTGCTGCACTCGCCGGAGCAGGAGCAGATTCTCAAGACCGGCACGCGGATCCTGCTGGCGGTGGAGCCCCCGGAAGTGCTGGCGCGGATGCTGCCGACGGTGGCCGACAAGGAGCGTGTACTGGCCGCCGAACAGGTGCTGAAGGCAGCCCGGTCGATTCAGGTGAAGTCCCGCGCCGGCAGCGATTTCCGTGCGCAACTGGGGCAATATCCTTCAGTGACCGAATACGGTTTTGCTGACGAGCCGGGTCGTTGGGACCACTGGCCCAGCGGTTTCCTGTTCTCCTGGCCCAATGAAGAGACTGCCGAGGGCACGCTGGTCATTGATGTCGGCGACATCGTGCTGCCGTTCAAAACCTATTCCCGGGAGCAGATCACGCTGGAGATCGACAAGGGTTTTATCACCGGGATTCACGGTGGTTTCGAGGCGGAGTACCTGCGCGATTACTTGAAGTACTTCAACGACCCGGAGGTCTACGGCATTTCCCACATCGGCTGGGGCCTGCAACCCCGCGCGCAGTGGACGGCCATGGGCCTGCACGACAAGAACGACGGCATGTGCATGGACGCCCGGGCGTTCTACGGCAACTTCCTGTTCTCAACCGGGCCGAACACCGAAGTCGGCGGCACCCGCAAAACCCCGTGCCATCTGGATATCCCGCTGCGTCGTTGCGACATTTATCTGGATGATCAGGCCGTGGTGCTGGCGGGCGAAGTGGTGGCGCCCGAGGCTTCAAAGGCCTGACGCAGATCTTCAGGCGACGGTGAGACCTGTAGGAGTGAGCTTGCTCGCGATCGCGTTCATTCAGTCAGTCAGTGTAGGGTGAACGACCCAATGGAATCGCGAGCAAGCTCACTCCTACAGTTCGGGGTTGTACTGTCCATCAATAGCTGGCGCTAAACACGCGCGTTCCGAAGATTCCCCTCCACTCCCGCAAACGTTACTGTAGCCACCACTTCCCAGATCCTGCCGAACGAGCCATCCGTGTCCACTGACAACTCTTCCAATAACCGCTCTTCCAACATCAGTGCGTCCTACACCTTCTCCGAGCAGGTCGGCCATCTGCTGCGCAAGGCCTACCAGCGTCATCTGGCGATCTTCCAGCAGAACGTCGGCGATTCGCAGCTCACGGCGGTGCAGTTCGTGACCCTGTGCGCGCTGCGCGATCATGGCCCCAGCTCCCAGACCGAACTGGTCAAGGCCACCGCCGTGGATCAGGCCACCATTCGCGGCATCGTCGATCGCCTGAAAGCCCGGGATCTGATCAGCCTTGAGCCGGACCCGCAGGATCGCCGCAAAGTCATCTGCAGCCTGACCGACAGCGGCCTGCAACTGGTGCAGGAGACCGTGCCCCGGGCCGCGCAGATCAGCGAGCTGACCCTCAGCAAACTCAACCCCGCCGAGCGCGTGGCTGTACTGTTTCTGTTGCGCAAACTGATCGATGAGGGCGATGACTAACGCCGCCTGACCCAACCCCAAACTCCAACGTCCTACAGCCTTTTCTCCGCTGGCATGCTTCCTGCTCTCGTTTCATGAAGTAATCACTTCATCAAATGTAAGCTACAGCGGGTAACACATGAAGGCTGATACAAGCGAGCTGCAGCGGGTGGCGGAGAAGACCGTGACCCTGAACGTCAACGGTCAGGCCACACGTGTCACGGCGATGCCTGACACGCCGCTGTTACTGATCCTGCGCAACGACCTGCACCTCAATGGCCCCAAATACGGCTGCGGCCTTGGGGAGTGCGGCGCCTGCACGGTGATCATCGATGGTGTCGCCGCACGGTCCTGCGTGTTTCCGCTGGCGGGCGCCCAAGGGCGCGAGATCACTACGCTGGAAGGCCTCGGTTCGCGAGACCGCCCCCATCCGGTGCAACAAGCCTTCATCGACGAACAGGCCGCGCAATGCGGCTACTGCATGAACGGCATGATCATGACCGCCAAAGCCTTGCTCGACCGTAACCCGCACCCCACCGAGACGCAGATCCGCAACGAGCTCTCGGCAAACCTGTGCCGCTGCGGCACGCACCTGGAAATCCTGAGTGCGGTCATGCGTGCCGCGCGTCATCAGCCCAGCCCGGATCCCGTCCAATGACCCAGACTTTGCCCACGCGCGATGAACTGCTCGCCCAAAATGGCGTGCTGTTGATCGTCGACGACATCCTGCCGCCGTCCGGACCGGTCGCCAAGGGCGGCACTCCTACCGTCAGGCCCATGGAATTGGGGCTGTTCATTGCCATTGATCAGGACAGCCGCGTCTACGCTTTCAACGGCCATGTCGACCTCGGCACCGGCATCCGCACCTCGCTGACACAGATCGTCGCCGAAGAACTGGACCTGCAGATGGATCAGGTGACGATGATTCTGGGCGACACCGAGCGTGCGCCGAATCAGGGCGCGACCATCGCCAGCGCCACCCTGCAGATTTCCGCCATTCCGTTGCGCAATGCCGCCGCCGAGGCCCGGCGCTACCTGCTGCAACAAGCCGCGCTGCAGTGGTCGGTCGATGTGGATTCGTTAGTCATCGACAGCGGCGTGATCAAGGCACAGGACGGTCGCGAACTGACCTTTGGCCAACTGCTGGTCGATCAGCGTGTCGAGTTGCGCATCTCCGGCAGCGCGCCACTCAAGCGGCTGAAGGACTACAAACTGGTGGGGCAGGGCGCCGCCCGCGTGGACATTCCGGGCAAGGCCACCGGCGAGTTGACCTACGTGCACGACATGCGTTTGCCGGACATGCTCCACGGTCGCGTCGTGCGCCCGCCCTACGCCGGTTACGACACCGGCGACTTCGTCGGCACCAGTCTGCTGGAAGTGGACGAATCTTCTATCGCCCACATTCCCGGCATCGTCCGTGTGGTGGTGATTCGGGATTTTGTGGGCATCGTCGCAATGCGCGAAGAGCAGGCGGCCAAAGCTGCGCGCGAGCTCAAGGTCGCTTGGAAGCCGTGGCAGCACCAGTTGCCGGACATGAGCAACATTGAGCAGGCGATTCGCGACAACCCGAGCATTCAGCGGGTGGTGCTCAATCAAGGCAATGTCGAAGAAGCGTTGGCTCAGGCCAGCGAGCGGATGACGCGAACCTATCTGTGGTCTTATCAGATTCACGGCTCCATCGGACCCTCGTGCGGGCTGGCGGACTACAGCGAAGAAGGCATTCGGGTCTGGTCCGGCACGCAAAATCCTCACATGCTGCGCGCCGATCTGGCCTGGCTGCTGGAATACCCTGAAGAGCGCATCGACATCATCCGCATGGAAGCGGCCGGCTGTTACGGGCGCAATTGCGCTGATGATGTCTGCGCCGATGCGGTGTTGCTGTCCCGCGCCGTGGGTCGGCCGGTGCGCGTGCAACTGACCCGCGAGCAGGAACATGCCTGGGAGCCGAAAGGCACCGCCCAGCTAATGGAAGTCGACGGCGGGATCAACGCCGATGGTGGCATCGCCGGTTACGACTTCAGCACCCGCTACCCGTCGAACAACTCGCCGACTCTGGCCCTGCTGCTGACCGGGCGCGTGGAACCGGTGGCGACGATGTTTGAAATGGGCGATCGCACCTCGATTCCGCCCTACGACATCGAACACATGCGCGTCACCATTCACGACATGGCGCCGATTGTGCGGGCGTCTTGGATGCGCGGCGTGTCGGCGCTTCCCAATACCTTTGCACACGAGTCCTACATCGACGAGTTGGCTTTCGCGGCCGGCGTCGACCCTATTGAGTACCGGCTTCGTTATCTGCACGACGAGCGCGCCGCCGAACTGGTTCGTGCGACTGCTGCCCGTGCTGACTGGACCCCGCGCACCCAACCGATGCAGATGCCCGAAGAAGACGGCGTCTTGCGCGGGCGAGGTTTTGCCTACGCGCGCTACATCCACAGCAAGTTTCCCGGCTTCGGTGCGGCGTGGGCGGCGTGGGTCGCGGACGTGGCGATCGACAAGCACACCGGCGATGTGTCGGTGACGCGCGTGGTGATCGGCCACGACGCCGGTATGATGGTCAATCCCGCTGGCGTGCAGCATCAGATCCACGGCAACGTCATCCAGTCCACCAGCCGCGTGCTCAAGGAGCGGGTGACGTTCGAGGAGTCCACGGTGGCGAGCAAGGAGTGGGGCGGCTACCCGATTCTGACGTTCCCGGAAGTGCCGAAGGTCGACGTCCTGATGATGCCGCGTCAGGCCGAGCCGCCCATGGGCGCCGGGGAGTCGGCGTCGGTGCCGAGCGCGGCAGCCATTGCCAACGCCGTGTATGACGCGACCGGGATTCGCTTTCGCGAACTGCCGATCACCGCAGAGCGCATTCTTGCCGCCCTGAACAGCGCGGGCGCGGAGGCCAACAGCAACCCGCCGCAATCGCCGAAAGCCAAACGTTCGAAATGGCTGTTCGGTTCGCTGTTCGCAGCCTTGGGGGCGGTATTGGGCATGGCCGCAACGGCGTTGCCCTGGCGTGGGGAAATCGCGCCGATCACACCGCCTTCAGCGGGCACCTGGTCATCGGCGACCCTGGAGCGCGGGCGTTTACTGGCGGCTGTGGGCGACTGCGCGGTTTGCCACACCGCCCCGAATGGCGCCAGCAATGCCGGCGGGCTGGCGATGCAGACGCCGTTTGGCACGTTATATAGCAGCAACATCACCCCGGACGCCGAGACCGGCATCGGCAACTGGTCGTATCCGGCGTTCGAGCGGGCGATGCGTGACGGCATCAGTCGCGATGGCAAACACCTGTATCCGGCGTTTCCCTACACGGCCTTCAGAAATATCGAAGATGCCGACATGCAGGCCTTGTACGCCTACCTGATGTCGCAGACGCCGGTGAAGCAAGTGCAGCCGGCCAATGACATGCGCTTTCCGTTCAATGTGCGGCCGCTGATGGCCGGCTGGAACGCGCTGTACCTGCGCAAAGGCGAGGTGCAGACCCAGCCACAGCAAAGCGCGCAATGGAATCGCGGCCAGTATCTGGTCAATGGATTGGGGCATTGCGCGGCCTGCCATTCACCCCGGGATCTGCTGGGGGCGGAGAAGGGCGGTACGTCGTTTCTCGCGGGCGGCACGGTGGACGGCTGGGAAGCGCCGGCGCTCAACAGCCTGTCGAAAGCGCCGACGCCGTGGACCGAGGATCAGTTGTTCAATTACCTGAGCACGGGTTATTCCGATGCCCATGGCGTCGCCGCAGGACCGATGGGGCCGGTGGTGTCGGAACTGGCGAAACTGCCGAAGAGCGATGTGCGGGCGATTGCAGTGTATCTGGCGGCGTTGAACGAGCCTGCGTCTGGCAGCACTGATGCCGGTCCGGCGCCGGCCACGGTTTCAGTCGCTCAGCCCGGCGTTTCGCCCCAGTCGTTGAGCAATGGCCAGCGGGTGTTCGAAGGCTCGTGCCAGGGTTGTCATGCCGACGGTCTGGGGCCGAAGCTGTTTGGCGTGAGCCCGTCGCTGGCGACCAACACCAACGTCCACAGCGCGCTGCCGGATAACCTGATCAAAGTGATTCAGCAGGGGATAAACAAACCGGCGACGGCAGATCTGGGTTACATGCCAGGCTTCAAGGACAGCCTGTCCGACACCCAGATCAGCGACCTCGCCGCGTACCTGCGCAACCGCTTCGCCCCCAATGAGCCGCAGTGGGCGGGGTTGCCGGAGAAAGTGGCGCATCTGAGATCCAATCCCGGAACCCATTAACGCCATAAAAACTGTAGGAGCGCGCTTGCCCGCGAAACATATCAGCTGCGACATCCATGCGCCTGACCCACCGCATTCGCCAGCAAGCCGGCTCCCACAGAATACGTGTACGCCGAATATTCGGGATATTGTCGAGAAAGATCGCGCACACGCCGCAGGCCTCAGGTATTGCCGGGATTTACAAGGAGCCGGCTTGCTGGCGAACCCGTTGTACCGGTCAACATCATCATCGCTGCCCCACCGCATTCGCGGGCAAGCGCGCTCCTACAGAGTACGTGTACGCCCAAAACCTCGAACCTTGCCGAGATCAACTGTAGGAGCGCGCTTGCCCGCGAAAAATATCAGCCCATGACATCTACGCGCCTGACCCACCGCATTCGCCAGCAAGCCGGCTCCCACAGGTTATGCGTACGCCGAACGCCGCATTCGCGGGCAAGCGCGCCTACTGGTGCTTTATCGATCAGGCTACTGCGGCAATACCATCACGCCACGCATCACCAGGTCCTGAATAAACGCCAGCCAATCCGTGCGCTCCCCCTCGGCGGCCATGTCCTGACCCAGGAATGAGCTGAGGGTGTGCAGGTTGGAGTTATAGAAGTAGCACAGCGAGGCGATCATCAAATACACGTGCTTGATGTCGAGGTCCTGCCGAAACAACCCCTGCGCCTGTCCGGCTTCGATGATCGGTCTGAGCACGCCGACGGCTTCGCCCGACAGGCGTCGCAGCTCGCCGGACTGGCGCGCGTGCTTGCCCTTGTGCAGGTTTTCAATGCTGAGAATGGCGACGAATTCCGGGTGGCTGACGTAATAGTCCCAGACGAACGCCACCAACTGGCGCAGCGTCTGTACCGGCGTCGACGGGTCCAGTGACAACAGGCTTTCGGCGCGGTTGAACTGCTCGTAAGTGTGCTCAAGCACTTTGACGAACAGCTTCTCCTTGCTACCGAAGTAGTAATAAATCATCCGGTCGTTGGATTCGGCTTCGGCGGAGATCTTCTCGATACGCCCGCCGGAATAGCCGTCGCGGGTGAACACGGTGATCGCCGCCTGAAGAATGCGTGCGCGGGTCTGATCAGCCTGTTGCGCGCGCACGCCGGTGCTTTTGCCCATGGGCTTACAGAATCCGGTAGAGCAGGCGCTCGACGCGGACCCGGCTGACGCGGCGCAGGAAGGTGCGCACGCCGACGGGATACTCGCTCAGGGTGTCGAGCTCGTCGAACTTGCCGACCCGATGGGTATCACGCATCAGCAGCGCGATTTCTTCCGCGCGGGGCTTCAGCCATTCGCCCTTGGGGTCATCGATCAGCACGGCGTTTTCCAGGTCCAGCTGAAAGGCCCGCGGGTTCAGGTTGTTGCCGGTCAGCAGGGTGTAGCGGTCATCCGACCACAGGCCCTTGAGGTGATAAGTGTTGTCGCCGTCTTTCCACAGATGGATGTTCAGCTGATGCTTGGCGATGGCCGTCTGATGCTTCTGCATGAAGCGCCGCAGGCTGATCTCGTACAGATACGGCAGCGCCGAGATCACCTTGAACGGCTCCTCCGGCGAAATGAAAAAGTCGTTGGCGGTCTTGTCGCCGATGATGATGTCGACCTTCACGCCCCGCTTCAGCGCGCGATTGATCTCGCGCTTCACCACCAGCGGCATGTTGAAGTACGGCGTGCACAGCGTCAGTTGCTCGTTTGTCGCGGCGATCAGGTCGCAGAGGGTTTTGCTCAGCGGGTTCTTGTTGCCGATGCCCAGCAGCGGAATGACGCGAAACCCACCGTTGTCTCGCACGCCGTCGTTGACGTCATAGCTGGCGCGCTTGAGGTGCTGGCGGAACTGACGAATCTCCCCACGCAGACTGCGTGAGCTGGGCGGTGAGGGCAGGTCGAGGCGATGCACCGCCTCGGACGGCAGGATGTCCTGCTGCACCAGACGCTGGAACGAGTCCGCCAGGCCCTTGCTTTCAATCAGGTGATAGCGGTCGAGGCGATATTTGCCGAGCTTGTGCAGGTAGACGTTATTGATGCTGGCGCCGCTGTAAATCACGCAGTCGTCGATGACACAGCCCTTGAGGTGCAACACGCCGAACAGCTCGCGGGTTTGCACCGGCACGCCGTAGACGGGCACTTCCTGATCGTGTTCCAGGTTTTGCGCCTGATACCACGCCGAGTTCCCGGCCTGCTTGCCCGCGCCAATCAGGCCGCGTTGGGCGCGGAACCAGTCAACCAGCACCACAACGTCCAGTTCCGGTCGCGCGGCCTTGGCGGCATACAACGCATCGAGCACTTCCTGGCCGGCTTCATCCTGCTGCAAATACAGGGCGACGATGTAAATCCGCCGGGTGGCGGCGGCAATCTTCGCCAGCAGTGTCTGCCGGTAATCGGCTGCACTCGGCAGAATCGTGATCGCCGTGCCGGAGGATTCAAAACCACGCAGCGCTGCAAGGGTAGAACGTCGGAAAGGAGCCCGCATAAGCCTCTCGATGGGTCGGATCAACAGCGCACGAGCTTACACCAGAGTGCGCCCTCTGGTGGTTTTGGCTGCGTTATCCGTGAGTTGTTCAGCGGATTATCAGCGACGGCTCACGGCTTGAGCTCACACCTTCAGAATCAGCTTGCCGCTGTTCTCGCCCTTGAACAGCATCTGCAGGGTTTCGGGGAAGGTCTCCAGGCCCTCGACGATGTGCTCTTTGCTTTTCAGCTTGCCCTGGGCCAGCCAGCCGGCCATTTCCATCCCGGCCTTGGCGAAGTTTTCGGCATGGTCCATGACCACGAAACCTTCCATGCGCGCGCGGTTGACCAGCAGCGCCAGGTAATTGGCCGGCCCTTTGACGGCTTCCTTGTTGTTGTACTGGCTAATGGCGCCGCAGATGACCACCCGCGCCTTCAATGCCAGGCGGGTCAGGACCGCATCGAGAATGTCGCCGCCCACGTTATCGAAATACACGTCCACGCCCTTGGGGCATTCGCGTTTCAGGGCGGCGTGGATGTCTTCGTTCTTGTAATCGATGGCGCCGTCGAAACCGAACTCATCGATCAGGGTCTGGCACTTTTCCTTGCCGCCGGCGATGCCGATGACCCGGCAGCCTTTGATTTTGGCGATCTGCCCGGCGATGCTGCCCACCGCACCGGCCGCGCCGGAAATCACCACCGTGTCTCCAGCCTTGGGCTGGCCGACTTCCAGTAACGCGAAGTAGGCCGACATGCCGGTCATACCCAATGCCGCCAAGTAGACCGGAAGCGGCACGAGTTTGGGATCGACTTTGTTGAAGCCCTTGGGCTCACCGACGAAATAATCCTGCACCCCGAGCACACCCTGAACGTAATCGCCGACCGCGAATTTCGGGTTTTGTGACTCGATGACTTTGCCCGCACCCAGCGCGCGCATCACCGCGCCCAACTCGACGGGTGCGATGTAGGACTTGCCTTCATTCATCCAGCCGCGCATGGCCGGGTCCAGCGACAGGTATTCGCTTTTCACCATGATCTGCCCCGGAGCGAGTTCCGCTACGGGCACGGTCTGGAAGGTGAAATCTTCGCGGCTGGCAGCACCCACCGGGCGGCGCGCGAGGAGGAATTGGCGGTTGTTCAAGGCAGTCATGGCAGGCTCTCGGCTAACGGTGGTTGAAGGTTTTATGGATCGCAGCAGTGATAGACCGTAAAGGTCGGGACAGCAAGGACTGCCACTGTACCGAATGCTGGCCGATCCATGCTGATGATAGCCGTCCTTGCTAATCATCATTGCCACCAATGCCCGTGCAACCGGCCTCTTGATAGTGCTGACGCCGAGTGTGTCGCGACCGCTAAGCTGCGGCCCATCGCCGGCATGTGCCGAGCCTTCCATTAATAAGCACAAAAAAGGACGAACCCATGAGCATGACGTTTTCCGGTCAGGTCGCGTTGGTCACCGGCGCCGCTGCAGGCATTGGCCGGGCGACCGCGTTGGCATTCGCCGAACATGGCCTGAAAGTGCTGGTGGTGGATCTGGACAGCGCGGGCGGCGAGGGCACGGCCGAGTTGATTCGTCAGGCGGGCGGGGAAGCGCTGTTTCTGCCGTGTGACGTAACCAAGGACGCCCAGGTGCAGCAGATGATGGCCCAGGCTGTGGACGCGTACGGCCGGGTCGATTACGCCTTCAATAATGCCGGCATTGAAATCGAGAAGGGCCGCCTCGCCGAAGGCAGCGAAGCCGAGTTCGACGCGATCATGGGCGTCAATGTCAAAGGCGTCTGGCTGTGCATGAAATACCAGTTGCCGCTGATGCTGGCCCAGGGCGGCGGGGCGATCGTCAATACCGCATCCGTCGCCGGGTTGGGCGCGGCGCCGAAGATGAGCATCTACAGCGCGTCCAAGCACGCGGTGATCGGCCTGACCAAATCGGCGGCCATCGAATACGCCAAGAAACACATCCGGGTCAACGCCGTGTGCCCGGCGGTGATCGACACCGACATGTTCCGCCGCGCCCACGAAGCCGACCCGCGCAAGGCCGAATTCGCCGCGACCATGCACCCGGTCGGGCGGATCGGCAAAGTCGAAGAAATCGCCGCCGCCGTGCTCTACCTGTGCAGCGACGGCGCCGCGTTCACCACCGGGCATTCACTGGCGGTGGACGGCGGCGTCACGGCGTTCTGATTCGTCTGACCATTCACCACACGGTTGACTGACACACCCTCACTCCGTAGGAGCCGGCTTGCTGGCGAACCCAGTCTATTGGTCGAAATCGTTGTCGCTGATCCCCCGCATTCGCCAGCAAGCCGGCTCCCACAGAATACGTGCACACCGGAGATTCCGGATGGTGTCGAGATCAACTGTAGGAGCGCGCTTTAAGGCGAAGGCGGCGTGTCAGACATTGATTCGTCACAGGCACACCGCCTTCGCGAGCAAGCTCACTCCTACAGGAGGTCGGCGTTGGCCGGGATTTCAGCGTCGTGCACAGCACCTGCAGGAGTCAGATGCCTCTTGCAGAATACCTGTACGCCAAAGATTCCGGATGGTGTCGATATCAACTGTAGGAGCGCGCTTGCCCGCGAAAAATATCAGCCGCGATATCCGCATGCCTGAACCAGCGCCTTCGCCAGCAAGCCAGCTTCTGCAGAGTGGACATCTGCCCAGCATCAGATTTCGCCCCGATTCGCTTCACTGTTCCCCCGATGATGTGACCGGCACTTCCCTGCAGGGTATTCAGCTAAGCTTCACGGGCTGTCCACCCTCAGGGAATGTCGATGGATCATTTGTGGTTCGCCTATCCGCTGATCAGCGCTGCCGTGCTGCTGGTCATCGACCTCACGCTCTGGCAGTGGCTGCACCCGCGCTGGCTGCGTCGCAAACTCATGTGCCGGCTGGTGCTGTTCGTGCTGTTCAGCATGGCGCTGCTCGATGGCGGGCTGAGTCCGCTGTATGCGGTGCCCGCCGACTGGTCCGTTCCCCGGCATGTCCTGGCCACCATTTTGACCATCGCCTGGTGGCTTTACGGCGCGCGAACCCTGACCGTGCTCGCCGTCGTGGTCATGGAGCCACGCATCGGCGGCAAGGGCCATTTGCTGCAAGACGTCATGGGCGCGATCATCTTCCTCGTTGCGGCTGTGGCGGCGGCCGCCTACGTACTCGACCTTCCGGTCAAAGGCCTCCTGGCCACCTCCGGCGCGGTGGCAATCATCTTCGGCCTTGCCGTACAAAGCACACTGGGCGACGTGTTCTCCGGCATTGTCCTCAACGCGACCAAACCGTTTCGGGTGGACGACTGGATTCGCGTCGACGACATCGAAGGCAAAGTCATCGAAATCGACTGGCGCTCCACCCACCTGCTGACGGCCGAGGGCAGCATGGCCGTGATCCCCAATGCCATGGCCGCCAAGACCCGCATCGTCAACTTCAGCCGGCCGGACCATTTCCACTCGGTCACCCTGTCCATCGAACTGTCGACCCGCCTGCGACCCAGCCTGGTGCTGGACTCCCTGGAGAAAGCGCTGCTCGGCTGCCGCGAATTACTGGCCCAACCCGCGCCATCGGCAGTGGTGGTCAAGTCCGGCCTGCGCATCGTCGAATACGAAGTCACCGGCTACGTAAAATCCCGGGACCGGCGTTCAGCGGTGCGCAACCAATTGTTCGACCTGATCCACCGGCAGCTGGCTTCCACTGAAACCCGCCAGGACCAACAACGCCCCGCCACCCGCCAGTCTGCCGTGCTCAATACCGTGAATGCGCTGCGCATGCTCAGCGACGCCGACCGCGCGCAACTGGAACAGCACATGCGCTTGGGTGCGTATCCGGCGAAAGACATCGTGCTGGCCGAGGGCGTGGTGCCTGATGCGCTGTTCATTATTGAGTCCGGTGTGGTGTCGGCGTCGCTGCAACGGCCGGACGGCTGGCTGGAAGTCGGGCGCATGGGGCCGGGCGAGTTGCTGGGTGAGACGGGTTTCATTGACGGGACGCCGACGGTGGCGCGGTTCTGCGCGTACACCGACTGCATGATTTACCGGATCGACAAGGCCGACCTGGAACCGTGGCTGGCGGAGCATCCGGAGTTGCTGGGTGCGTTGGCCGGGTTAGCGAAGTACCGCGCGAAGGCGAGGGCGGCGATGCTGGAGGCCAAGCCGGTGGTTGCTGATGCCAATGGTTTTCTGGGTTGGTTGCGCAAGAATGTGAGGCGATTTGAGGTGACGCGGGGGCAGGGGTCCAATGACAAGAAGCGCTGACAAAAGACGAACCGCATTTGGCTCTCCGCCCACCACTGATAGGCAGGAACTCTCACTGGAAGTCCGGTCAGGGTGGCTTGTGCATGCCTCAGATTCATTCGCTTACTGTTCTTCCTGTTTTCACAATCCCGTGGAAAACTACGCGCGCTTTGCACTCATTTTTTGTCTGTTTTGATGGAGCCACGGATGGAGATCATGAACAACCAGCAAGAAAACGCCCTCGAACAATCACTCAGGTTGGCGGCCGATGAGCCGGCCCATCGACCTGAGTTTTTCAAGACGCTGTTGAACTCAATTGTCTACGTCCTTGGCACTGCCGGGGCCGGCAAGGGTCATGTCACGCTCGAAGCGGGCAGCAACATCAGCATCGCGAATTGGCACAGGGCTTACGGCTCACCTGTCATCCCGTTTTTTTCTTCGTTGCAGACCCTGCAAGCCTCCATCGACAGCGAAGAATCCTATGTAGAGATTCCGGCCAGATCGCTGTTTGAAATCACATTGGGCGCGCCTCTTTTCCTCAACCCGAAGTCCCCTTACGGGAAAGAGTTTTTGCCGGAGGAAGTGCGCCATCTGCTCTCCGACGGGATCGGCCAGAAGCCGGCGCAGCGCACGGTCGAAAAAGACACGAACGTGCTGCTCGGACAGCCGTCGCAATACCCGTCCAGGATGGTCCACTCGCTCACCCAGTTACTCGCCAAACATCGCAACGTAAAACGTGCATTTCTGGCGTTGATGCATGACCCATCGGTTGATCAAAAGCCTCATCTGATCATTGGTATTGAAGCGGACGGAGATTTTGAACGGGTCATGCGCGAGGCCGGTAACGTTGCCGGGGATACCGCCCCGGAAGGCGAACCCGTTGACCTCTATCGCGTGACCGAAGGGGGGGAAGGCCTTAGCGATTACTTCCTCAAGGAAACAACACCTTTCTATGAAAGGAAGTCGGCAGGGTGGCTTCGGTCAGTGCTTGGTTTTGGTAAAGCGTGACAGAGATCAAGCCCTCGTTACTCGCAGAGCAGGCTTGCGAAATCTTGGTTGGGATGTGCAGTTTTTTAATGGAGAAACAAGAATGGCTGAAATCAGCAAAGTGCCCGCTGAATTGGTAGATCAGATCAAAGTGCTGAGCCGCGAGGGACTCGCCTTACTCGGCCTTACTGGGGATGATGCTCCGGCCGATGTGGTTGCGGCGATTACGGAGCGGGTGCGCGATTGCAAAGCGACTGGCACAACGCTGTCCGAAGAGGAAATGTACGCGCTTGGAGCGTTGCTAGGTAACCAGTACGTAGAAGGACAAGGCTGGCACTGGGGCGATGTCGTTTGGGATTATGATGAGACGACTGCTGCTGTAGGAGTGCTCAACCACGACAACTCATTGTTTATAAATCCAATTGGGTGGGTGGCTCAGGTGATGGAGTCCGAGGGTGGTGTTGGCTTCATGCTCAACTACAACATGGTCAGCGTGCACCAGGTTCCGGTACGCGAACCTGATAGCGCGACAGGCCTGTACTGACGCCTCACTCTGAAGAAGCGTGCCGCCCTCAAATTGAACGCTGGTCTTCCCGAGTCGAACAGTCGCTACTTGCACTACCAATAGCAATGCACTTCAAGAGCATCTACTAAGCCAGATAGCTCTCCACCCAATCAAGGAAGATCCATGGGCCAGGTCGACATTCAACTGATCACCCATCTGCCCCCGGAGATTCAGGCGCTAGAGAAAGAGGCGGCTGGAGAAGGCTTCCGGTTTCTTACCCGCCTGATCGACGAATGGAAGTCGGGAGCGAATCGCTTCAATGCCCCTGGCGAGTGTCTTATGGCCGCTTATCAACACCAGCAGCTAGTGGGCATCGGAGGCCTCTCAATTGATCCCTACGCTGAAAAGAATATGGCTAGGCTGCGACGGGTCTATGTCAGCGCTTCATCAAGAGGGCATCACGTTGGAAGAACGCTGGTAAAGGCGCTCGTTGCACATGCCGCGCTGCGCTTTCAGAGCGTGTGCCTTTTCACCGATACCGCCGCCAGCAACGCGTTTTATCTGAAGTGTGGCTTCATGCGAACAGATCATGACCATGCCACGCACGTGATGTGCTTGAGCAATACATGACCCAAACGACTGTAGGCCAAGACTAATGATTGCAGCGCAGATGCCTCGACCGATAGGGTGCACGCAAACCCGTACTAGGCGATGAATTAGCGGGACAACGCTGACTGGCTGCATTTTTACTTTGCCACTGTGAGACTAAGGATGCCCCCCTCATGCAGTATATGTTTTCCGAAGTCCTTAATGACCTCATCGACTACTTCCTGCTCGGTGACCTTCAACTGTTGAGGCGCTTCAAGCAAGAGCATCAACTTGCAGACGATATGGCCGGTGAGTTTGTGTCCGGTGAAAGCGGCGACAAGGCCGTTCTTGATGGCGTCCTCATCCCGCTCGCCGGTGTGGAAAACCATCCTTACACCGTTGTTTTCACGTTGGCCGGCGTTGAACCTCAAATGCCCCGGCACGAAGGTCGGGTTCAGCATCGTCGCGGCGGTTATTCGCTGCGTGTCGAGCACGGTCGCATACATTTGTTCACGTGGCGTATTCTGCAGGCGTTCACGGATGCGAATCTCGATGAGTTGCTTGAGCGCTATAAGCAATCAAACAGGCCGACTGTTGAACTCGAGAATGGTTGGTATGAAGTGGAAGTACTAGCGGGTGAAATCTTGCGTGATGAATATTTCGAGCCGGCATTCGAGTTTGTACTGACTAAAACCGCTCTGCCGGCAGATGCCAGCAAGGTGGATATCAACTATCGCTTTGAGGTGGAATTGCGTTAGGACCCCGCGGGTAATCGCCTTAAGGAACCCGAGCACCGGCATGTGGCTTTGCAAGCAAATCGCGGTGTCGGGCTCAAGCCAGGACGACTTCAAAGTCCTTGCGACGAGACGTGAGATCTGCGGCAGTTCGCCCAATCAAACAGGGCGGCCTGTCGTTTTCGACCACACCAATTCACCAGCGCGTTCTTGCTACCAAGCGCTCACCTTGAGGTTCTACCTTGGGACTTTTCTCCAAACTATTCGGAAAGCCATCCGGACCTGCTCTCTACGCACTCTTTCCGATTAGAGCGTCGAGCGATCTGGGCGCGTGGGCCGCCAGCTTCCCCAACCACACTGAGGTGGTGGGTTACTCAAGCCTCGGCCATTTCTTTCTTCGCAATCCACACGACTCAGAGTACCTCGTGCTGCACCCTTTTCAGTGCGCGGCAAAGTCGTACGGAAGTTTCCCCTCAGTCGAAGATTTTGAAGCAGAGATACTGAAGGAGCCCGGGTTCGAGCTGTATGTCCTGAGTTCTGATCACGTGACTGATCTATTCCAGCATCTGGGTCCCCTTGCTGAAAATCAGGTCTACATCCCCCAGCCGTACCCGTTTCTTGGCGGCAGCGAGGCCCTGGAGACATACGAAAAGGGTGATGCCTGGGTCTTCATGCACGTTGTCGCCCACATGCATGGCCTCGAGGGCGGCGCCTAACTAAAAGGCGGCTCACTGACACCGAAAGGCGGTGCACGCAAAGCCCGTATACCGCGGCTCACGGAGCAAGCCAGTGGGCTGCCATATAGAGGGCTCCGAGCCTCATGGCTTTCACCTGTCTTCTGCCAGTGATCCTGATCGCTTCGAGATTACCTTCCTGCACGCAAATAGGGAGTCGGTGTGCCATTCAGTAGCACTATCGCCTGCCTGCATCGCACATCTTTTCCCCGCATAAACAAAAACTCCTCTTAATCAGCTGCTTAACTCCAGGTTAGGTATTGGCACACATCATGCTTTGCTGTGTTTGTGGATAATTGGATACAAAAATACAAAGGTGCTGCCAGTGCAATTTGCCACCGCTTACGTAGACCGCCAGCCCCTTACTGCTGAGGAGGAGGCTTACAGTTTCTTGCTCGACGCCATCTGCGGCGGCCGCTACCGCAAGGGCGACCGCTTGATCGCCGAGGATATCGCCAGCGAGATCGGCATGAGCCGCATGCCGGTGCGCGAAGCATTTCGCCGCCTGGATGCCCTGGGCCTGGTGACGCTGCGGCCCAACCGTGGCGCGGTGGTCAGCGGTGTGGATATCGATGAGCTGCATGAAGTGTTCGAGATGCGTGGCGCCCTTGAGGGCCTGGCCGTGCGCGTTGCGGTCGCCCACATTGGCGAGCGCCAGATGGCGGCTCTGGAGCGCTTGCTGGACGAGATGGATGACTACCGTGACGAGAGCGCCGCGTGGGTCCGTCGCCACCGTGCCTTTCATGAATACCTGTGCAGCCTTAGCGGCCGCCCGCGCTTGATGAAGCAGATTTCCGCGTTGTATTCGCTGGTGGAGGCACCCATGCGCCTGTGGCTGCAGCACAGCGAAAAACCCCTGAGCGCGCGCCAGGAACATGCGGTGATCCTGGACGCGATTCGCGCCGGTGACGCCGCTCGCGTCGAAGCCGTGGTGCGCGAACACATCGAAAGCACTGTCCCGCTGCTGATTCAGTTTCTGCAATCGAAAAAATAATAGAGACGGGTTCCAAGCCGTCCGTGTTTTGACTTTAGTCCTGCCCCCGTTATTCAACGAAGTGGAGTGTCTGGTCATGCATAAACAACGCCGCGCCTTGCTGGTGGCTGTAACCCTCGGTCTCTGCACACAATGGGCCTGCGCCGCGGTCCAGGTGCCTGAGCGCCTGAAGAGCGTCGACAAACTCATCTACTGCTCGGGGATGGATTCACCGCCCCTGGTGTCCTTCGACGAATCCCAGAAACCGCGTGGGCTCACCGTCGACCTGGGCCTGGAAATTGCCAAGCGCCTGGGCAATAAAACCGTGCAATGGCGGGTCATTCCGTTTTCCGGTCTGGTGCCCGCGCTGCTTGCCCAGCAGTGCGACATGATCGTCGACCAGTTGTTCGACAAGCCCGAGCGCCGCCAGGTGATCGACATCGTCAACTACATGTACTCCAGCCAGGCGGTGGTGGTGCCCAAGGGCAACCCCAAAGGCATCAAGACCCTGGACGACCTGTCCGCGCACAAGGTGGCGGTGCTCAACGGCTCCACCATCAAGACCCTGCTCGACACCCAGAACGAAAGCCTCGCCAAGGCCGGCAAGCCACCGATGAAGCTGGTGGTCTACAACACCGACACCGATGCCTTCCAGGCGCTGCGCATCAGCCAGGTCGACGCCTATGGCACCACCGTGGAAACCGCCGGCTACTACGCTGCGATGGCCCCGGAGCTTTTTCAGGAAGGGGTGCCTGCATTCAGCCGCATCCTCACCGGCCTGGGCATGCGCAAGGACGACCCGCAACTGACCGCCGCCGTGCAGCAGATCATCAGTGACATGCGCAGCGACGGCAGCTATGTGCAATTGCTCAACAAATGGCATGTCAGCAGCGACACACTCGACTGAGGTTCCACCACGATGAATTTCAATTGGGATGTGTTCTGGCAATACCTGCTGCAGCCCAGTGGGGTTTATCTCACCGGGCTGTGGCTGACTTGCCTGATCAGCGTGCTGGCGATGCTGCTCGGCTGTGCGCTGGGCCTGGCGGCGGCGCTGTTGCGCCTGTCGAGGAACCCGCTGCTGCACCTGCCGGTGCGCCTTTACGTGTGGCTGATGCGCGGCACGCCGCTGCTGGTGCAGATCGTGTTTTTGTATACCGCACTGGCAGCGGGCGGGATCTTCCGCTTCGAGGACATCGAGCTGTTCGGGCTGATCATCCCCGGCAATATCCAGGCGGCGATCATTGCCCTGGGCTTGAATGAAGGCGCGTACATGGCCGAGATCATCCGCGCCGGCATAGGGGCGGTGGACAAGGGCCAATACGAGGCGGGGCGTTCTCTGGGCATGGGGTTCGGCAAGCTGATGCGGCGCATCGTTTTGCCCCAGGCGTTTCGGGTGATCGTGCCGCCGCTGGGCAATGAATTCAACGTCATGCTCAAGAACACCACGCTGGTCAGCGTGATCGGGGTACAGGAGTTGTTGCTCAGCACGCAGATGGTCACCTCGGCGACGTTTCGCGTATTCGAGTTGTACCTGGTCGTCGCGATTTACTTCCTGACACTGACCACTTTGTGGGGCTTTTTCCAACGCTGGCTCGAGAACCGCTTCGGCCAGTCCGATCGACCTTCGGCGCCACCGCCGGCCGCCAGCCGTATGTTCGGTCGCAGCGCACTGCAACTGCTGAGGGGACGTTAACCATGGCGCACCAAAGTGAAGAACTGATCATTGAAGCACTGGATGTTCAGAAGTCGTTCGGCGAGTTGCAGATCCTCAAGGGCATCTCCCTGCAAGTGCGGCGCGGCGAAGTGGTGGTACTGATCGGCGCCTCCGGTTCTGGCAAGACTACTTTTATCCGTTGCATCAATTTGCTCGAAGACATCCAGGGCGGACGCATTCGGGTCAACGGCCGCGCCATGGGCTATCGCGAACGCGCCGATGGCAGTCTGGTGCGCGATTCGGAACGCAACATCGCCCGTCAGCGCCGCGACATCGGCATGGTGTTCCAGCGCTTCAATCTGTTCCCGCACATGACCGCGCTGGAAAACATCATCGAAGCGCCGATCCAGGTACTCGGCGTCCCGCGTGCGGCGGCGCTGGAACAGGCACGCGGCTTACTGGCGCGGGTCGGCCTGGCGGACAAGGCCGGCCACTACCCGTCGATGCTCTCCGGCGGCCAGCAGCAGCGGGTGGCGATCGCCCGCGCGTTGGCGATGAAGCCGCTGGCGATGCTGTTCGACGAACCCACCAGCGCCCTCGACCCGGAAACCGTCGGCGAGGTTCTGCAGGTGATGAAGGAACTGGCCGAGGAGGGCATGACCATGGTGGTGGTCACCCATGAGATGGGCTTTGCCCGTGAAGTCGCCGACCGCGTGGTAGTGCTCGATCAGGGCGAATTGATCGAGCAAGGGCCACCGGAACAGATCTTCAGCCACCCCAGCCACCCGCGTACCCGGGCATTTCTCAGCCGCGTGCTATGACCTTTTTTGAAGAGCCTTCGTCATGTTGAAATTCTCCGCTCACGAATACCCTTATCCTTCGCAACGCCAGAGTGTGTTCGCCCGTCGCGGCATGGTCGCGGCCTCACAGCCACTGGCCGCCCAGGCCGGTATCCAGATCATGCAAAAGGGTGGCAATGCAATCGACGCCGCCATCGCCACGGCGGCGGCGCTCACCGTGGTTGAACCCACCGGCTGTGGCCTGGGCGGCGACGCGTTCGCCCTGGTGTGGTGCAAAGGCCAGTTGCATGGTTTGAACGGCAATGGCCACGCGCCGGCGGCCTTGAGTGTCGAGGCTGTCAAGGCCGCCGGGCATTCAAAGATGCCGTTGTATGGCTGGACTCCGGTGACCGTGCCTGGCTGCCCCTCCGCCTGGGCAGAGCTGTCGAAACGCTTCGGCAAGTTGCCGTTTGCCGAGTTGCTGCAGCCGGCCATCCGCCTGGCGCGGGACGGTTTCCCGTTGTCGCCGGTGGTTGCCCATCAATGGCAGATATCCCTGAACGAATTCAGCCCGCACCGCGATGAAGTGCTGCAGGCCTGGTTCGACACCTTCCTGCTCAATGGTCGTGCCCCCCTGGCGGGCGAGATGTTCCGCAACCCGGCCCAAGCCCGTACGCTCGAAGACCTCGCCGACACGCGCTGTGAAAGCCTGTATCGGGGTGCCTTGGCCGAGCGCCTGGATGCGCATTCGCGCGCCAGCGGCGGCTACTTGCGCGCCAGCGACCTCAAGGATTACCGCGCGCAATGGGTCGAACCGATCCACATCAATTACCGAGGCGTGGATGTCTGGGAGATCCCGCCCAGTGGCCAGGGACTCGTTGCACTGATGGCGCTGAAGATCCTGGAAGGCTTCAATTTCGATCACCGCGACAGCCAGCAGACCTGGCATCGCCAACTGGAAGCGATGAAGCTGGCCTACAGCGACGGCCTGCACTACATCACCGATCCTGCGCATATGCGCGTGGCGGTAGCCGACCTGCTCAGTGATGACTACAGCACCCGTCGCCGTGGCGAGATCGGCGAGCAGGCCCAGCCGCCCAAGCCGGGCGACCCCCACGCCAGCGGTACGGTGTATCTGGCCACGGCGGATGCCGAAGGCAACATGGTCTCGTTCATCCAGAGCAACTACCACGGCTTCGGCTCCGGCGTGGTGCTGCCTGACAGCGGTATTGCCCTGCAGAACCGCGGGCAGGAATTCAGCCTCGATGAGGGGCATGCCAACTGCCTGGCACCGGGCAAGAAAACCTTCCACACCATCATCCCGGGCTTTCTCACCAAAGACGGCCAGGCCCTTGGCCCGTTCGGCGTGATGGGCGGCTACATGCAGCCCCAGGGCCATGTGCAGATGGTGATGAACCTGGTGGACTTCGGCCTCAACCCCCAGGCGGCCCTCGACGCACCGCGCTGGCAATGGCTGGGCGACATGAAGGTCGGTATCGAACATGGCGCCTCGCGGGACCTGGTCAATGCGCTGGTGCGACGCGGGCATAAAGTGCAGACCGACAGCGATCTGACCGACTACGGGCGGGGGCAAATCATCCTGCGAGACCCGATCACCGGGGTGCTGTGCGGGGGGACTGAGCCCAGGGCGGATTCGCATATCGCGGCTTGGTAAGTGGCTGCAGAGGCACTGAACCCGAAGGAAACGCCGCAGCCTATTGCGCCAGCAAGGGCGGTGTGACCCTGCTGACAAAACCCTGGGGTTGGGCGTGGAGAAGTCCCGTCATGTTTACGCGTCAAACACGACGGGGTTCGCCCTGGGCAATTTCGCGCATGAGGCTCAGGTAACGAAGCGCGCCCAGCCCCAGGGGGCGGTTCTTGACCCAGATGATATCGACCCACAACCGCATCTGACTCGGCATGTAGTCAAATACCACCTCCGTCAATGCGCCCGACGTGAGAAGAGGCTGCACCAGCGGTTGTGGTAGATAAGCCCAGCCCAATCCTTGCTGCACCAGATTCAGCGTTGCCAGGTAACTGTCGCTGTGCCAAATCCGCCGTGATAGCACAACACGTGGGTCGGAGTCTGTCGGTCCTCCGGTCGCGACGATGATCTGCCGAACGTTGACCAGTTGCTCTTCACTTAAAGGGCATTTCTTGCCCGCTGCCGCTGGGTGGTCTGGGGAGGCAACGGCCACTAACAACTGGCTGCCCGCTTCCAGAAACGTCTCCCTCTCGTCAAGCCCTGGACGTTCAAATCCCAGTGCCAGTTGCACGTGCCCCTCATGCAGCATCCGCATCGCCTCCGGATGGGACGCGGAGCGAATCTCGATTTCTAGGGTGGGAAACTCCTTGGCGATAACGGCCAGCGGACGACTCCACAGGCCTGTTTGCAATTCCGGCGCCATCGCAAGGACAAGGCGCCCCTCCAACCCTTGATGAAGTTGGAGCGCATGGGCGTCCAACAGGTTTAGCTGGCTGGCGACCTGTCGTGCCTGGGGCTCCAGTGCTTTGGCGACTGCCGTGGGAATAGCCTTGCGGGTTGATCGGTCAAAAAGCAACAAATCCAGCTCTGCTTCAAGCTGCGACACCGCCATGCTGACAGCCGAGGGGACCCGGCCTAAATGTCGAGCTGCGGCGGAAAAAGAGCCGCTGTCCAGGACGCAGAGGAAGATTCTGAGGGACTCGCTGGTGAATGCCATGGGGGTCGTCAGTTTTTCTGATAATGGTCGTCTTTATGTATCAGGTTCATTGGCTTAGTTTCCACTCTCTTTCACATTAAATACGTGGGACACACCATGTCTGGCACAGCATTGAGGGGGCATGTGGCACTTGTGAGTGGTGCCGGGAGTGACGCCGGGATCGGTATGGCGATTGCTCGCAGGCTGGGTGAATCCGGGGCGAAGCTGATCATCACTGCCAGCAGCAATCGCATTGCGGATCGGGTTAAAGAGTTACGCCTTGAGGGGTTTGAAGTTGAAGGCCGACCCGCTGACCTTACCGATGAACGTCAGGTGCGTGAATTGAGCCAGTGGGCAGAGTCGGTCTGGGGACGGGTCGATATTCTGGTGAACAATGCCGGCATGGCCATGCAAGGCAGCCCCGAGGTGTTCTCGGCGTTGGCCACGATGAAACTGCAGGAATGGAATCTTTCACTGGGCAGAAACCTGACGACAGCCTTTCTTCTGACGCAAGCCGTTCTGCCCGGTATGAGGGCGCGAAATTATGGGCGCATTGTGAATATCAGCTCCGTCACAGGCACCCGCTGCAGCAATCCGGGCGAGGCGGCTTATAGCGCCGCGAAGGCCGCGATGGTGGGCATGAGCATGGGGCTTGCACTTGAAGTCGCCCGGCAAGGGATCACCGTCAACAGCGTCGCGCCTGGCTGGATCACGACGGGGTCCACCTCAGCCGTTGAAGCTGAAGCGGGGCGCTTCACCCCAATGGGGCGGGCCGGCAGTCCTCGCGAAGTGGCTGCGGCGGTTGCGTTTCTGGCGTCGCCTGAATCCAGTTACATCACCGGTGAAGTCATTGTGGTGGATGGCGGGAACTGTCTGGTCGAGAACAAAGCTCCTGGCGCCTGAACTCAAGAACCAGGGCGGTGGCGCGCTGCTGTCCGAGCGGCAACGACTCTTAACTCATTTTTGTCATTAACACAGGGTGTTTGATCATGTCGAAAAGTGGAATCAGTGAATCAGCGATTGCTGCTTTTACCTCCTCCGAGCGTGAGCGCTTTATAGAAAGCAACCCGACGTCAATGGCGCTGGCCAAGCGCGCCAGGGCGAATCTGTTCAACGGTGTGCCCATGCACTGGATGAGCGACTGGTCGATGCCTTCGCCGCTGTTTGTCCAGCGTGCCAAAGGGGCGCGCTTCACCGATGTTGACGGCCATGAATACATCGACTTCTGCCTGGGCGACACCGGCACAATGTTTGGCCATTCACCGGATCCTGTTGCCCGCGCCATCGTCGAGCAGGCGAATAACGGCTTGACCACGATGCTGCCTGGCGAAGACGCGGTGGTCTGCGGCGAGTTGCTGGCTGAGCGATTCGGGCTGCCTTATTGGCAGGTGACCGCCAATGCGACTGACGCCAATCGCTACGTGCTGCGCTGGGCTCGCGCCATCACCAAGCGCAATGTGTTGCTGGTGTTCGACGGCTGTTATCACGGCACGGTGGATGACGTGATGGTGCGCTACCGCGACGGCAAAACAGTGCCCCGACCAGGCCTCGTGGGCCAAGCCTACGATTTGGCGCAATACAGTCGATCCATCCCCTTCAACGATGTCGCTGCCCTGGAGGCTGCGTTAGCCCAAGGCGATGTGTGCGCGCTGATGTGCGAGCCCGCCATGACGAACATCGGCATGGTCCTGCCTGATCCCGGGTTCATGCAAAAGTGCCGAGAGTTGACCCGCCACTATGGCAGCCTGTTGGTCATCGATGAGACCCACACGATTTCCACCGGCCTGGGTGGATGCACGCGCCAATGGGCGTTGGAACCCGACTTTTTCGTGGTGGGTAAACCCGTCGCAGGTGGCGTGCCTTGCGCTGTGTTTGGCATGACCGAGCAGGTCGCCCAGGCCATGCGCGACGTGCTGATGAACGCAGAAGGCGGCGGCCACGGGCACAGCGGTATGGGAACAACGCTGTCTGCCAACTCGCTGGCGATGCGTTGCATGCGCGCCAGTCTTGAAGAGGTCATGACCGATGCTGCCTACCAACACATGCTGGCGGTTGCCTCAAAACTGGCGCAGGGGTTTCGAGCGTTGTTCACGCGCCACCAACTGAACTGGTCTGTCACTGAGTTGGGCGCTCGCTGTGAGTTTCAGTTCTGTGCCACGTCGCCCAGAACCGGTGCGCAAGCCGAGGCCGCTTTTCACGACAGTCTTCAAATGGCGCTGCACCTCTACTTGATCAATCGCGGCATCCTGATCACGCCTTTTCACAACATGACCCTGTGCTGCCCGCAAACAAGTGAGGCGGATATCGACAGGCTGATCAGTGAGCTGGACAACGCGCTGACCACGCTGCTTGCCCTGCCGGGAGCTCGGGTCACCTCCTCATAACTGGACGGTGACGCTCCGTTTTCTTCCAGACACTGCCAAGGCGCTTGAAGCGGCGCCACGAGGTTTGACATGCAATTTGCTGATCGAAAAGAGGCCGAGGATTATCTGGCCGCACACCCTGAAGTGCTGAGCATCGAGTTGTTCCTTATCGACGCCAATGGCGTCCCTCGGGGCAAGCTGTTGCACCGTAATGAGCTGCTGGCGATCTACGAAAATGGTCGACCGCTGCCAAGCTCCATTCTCGCCCTGACCATGCAGGGTGAGGACGTGGACGACACAGGCCTGGTCTGGGATGTCGCTGACGCTGATTGCTGGAGCTACCCCTTGCCGGGAAGCCTGACCCTGCAACCCTGGCGCACCCGTCCCACCGGCCAAGTGCAGGTCAGCATGCACCCGGCCCAAGGTATTCCCGCCGCACCGGCGGACCCGCGTCATGTGCTGGTGAACACCATCGAGCGGCTCAAAGCCGATGGCTTCCATCCGGTCATGGCTGTTGAGTTGGAGTTTTACCTGCTGGACCAGCAGCGCGACGTCAATGGTCGGCCGCAGCCGGCGCAGCAAACCAATGGCGTACGCCCGGTCGCTCCGCAGGTGTATGGCGTCCACGAGCTCGAACAGGTTCAACCGTTTCTTGATGATCTCTACGCAGCGTGCGCACTGCAGGGGTTGCCGGTGCGTACGGCGATCTCCGAGTATGCGCCGGGCCAGCTTGAGTTGACCCTTGAGCATCGTTTCGACGCACTCCAGGCCATTGACGAAGGCGTCCGTTACAAACGGCTGGTCAAAGGTGTTGCCAACAGACATGGGCTGCAAGCGTGCTTCATGGCCAAGCCATTCAGCGACCAGGCCGGCAGCGGTCTGCACCTGCATGTCAGCCTGGCGGACGAGCAGGGCAACAATCTGTATGCGAGCGAAGACCCGCAGGGCACGCCGCTGCTGCGTCACTCCATTGGAGGGATGATGGCAACCTTGTTTGACGCGCTGGCGATATTTTGCCCCCACGCCAACTCCTATCGCAGGTTTCAGACCGGCAGTTACGCGCCACTGGCCAAAAGCTGGGGCGTCAACAATCGTACGGTATCGTTCCGGGTGCCCGGCGGCCCTGCGCTCAGTCGACACATCGAACACCGTATTTGCGGCGCCGATGCCAACCCCTATCTCGCGGCCGCCGCGTTACTGGCGGGCATTCACCACGGCATCACGCATCAGAGCGATCCCGGCGCGGCGATTGTGGGCAACGGGTATGAACAGGCGACCGATTTCCTGCCTACCGACTGGCTGACAGCATTGCAGGCCCTGGAACGTTCAACGTGGGCGCGTGAGGCGCTGGGCGCTGAATTCCTGAAGGTGTTCCTGGCAATCAAATGGCGCGAGTTCCGTCAATTCAATGCAGAAGTCGGAGAGCAGGACTGGCGCTGGTACCTCACTCACGCCTGAATGTTGCGCCGTCAGTGTGTCTTGAAGTGGACTGCTGGCGGCGCTTACTTCTCATGTGTTAAGCGCTTCCCGAAGTGACCGTCCTGTAAAACCCAAATGGGATATGGCTGTGAAGACAGTGAAAACCATCCGTTTTGACGATGTCGACGTTGATCTCGAGTATGAGTACCGCGGCTATAACTACAGCGTGCAGCACGAAGGCGAGCTGTTCCTGATCAGGACTTACGATGACGAGCCTGGGCGGGCGACGGTCTTGCGTCCAACTACGATGCATACCAACGCTAACCTTAGACAGCTCGTCTCTTTCTTGCAGGCGGAGTTAGGCGTCTCCAGGATCAGGCTCTATAAGGGGGATTTGGGGAGCTACGCTGAGATCGACTGCGGGACGCTGGCGTTTCTTCCTGTTTGAATTTGGTGGAAGTAGCACGTTTGGGGTGCTTGCGCTCTATGGGCCGAACGCTGTTGGTGGAGAGGGACCAGAGTCGGCACGAGCGGGCACTCATAGGCAGTAGGTAGAAGCATCGATACACTTCCCGCTCACCATTCATGAACGGATTCGAAATTGCGCCGGTCCTTAGTTGCTCTGCTCCTCAGCGTGTTGGCGTTTGTTCTATTTTCCTTCATTGTCACCCTGTGGCGAAGCCCATACAGCCTCACTGTCTTGATCGCCTCTGCCTATGAGGAGGGGCTGGTAGTTGGCCGCAACCCTGGCAAAGCCGCAGACTGGTACTTACGCGCAGCAGAAAAAGGGGACCGTGTCGCGCAGTTCAAACTTGGCATCCTTCAATATTACGGTCGAGGCATCGACGTTGATCGACCAAAGGGTCTTCAGTGGATCACTGAGTCGGCCGATCACGGGAACGCAGACGCCCAATATTTTATGGGTGTTGCCAGCATTGCGGGCGTAGATACGCCGACGGACTTTGCCCACGCTGCGACATGGTTCAGCAAGGCTGCGGAGCAAGGTCATGCAAAAGCTCAACGACAACTCGCTATCCTTTATTACAAAGGTAACGGTATCGAGGCAAACGACCGGCAGGCTTTCAACTGGGCCAGCAAGGCAGGCGCTCAAGGCGATGCGGAGGCCCTGACGCTACTAGGTACTCTCTATTTCTCTGGTAAAGGGACCGCAGTAAACCCTCAACACGCCGTGAAATTGCTCACCCAAGCGGCCAATGCCGGCGATAGCCTTGCATTCGAAATGTTGGGAGCGGCCACGTTACATGGCACTGGCACTCCGAAAGACGTACCCGCCGCATTGGATTGGTATACCCGCGCTGCCGACCTGGGCCGGGCTAACGCGCAGTTCGTCCTTGGCTACCTCTATAGCAGTGGCAGAGATGTGCCAGTTAACTATCCACTGGCAAATCGCTGGTTGTTGCAGGCGGCCACTCAAGGAAACGCTGTGGCGCTAGTTACCCTCGCCATTCATCTCGATAAGGGGCAGGGCATTAAAAGTGACAAGCTCAAGGCTTGCGGGCTATTGCGTGTGGCCCTCAAACACAGGCTGCCGAGCGATATCGCAGATCCCATGCGCATGCAGCTGGAGACGGAAGAGAAAGCGCTTTCACCGCAACAACTGGCTGAGACATTGGCTCTGGAAAAGCTCTATTCAAGCCCGGCGGGTCTCAGGGAACTGCAAGGCGATCTAGCAAGCGAACAGTAAGAAGCGCCGACCGCTCGGTCAGCCGCTAGACCATTTGCGGTCCTGTCCTGGGAGTGATCGAGTAACTGCCTGTGTTTAGGGAAGAATCCGTCGCAGAAATCTGCCTCGAATCGATTGCCGGCGCTTGTGAAAGGCAGCAATCGGCCAAGAGCAGTCATCCTATGACCAGGAGACCAAAGAAGATCTGTCCTGATTCAGGTGATTACAAGGGCTGCATGGAATAACCACATATTTTTTCCGCCCTGCACGCAGTGGCCAACACCGGGCGCAAGCTGTTGGATATCGGCCCGAGCCGGGGCTTCGCCGAACGAAGCACCCTCTGTCGCGCATTCAAACGCTGGACCGGCCAGACGCCAGTCCAGTGGCGATTGCAGAACGCGGCGAACCCAAAGTGCAGTGACCGATCAAACCACGTAAAGGCGCTTGGCTCTCCTACACATGAACGTAATTCCCTTCCCTCAAAGTAAATTCAGCACGTGGGATTTCGGCCGCTTCACCGGTTCCGGCAGCGTTATGGCGGCCCTTCCACACAAGGTGGGGCATGGTTCCCGCCCTTGGTTTGGACGATCTCGCCGTTGTGAGGATTTTTGTATATCTTCACGCTGCGCAGCCGCCGCGTCTGTTTGTGTTCACGCTGGGGGAGGGCTCTGGGGATCGATCAGTGTAATGATGTTTTCAGCCTGAAGCTGTACTCGGCCTGCACATTCCGAGTGAACCCCGATGCTCGGATCTGACTTCCAAGAAGCGTGGCAGCTTACAAAGCTGCGATCAATAGCGAAGAAGGCCGCAAACTCAATGACGCCAGGGCTATAAGACGCCCCAACGCATTCGGTTGTTTTTGTCGCCGCATTAAGGCGCAGGCCCGCTTTCCCGTTAAGGCAAGGAAACGCCGTATTCGGCGAGCTTGGCCTTGTGTTCCTGCTGCACGTATTTCTTGTCGACGATCTGCGAGAACTTAAAAAAGTCTGCTTTGGCGTCTTCCCTGTCGCCCAAATGGTCGTACGCGATGCCGCGCGCATAATAAGCCCAAGCATAGTCAGGCTGGCGCTGAAGACCGGTGCTGAATGCTTCAGTGGCCTCTCGGTACTGGCCAAGGTCTGTCAGTGCAAGGCCCAGATGATAGTAGGTTGGCATGTGGAAGCCTGAACCCTTTCCGGCTTCGCCCAGGCGGTTGTCCAAGTTGTACTGCACGAGTTCAAGAGCTTTTTTCGGATTGCCAGCGTCGCGGTACATGGCGCTCAAGTCCAGGTTGTCGCGCGGGGCAGGCTTGACCGCCAGTTGCATGGATTTTTCCTTGGCGGTGACGGCTTCGGGAAAGCGCTTGAGGCCGCTGTAAGCTTCAGCCTGTAACGCGTAAACCAGACTTTGAATCGAGGCGGGCAACGTATTGTTCTGCAGGCACAGATCGCCCTCTTGGAGCACCAGCAGGTAGTTATCGGCTTTGTACGCCTTAAACTGACTTGCGCAGTGTGCAAAGTTGGCTTTTTGCGGGTTCGGCACCCCGGCACATCCGGTGAGGATAAAGGCACTTGCGATCAGTGCGGACCAGCGAGTATTCATGACAAACCTCCTTGTTAGTCGAGCAGCCGAGCGTTGAGGTCGGGGCGATAGACCTGCAAAAGCGGCGCGGTCACGGTACCTTGAAGCGAGCAGAGAACAGTGGTGTGGCCCGCGAGCGGCGGTGACGCATCGGCTGCGTCGATGATGAAGACGCGGTCTACGAAGCCAAATGGCGTGGCAACGCCGGGGCCGGTTAATCCTTCGGTGCGCCATTGGCCGATCGGGTCTCCGACGCGGCGAATTTCGGCCCGGGCAACGGCTTTGCCTTGCCTGACAAAACGTGTGTTATCGAAGATCAGCGGCTTGAGTTTAGCGGCCACCTCGTCCGGCGAGCCATCGGCTACGAAACCCCAGAACAGGAAATTGCCCAAGTCCTTAATGGTTTGGACCTGGTTGTAGTACCCCACCATACTCACGCCGTTGACGATCAGGGGCGTTTCGAAGCGTTGATAGGTGCCGCCTTCTTGCAGTGGATTCAGGATGGTCGGCGCCTTGACCAAGCCGTATTCACTCAGGCGTAAAGTATCGGCCGGCAGGCGCGCGTCGCGCAGACTCTCGAAGAAATGCGCATCACAACGAGAGAATTCAGTGAGCAATTGTTCCGGAGTCGTGACGGTCTGAGCCTGGGCAGTGCAGGCGGCGGCGATGGCAAGTAAAGCAACGCCGGAAAAAACAGAACGGAGCATTTGGAATCATCCGTGAAGTAGGAACGTAGGTTTTCGGCTTATGACGCGCGAACTTTAGCGAAACAGGTCTGCGGAAAATACCCGGTTAATCGTTTTGGCGGAAAGCACACATGGTCCGGACATCAGCTCTTGGCCGTACGCTGCTTCCGATCAAGGCCGCTTCCGGCCAGTAGCAGCCTGTCACCAGCGTCCGCTATCGGCCATAAGCAGACCTTCGCCCGCATATTTACGATGCCCTACCGTTCTAATTGGCGTTGCCTCAGAATATCGGTCCACTAGCGGCTGGATGGAACCACCATGCGCATCGTCACAGACTCCCGGCCAAACGAAATCCTCAGGCTGGCGTTACGGGAATACGTCCAAGGTGTACCGTACCTCGGCCCCATTTTTCGTTGAAATGATCCATCAAAGATTTATGAGGCGCGGCGGCTGTATGTTGGCGAAAATATCAGGTGTGTATTCTTCTGGTTTGCGCCACTGACAAAGCCAGTGGCGTAAGCCAGCCTATTAATTATTTGACGTTACGGCTTGGCAACGTGCCAGACTTGGTTGACGCCGTCACCGGTTGTATCCCCTGGCTTGGTATCTTTGACCCAGCTGTAAAGTGGCATGCCTTTGTATGCCCATTGTTTTGTGCCATCGTCTCGAGTGATGACAGAGTAATCATGACCCGCTTTCGCGTCTGCGGATACCGGTAGAGGTGGCCAGTTTGAAGCGCATGGCCCATTGCAGACCGACTTGCCCGAGGTGTCCTTACCGAAGGTATAAAGAGTCATACCTTTTGCGTCTACGAGTACTTTTCCCTTGTCCGTTTCAGCAAGCTTGACTGGCGCATCGGCGAGCGCCAAACCCGACATGCAGCTGGCGGCAACAGCGACGGTGAGAATCATCTTTTTGAACATATGTATTTCCTTTGGTCATTTTTAATTTTTAGAAGACCCACCTGCCTCTGAAACGGCAAGCGATCAGACAATAGACGAGCCACAAACAGGTTAATTCGACTCCATAGAAAAAACGTCCCGATATCATTTTTTGCTGGAATGCTGGGCTCTCCCCCCCCCCGGACCCTGTGCCTTCCTCAATTGAGCAAAGCGACGCTCACGGTCAAGCATCATTGGCTCATCTCAATGAGCGACGGCGATCCATCATCCAGGACTCATCATTTTCACTCATTATTATTCACTTGGTCGTGGAGTATCAGCAGGCCCCCATGAAGGCCTGCGCTGTTCAATCAGTCGGCCTTGAGCGTCGACACCACCTTGTTGCTGGCGAGATCGACTGTGGAGATACTCAAGTCCTCATTGAGGACATACGCCTTCGACTTGTCTTTGGTGAAGACAATGGCCTGGCGGGGTGCCTTCAAACCGGTCACAGTGGTGGTCACTTTCAGCGTTTTGGTGTCGATCACTGAAAGGCTGTTGTCACCGAGGTTACCCGAGTAGACGTGCAGCCCGTCTGGAGTGAGGGCTGCGCCGTAGGGGTCTTTGCCAACAATGACGGTGGTTGTGATGGCGCGTTTTTGAGTGTCGACAACTGCGATGCTGTTACTGCCGCTGTTAGCCGCGTACAGCGTATTGCCGTCCGCCGATATGGAGATGGCGCGCAACTTGTTGAAGCCAGTGATCTCACCTTCAATCGTATTGGTCTTGCTGTCGACCAAGGTAATTTTGTCCCCAAGAAAGTTGGTGACATAGACGGTTTTGCCGTCAGGACTTACTCGGATGCCCTGGCGCGGTTGGGAGAAGCCAGGTACCACAGCTACTGGCCGCTGGTGATCAAGGTCAATGACCGACAGCGTGCTGGCCGCTTCATTGTTGACGTAGAGCAGGCTTCCGTCCTTGCTGAGTGTGGTACCAAAAGCACCTGCGCCCAACGGAATATCTGCGATCACTTTTAAAGTCTTGGTGTCAATCTTGCGCACGACCCCCAAACTGCTGTCGGAGAGGTAGAACACATCGCCAGTTGGCGAAAACACAATATTTCGCGGCGTGACGTAGCCGGTGAGAACCTGGCGAACCTTACCGGTTTTCAAATCATAAACCACTACATCTGGACGCTGACTGTAAGAGACCACCGCCGTCGTTTCATCAGGGCTGACGGCCAGCGAGTTGTTGTGAATATCGCCGTCAAACGTCCAGCGATCTTGCGCGGCCCACGCGCTCATCGATGCGGCCAACGCAACACCCAACGTCAGTGCTGTGACGGTTTTCTTTATCACATTCATCAGAATTTCCTCATAGGGTAAGCAAGGCACCCAGTCGCGCCTTGGCATATACAACTCGTTCATCGCTGCAGGGCAATGAGTTGACTTTATGCGTCGTTGATAAATTCCGGAAACAACTTGTTTTGGTAGCTCTTACCTGTTTTATAAATAGGTCTAGCTACTCCTGGCTCACGAATTGACTGCATTTTTCCCAGAATCGCTCAAGCCCAGGCGAGATGTATTTGTCCCGGTGACGGATCAGAAAAAAACGTCGGGTCAGTGCAGGCAACGCGTGCGGCAGTTCAACCAAGACTTCAGAGGCCAGTAGATCCCGAACGACCCAGCGGGACAGGCAACTGATGCCGATGCCTTGTGCGAGGGTATGCTTGATGGCCTCTGAACTGCCGATCTGGCGCGTTTCGGCGAGATCGTGCAAATGACGCAGCAGCAATTGTTCGACTTCTTCACGGGTACCAGAACCTGGCTCGCGCAGTAGCCATTCAGCGGTACGAAGATCATCAAGTGTGACCTGCTGCTTTAGTGCCAAGGGGTGCCGTTGGCCTGCGGCAATAAGCAACTCATCAATTAGCCAAGGCTCGGCACTGAGTTCGGGCAGGTGGCAAGGCCCCTCGATCAGGCCCATATCAATCTCGAAATCAGCGACTCTTCTTGCGATAGCCATGCTGTTGGCCATGTCGACATCGACCCTCAAATGTGGTGTTGATTGACGTAGCTCACCGAGAATCAATGGCAGAACATAATTGCCTATCGTGGTACTGCATCCTACCCGCAAGCGTGTCTTCAGCCCGGCATGGCCGGGTAAGAAACTGGCCTCTATCTGTTGTGCATTCTCAAGCATCCTTCTGGCTTGAGGCAGTAAGGCATGGCCGTTATCGTTCAGCACTAAACGCTTGCCTACACGGTCGAACAGCCTGGTATCCAAGGCGCTTTCCAACTCGTTCAGTGCGGCGCTGGTTGCAGATTGGGACAGTGACACCGAAATGGCGGCGCTGGTGGTGCTACCGTGCTGCGCGACGGCGCAGAAAATTTGTAGCTGGCGTAGGCTTAGCTTCATGTAATCTACCTTCTTTATAGGTCATATAAACCTATACTATCCGTTTTTACCGCTATTCCCATCAAGCTATACTTCAACCATGTCATATCGAAGGCACACTGAAGCGGGAGCGCGAAAATGAGTGAGACACGACTCGCAGCTATAATGGGCGGCAGCCATCCACTGGCGGCTTTGTCCAATCCACGAGAAGCGATCCGGCAGTTCACACCCAACTGGTTCGCCGCCACGATGGGCACCGGGATTCTGGCGCTGGCTCTGGGCCAACTGCCCTTTGTTGCGCAGTGGCCCAAAGCGTTAGGGGAAGCCTTGTGGTTTTTTAATATCGTGCTGTTTTGCCTGTTTACGCTGATGTACGCGAGCCGTTGGGTATTGTTCTTCGATGAGGCCAAACAGATCTTCGGCCACTCCACTGTATCGATGTTTTTTGGAACTATCCCCATGGGATTGGCGACCATCATCAACGGTTTTCTCCTTTATGGTTTGCCACGCTGGGGGGGTGGGGTAGTCGCTTTAGCCGAAGTGTTGTGGTGGATCGATGTCACCATGGCATTGGCCTGCGGGGTGCTGATCCCGTATATGATGTTTACTCGCCAGCAGCACAGCATTGATCAGATGACAGCGGTATGGCTGCTGCCAGTAGTTGCGGCTGAGGTGGCTGCCGCCAGTGGCGGTCTATTGGCTCCGCACCTCGCTGATGCGAGCGCACAGTTCACCATGCTCATCACCAGCTACGTGCTGTGGGCCTACTCGGTGCCCGTCGCCTTGAGCATACTGGTGATCCTGTTACTGCGCATGGCTCTGCACAAACTACCTCATGAAAGCATGGCAGCATCGAGCTGGCTGTCTTTAGGGCCGATCGGTACCGGGGCTTTGGGGATGTTGCTGCTGGGCAACGATGCTCCAGCAATCTTTGCTGCCCATGGAATGGCAAGCATCGGCGGCGTAGCCGAGGGCATTGGCTTGATCGGTGGTGTGCTGTTCTGGGGGCTGGGATTGTGGTGGATGGTATTGGCGCTGCTAATTACCGGGCGCTACTTCAGGGAGGGCATTCCCTTCAACCTCGGCTGGTGGGGCTTCACCTTTCCGCTGGGAGTGTACGCCGTAACAACCCTCAAATTGGGCTCTATGCTGCACCTCACGTTCTTTAGCTTCTTTGGCGTGGTGCTGGTGTTGATGCTGACTGTCATGTGGATGATCGTCGCGGCTAAAACCCTGGCTGGTGCCTATCGCGGCAACTTGTTCGTCTCGCCGTGTATCCACTCGCTGAGCAAGGCGAGCAAAACCTGAGCCTTTGGCTACTTGATCGACTGTTTGGCGTGACGCAGTGTGGACAAAATGCGCTGCCTAACATTCGGGTGAGTGCAAACGGAAAGGGGGCTTGGGTGTGGCATTTCCAGCAATGAAAAATTAGGGAAGGCGAGCCGAACACGCGGTATGGCTTTCTGGGCAACACGTCCGGCAAACACGATAGTGACGAGATCAGGGAAAAGCGTCAGTAGCGTGATCAGCATCTCGATACCTTCCTCAATTTGCGCTCTGCGGAGCGGACCCTTGGGCTTATCGAGATCTGGTAACCAAGGGTACAAATTCCAAAGGACGGTTTTGTGACGTGCCAGTCCAACCTGCTCAATGAAACCTTTCAGGTTGCGTTGTGCAGGCCCCGGATTGTCTCTTGAGACATACCGTGGAAGACTGACCGTTCGAGCGGGCGATTCCAACAAGATCAATACCCTTGCGAAGACGCCGCCATCCAGTGGATCGAAATACGGTAATGTTCTTTCGCCCGTGGACTGGGCCATTACCCAGCGCGTCAATTCAGCAGTTTTCGGCAGCAGCAAAAAGTCTTCTCTTACCTTAAGAGAAATTTCCTGCTCTGCGCTTTTCTGATTGAGTAACACTACTTGGAAGCCTCCTTCTTCAGGTTATAGGCCGCTACCGATTTACGAATATCTTCCCGCGCTTCGTCTGCGCTCCCCCAGCGGCCCATTTTCACCCACTTACCCGGCTCTAACGCTTTGTAGTTTTCGAAGAAGTGCTGAATCTGTGCGAGGAGTAACGCAGGGAGGTCAGAGCATTCCTTTACATTGCTGTACATAGAGCTGAGTTTTTCATGAGGCACTGCGATTACCTTGGCATCCGCACCAGCTTCGTCCGTCATGTACATCACACCTACTGGGCGACTGCGGATGACAACGCCAGGTGATACCGGGTAAGGGCAAATCACGAGGACGTCCAAAGGATCGCCGTCATCGCTCAAGGTATTTGGAATGAACCCGTAGTTAGCCGGGTAGAACATCGGTGTGCTGAGGAAGCGATCAACGAAGATCTGTCCACTTGGCTTGTCCACCTCGTACTTGATCGGCGAGTGGTTTGCAGGAATCTCGATAACGGTGAAGAAGTCATCGGGGATCGCGTTACCAGCTGGAATATCCGTGTAGCTCATGCTCATATCTCCAAGCGTCTAGGAAAGGCCAATGCCACTGACGTTTTTGCCAACAGCTATACGTGGTTCGTTTTTTTACGGTAACCAGTCCAACAGGTTTACCGGCGATAGGCCGTCAGCGCACGAATGCATCATGTCCTGCATAAAACGCACGGCTGCCAAGATCCTCTTCTATTCGCAGAAACTGATTGTATTTCTCGACCCGCTCCCCCCGGCATGGAGCTCCTGTCTTGAGATGGCCAGTCCCCATCGCGACAGTCAGATCAGCGATGGAGCTGTCCACCGTCTCCCCGCTACGATGAGAAACCATCGCCCCCCAATTTGCCCCATAGGCCATTTCGATGGCGGCTTTGGTCTCAGTCAGCGTTCCGATTTGATTAGGTTTGATCAATACGGCATTGGCGACGTTTTCTGTGATGCCTCGCTGAATCCGTTCGACATTGGTGACAAATAGGTCATCTCCAACCAACTCGATCCGGTCACCCAGAGCTGCATTCAATAGCTTCCAGCCTGACCAATCGTCTTCCGCGAGTCCATCTTCCAGTACCGCAATCGGATACTTGTCGACCCAGGAGGAATAGAGATTAATCAGCTCTTGAGCATCGACCTTACGACCCTCAGAGCGCAGATGGTAAAGGCCGTTTTCATAGAAGCCGCTGGATGCTGGATCGATAGCGATCACGATCTGAGATCCAGGGGTGTAACCAGCCCTCTCGATTGCCTTGATGATCAGCTCAATGGCGTCTGAGTTTTTCTTGAGTGCCGGCGCAAAGCCGCCCTCATCTCCGACCGCTGTTGAATAGCCGGCGTCCTTAAGCACCGCTTTCAGCTCGTGGTACACCTCGGAGCCCCATCGCAAGGCTTCCTTGAAACTGCCAGCCCCTGTAGGTGCAATCATGAATTCCTGAAAGTCAGGGCCTTGCCAGTTGGCGTGAACACCGCCATTGAGAATATTGAACATCGGGACGGGCATTCTTGCTGCTTGCTCGCCGCCCAGATATTGGAACAAGGGCAAGTTCAGCGCAGAAGCCGCCGCTCTGGCAACGGCGAGGCTCACGCCCAAGATCGCGTTTCCTCCAAGCCTGGATTTATCAGAGGTTCCATCCAGCTTAATCATCAAATGATCAATTTGTTCCTGGTCAATCGCATTCATGCCCCTCAGAGACTCAAGTATTTCGGTATTCACATTGCTAACGGCCTTTAACACTCCCTTGCCGGAGTACCGCTGTGTATCTTTGTCACGCAACTCAACTGCTTCGTGAGCGCCTGTAGAGGCACCGGACGGTACTGAAGCCCGGCCCATGGCGCCGCACTCCAAGGTGACGTCGACTTCAACGGTAGGGTTACCGCGTGAATCGAGAATTTCACGTGCATGAATGGCCTGGATTTGCGTTTTCATTGATCTTCTCCAAGTAACGATTCGGGAGCGTCATTAACCATTTGAATCCGTTGAGAGGCCTCTATGTCGGACGTCAGCTCTCCATGAGTATCCTGAACAGCTGCACTGCCGACACCGCAATTGCGGGAACCAAGAAGCCTCCAATAATTAGTTCAGGAATCTCTCCCACCAAGGGCATGAACTGCCCTCTTTTTGCCATCTGGAAAAGCTCCATCATTTGGTTTGAAGCAACCATTACAGAGCAGCAATACGCCGTCTGGGCTTGTAGCCTGACGCGCCTTTGATTTAGCAGATGAAAGGTCAGCAAGGACACTCCAACGCTTACGATGAAAAGCGCGGCGAACTCATAGACGGATCCTGTGAAAAACCTGCCCATCACAAGCCCGAATACGATGCTCAGCGTCACTGCGCTCATGTGGTCTCCCAATTCTCTAAAATGATTTTGATGAGCCGACGTCGGTGAGCTCCATTTCGCGATCTCATCTTTGGATTGCCAACCGCCATCGCGCTCAATGTTGCTGTGCTCTCAGCTCGTAGCCCGGTACGCAGGTCTGGGCTACGTCGGCCTTGCAGGACTTTTCACTGGGCATACGCATCGTGACTAATGCGCCTTCGAGCGGGGTGACGACGTACCACCCCTCGCTCGAAATCTTTTGATTGTCTGCGATGCCCGCCAGAAAAAGCGACCAAAAAACCAGTCCTACGAGGAGCTGCCTGTTGTCATGAGCCCAGTTAGCGGGGGCTGGCTGTGGACGTAGGTTATAAACTCGGTACATGGCGTTTATCCTTTTTATCGGTTGTCCAACAAGGTGCGTTTTTTAGTTTTTCGCCTGGCCCACTCGACCGTATTCGATGGGCAATTTGATATAGCTCAGTGAAAACGACTCCTTGGCCAATGCCTCCAGCAACCTGTCGCACCCAATTTCATCAGTGGATATAGTCACCGTGACGGGATGGTCGGCACCGCCGAGGAAATGCGCCGTATGCAAATGCCCCAAATGATCTAGCCCCTCTGTACCGCTCACCAACGTCGCACCCAACGCGCCCTCTCGCTTGGCGAACTCGACCAACCACTCTCCCAGTGGAAGGTGCTGGTAGTTGGTACTCTGTTCGGTGAAAAACGTCAGTTGAAAGCCGTTCATAGCTACATCCTCTAATGTCGCGAGTGACCGACGCTTCGGTCGGCCTTACCTCTTCATTTCCGAGCTGTTTTCAAACTGAATTACGACGCGTCAGTGAGCGGTAACTCACATAAGAGAAGAACTGCTCGCACCTTGCGTAACTCGTCAGCGTGGTCGCGCAGGTATGCGCGCAGCTTGTCCTCTGTATCTAGCAATTCCAGACACTGGGGATGACGCATATCGCCAAGCTCCGGGTGATGATGGGAGATGCGATGGCCTGGCAAATAACCTGCAGAAATCGTCTTGAGCATGACCTGCTCAATTCTTGCTTTTTGAGCAACTTTAAGGAGGTGCTGGGCTAGTGCAGGTGCGCTTAGGTGGTGCCAGAAGCTGGTCACGCGAGCCCGGCTAGCGCCAGGAAAATAGAGTTGCAAAGCTGTCAGGCGATCTTGGTGATGTTCAATCATTTCTCTTCCCCCGCAAGAGTCACTTTCCGCTCGCTGGCGGATTCACTTTGAGCATGAAATTGCTTGATATCAGAGAGCCGGATTTCCTCCGGAAGAGGACGGTGATGCTTGCTGTGGCCGACGCGCTGGGCGTGATAGATCCCGGTGTGTCCGGATACGAGGTAACTTGCGATACAGGCAATGGCTGCAAGCGGAGCAATTTCGGGCCCGAAGAGCTCCATGGCCATAACGATGGTTGCCAGTGGCGTATTAGCTGCACCGGCAAAGACGGCGACAAAGCCGATACCAGCCAGCATGCCGAAGGGAAGGTGCAAGAGGGGAGCCAGCGCATTCCCCAAGGTGGCACCGATGTAAAACAGCGGTGTGACTTCGCCGCCCTTGAATCCAGTCCCCAGGGAGACAACGGTGAACACCATCTTTCCAAGCCAGTCCCAAGGGGCCATTGGCATTTGAAAGGATTGGACGATGCTCGGAATGCCTAGCCCGATGTACTTATCAACGTCGATGTAATGGTTACTACCGAGCGCCCACACTGCGACTGCGATCAGCAGGCCGCCGGCGAAGGGTCTTAATGGTGAATAGGTGATAAGCCGCTTAACGAAGGCTCCGAGCTTGTGGGTCGCAGTCGCGAATAGCAGGCCGGTAAGGCCAAAGACAATCCCTGCTGCCACCACAGCCATGACGCTCCACAGCTGCACCGGAACCACTTCGCCAATGACGTAATGCGTGTGAACCACGCCCCAGGCTTGCCCCACCTGGTCAGCAACGATTGCCGCAACCACGCAAGGGAAAAGCGCGTCGTAACGCATACGTCCAATGGCCAATACTTCAAGTCCGAATAAAGCCCCGGCAAGAGGGGTGCCGAAGACGGACGCAAAGCCAGCACTGATACCGGCCATGAGAATCACCCGACGGTCTTCGCGGCGCAGACGGAAGACATGCGTCAGTTGATCGGCAAGGGCACCGCCCATTTGCACCGCCGTCCCCTCACGTCCCACAGATGCACCAAAAAGGTGGGAAACCACGGTTCCGATCAGCACCATCGGCACCATGCGCAAAGGCACGATCTTCTTAGGATCATGGATCTCATCGATGATCAGGTTGTTTCCGGCATCAACGGGTTTGCCTATCAAGTGATATGCAAGTCCCACAGCAAAGCCGGCCACTGGCAGGAGCCAGATTACCCAGGGATGGGTTTCTCGCCACTGGGTGGCATGATCCAAAGAAAGCAGGAATAACGCAGAAGCAGAGCCTGCCAAAAGAGCTACAAGACCAGCAAGCGCAAGCCATTTCGCTATATAGGGCAGTAAGTCGAGTTGTTCAGGTCGTCGAAATTTAGACATTTGGCCAGCCACAAAAAATAAGTGGGCCTGACCAAAGAAGGGATTCTAAGCGCGAACGCCTACAGACCTGGTTTGATCAGGTTTCTGTAGGCATCATCAGCTGCTACGGGCGCAGCGGTTTGTTAATGGAGGAATGCCATCTCCAATGCGCCGATCTTAGCTAGGTCTGTCCAAAATGTAAAATCGTGTTTCGGAGTACGAGGCAAGCGAAGGCGTCTTCGAGTCACCGCTTACGAAAGAGGGCCAAACTAGGTGACCTCTGTTCCGACGAAGCCCAGCTCAACTGGGGTTTTTATGTAAAACAACGAGATATCTTCAAGCTCCAATCGCTTGAATAACTGTTCAGATTCGTCCTCGGTAATGGCCATACGAATTTCGGTAGGCTGATCCGCTAGTTCAAAAAAATGCGAGGAATGCAGCCGGCCGGTATGCCCAAAGCCTTCGATACCTGTGGACAGAGTCGCACCCCGCAGTCCCATTTCTTTCGCCAAATCAACGACCCAGTCGCCGAGCATCTTTCCCTGATAGCGACGATTCTGTTGAGTAAAGAAGGTCACCAGAAAAGCTTTCATGTTCCTCTCCTCAGCGCGTGTTGATTATTTGATAGGACAGAAGCCCGGCAGCCGTCATTACCAGCGAGCCCACGACGTGTAGTGAAACTGAGCCTAGCGCCCAGGGCAGCCTACCCATCACGACCAATACAGCCGCCATAGCCGGTACAGGCATCCAGGCCCATGCGTTGTTCCAGCTTTCAACGATGCGTGATCTCTTTGCCCCGGCAGCTGTTGCTACCGCTAAGACCAAAGGCAAAGCGATCAGCATCACAAAGGCCTCAACAAATGGGCCTATAGAAATGACCACTGTTGAGTCGTTACCCAGCATGAAGGTCAGGTACACCGGCAGCAGTACAAGCTGCATCAAAAGAAGCAATGGGGTGGCCGCCAGAGTGAGTTTGGAGTCGCCTTTACCGATATGGGTAAAAACCACCACATAGTCGATACAAGGCGTCAGCAAGACCAACAGGGCACCCACCAAAATCGCCGGGTGATTGGTTATCCCCATCGTCAATGCCCAAACCAGCAAGGGGATGGCCACGAAGTTGGCTGTGAGCAGCGCCGCCATGAAACGCTTATTTGCGAGGCCATTACGGAGATCCAAGAACGGGATCTGTAGAAACATGGCGTACATCAGCACTGCGATGGTGGGTGTCACCGTCGACCCTAATGCTTCAGACGCATTGGGGGCGAGCAGGCCTCCGAGGGCCGCGACAATGACCGCGACGAAGTAAATGGGAATCTGGTTAGTCTCTAGCTGTTCTCTGTCCACAAAATGCCCTTCAAGCGCGTGAAATTATTTTCTGAAGACAGGTTAATATCTGTAGCTGCTACAGGTTCAAGAAAATGCTTGGGGAGTTTGCATGTCAGGAATCGGGGCGCTGTCGAAATCAACGGGTTGCCACATTGAAACGATTCGCTACTACGAGAAAATAGGCCTTTTACCTCCCGCCCTGCGGTCGACTGGGCGTCATCGAATCTATACTGAAAAGCATCGATCAAGACTCGTCTTCATCCGGCAGAATCGTGAATTGGGTTTCCCGCTCGAAGATATCCGAGAACTCATCGCGCTCGCAGCAGATGCTGATCGTCCGTGCGCTGACGCGCTTTCGGTGGTCAAGAAGCACCTAGCGGAAGTAGAGTCGAAGGTAGCAAAGCTTCAGCAAATCCGGGTAGAGCTGCTCTCAATGGCAGGTATGTGTGAGTCAACATGCTTAGGTTCGAACACTCCAGACTGCACGATTGTTGAGTCACTTTTTGAACCTGCTGCTGGGGTTCGCTCTGGTTGCTGCTCCTAGACGAGTCAAGAGCATAGGGGGAGCAAGCTGCCATCGAAACCGAATAGCGCGATAGCCTCGACAGGGTGTTTCGAGCGTCCGTCTACACCAAACGGGCTGGTACAAGATGTGTTCGGCAGACGCTTACGACCTGATCAATTCCTGGTGGAATGAAAGGCGTGACGCTGGCCCGGGAAGCCAAGCGCTTTTACCCCACTCCAAAGGTGTCGCTGAAAACTGGTTATTCCGAAAACTCGCTAGAGCCTACGGATGCGGGGGGATTTTGATGTTATCCAAATCTTACGTGCCCATCGATCTGGCTAAGAAGGTGAGGCAAGTGCTGGAGGGGCCCAACGGGGTCAGATGACTATTCGTTCTTGTTCAGTGCAGCCGTCAAAGCCCGCCAGCTTGCTCTAATGGTGCATTGATACACCATGCGAGACTGAGCTGACTACTAAGCGTGCGACCACTGCACCTGGACAATACCGTGCCGCTTGGCGAGTGGCTTGCTAACGATCTGGACCCTGTCTCGGCGATATTTCGGGATCTGCGCTACCCCCGAATCCACTGCAGCCCAGTGCCAGGCCTCAGCATTGCTCATGATTTCCGCGCTGACGTAAAAGCTCTTGTCGGCACCATTGTGCACGTACTCGATTCGATAATGAGCGGAGTGTGGCATGGGCAATTCCTTTCCCGGAATGTGACGAAGTTCCCTTATTCGGAAAATCCCCAAGTTCCTAAGTTCCGTCTCTTTGAATCACCTCACCAGCTCCGGCAATGGCGGCATAGTGTTTAGTCCACACTGAGGCCTAAAGGCAAGTGGCGAATCCCCGATCTGTTATCAACCAATCTTCAGGCCATGAAGCTCAATTGCTGTGGAGTCACTCAGATTGCTGACCGGGTGGAGCGACTGGCTCATACCCATGGCAAGACGTGGCACACCTGGCACACCGATCAAGACAAAACACTTCCCCTAGGTGTTCCACAACTGATGATGGGGTTCACAGCTGACGGCCAGGCTGATCCCGCAATGCAGCAACAACGCAACCAACGCTTGGGAATCGTCAAGTCGGTAATCAAAGCTCAACGAGCCGATATTCAGATCCCCAAAGCAGATCCAGGTGCGGATGGATGGCAGCATGGGAAGACAATTCAGATCAACGATCCTACGGGACATCTTCACGGGCCCGCAACGTCACCCACCCCACAAAACACAAACAGCCGATCAACCCAATAGCCAATAGACTGTGCAATCCCTGCAGGCTCACGCTCAGGGAGGACGGTATATCGCCAAGGCACAGTCGACAGTCTAGGTCCGATATCCAAGGACATCGGACGAGTCCGCTGACGTACGTGAATACCTTAAACCTTGAAACGATTGACCAGCTGATTCAGACTAACCGCAAGCTTCGACATCTCGTTGCAAGCGCTTGCAGTCTGGCTTGCACCTGCAGAACTTTGGGAGGCCAGCTCGCGAATGCTAACCAGATTGCGATCGACTTCCCGGGCGACGTGCGCCTGTTCTTCCGAAGCGGTGGCGATGAGAATGTTACGCTCGTTGATGCCCGTAATAGCTGTCGCGATCTGGTCAAGCGAACTGCTGGCATCGCCTGCGACGCTTAGGGATTCTGCAGCCAGTTCTCTGCTGGTGGCCATCGCCTTCACGGCCTGGTCAGAATCGTTCTGAATGGCCTGAATCATCTGCTCAATTTCTTGCGTAGACACTTGCGTGCGGTGAGCGAGGGCTCGAACTTCGTCAGCAACGACTGCGAAGCCTCGGCCTTGTTCACCCGCCCTAGCGGCCTCGATCGCGGCATTGAGCGCAAGCAGATTGGTCTGCTCAGCAATGGCTCTGATCACCTCAACCACTTTGGAAATGTTCTGTGCACGATTGGACAAGCCAGTGATCTGCTCGCTGGTGTCGCGCACGTTGCTCGACAGCTTTTCGATGGACTTAAGCGTCTGCGATACACGCTCCAAACCAACCTCCGTATAGCCCTGACCTTTCCTGGACTCTTCGGAAGCTGATTCGGCATTGCGTGCTACCTCGTCCACTGCAGCGCTCATCTCGGTGACAGCAGTTGCAGCCTGATTTACTTCATCATTCTGCGACACCAGGCCAAGGCTGGATTGCTCAGTCACCGCGGTCATTTCTTCCGAGGCGGCAGCCAGTTGGGATGAGGAGTCAGCGATCTGCATGATCGTGCTTCGAAGGTTCTGCTGCATCGTGGCCAACGCGCTCAAAAGCCTGCCTGCCTCGTCGGTACCGCTTACCTCAACCTCCTTCGTCAGATCGCTTGAGGCAATGCGTTCGGCGACGCTAAGGGCGCTCCCGATGGGCGACGTAATCGTTTTGGTTAGAAGAGTTGCCAAACAAAGAGTCAGGAGCGCGACGAAGATAATCAGGCCGATGACGATGTAAAGACCTGAATCATAAACTTGCGTCGCTTGAACACCGGCAAGCGCAGCGCCTTTGTTATTGAATTGTGTTAATTCCTCGACCTGAGTTTCCATTTGGTTCGTGAGGGGACGTATACCGGTAGCGACGAGTTTGACAATCGAAGCGGTGTCGCCTGCCTTCAACAAAGGTTCCAGCAGATCCAGTTGGCTTGCGTAATCGTCGTAGGACTTTTTCACGGCCAAGAACAACTGTCGCTCCTGGTCACTCGCAATGAGGGTCTCATAGTTATAGACCGCATCCTTCATGGCTTTCCGGTAGGCAGGAAATTTGACGATGGTCTGCTGAACGGTTTGAGGATCGGCAACGGCCCGCTGGGTCTCCAACCGGACGCGAAGGACGGTGGAGTTCATCATCGCGGTTTGCCGAATACTGGGTAGCCAATTCAGTTCGACATCCTTTTCCGTATCGCGAAGCTTGCCCATCTGCAGTATGGCGATGACGCCCAAGACCACGACCAGCAAAATGATGGCCGAAAAAAACAAGGTGGCGCGTGGAGCGAGGTTTATATTTCTGAGCCGCATAGGACTTCCCACTGCAAGATGGCCAGAGGCCTGGTCTTGAAGCTATCGGCTAGAAATCGTGAAGGATTATGGCTGTTCGTCAGCTCGTTGACACCACGTCCCCCGGCGGCGCATGCGTACCATTGTCGGTTATGGCCGTTACTTACCAATGTAAGAAATACGTTATCACCAATTATTACCGTTTATCGGTTTCAGACACAGCGATGGCATTGCTCGTTGCTTTGGTGACCGGATTGACCATCAGTGATCTTAGCTGTGCCAACAGAGAGATAGATATGCAGGAACTGACGAAAACCGCCCAGAACGATCAGCGCAGGCTGACGGCGGTCGAATTCCAGGATCTGGCGCGGGTACCCGCTACAGTCGAGTGGTTTGCCAACCTGGACAACCCTCGAACACGACGCGCCTACCAGAATGACCTAGAAGACTTCTGCGGTTTTGTCGGTTTGGCTTCGGCCGATGAGTTTCGTGTGGTGACCCGATCGCACGTTCTGGCCTGGCGTGCCCAGCTCGAGCATCGCGGTTTGGCGGGAGCGACGATCCGGCGCAAATTGGCCGCGCTGGCCAGCCTTTTTGATCACCTCCTGGAAAGCAATGCGATCGCCGGTGGCAATCCAGTGCACGGGGTAAAACGACCGAAGATAGAAAGCAACGAAGGCAAGACACCGGCACTGGGCGATCACCAGGCGAAGGCGCTGCTCGAGGCGCCGGATCAAGCAACACTTAAAGGGCAGCGCGACCGGGCAATATTGGCTGTTCTTCTCTACCACGGACTACGCCGCGAAGAAGCGGCGCTGCTGCAGGTGAGCGACATCCAGGAACGCCGCGGTATTCAGCATTTGAAGGTACATGGTAAAGGCGGCAAGGTGAGGTATCTGCCCTTGCACCCGGTCGCGGCTGGACGCATTCATCAGTACCTGGAAAGCTCAGGGCATCATCTAACGGACAGGAAAGTGCCGCTGTTCATACCGTTGCGCGGCAAGCTGACCGGCGCCGGCATCACAGCAAACGGCATCTACACCGTTGTGGCGGCTTACGCGAAGAAGGCCGGTATTGAGGTCGACGGCCTAGGCGTTCATGGACTCCGAGCAACTGCAGCCACTAACGCCCTGGAGCATGAAGCCGATATCGCCAAGGTTCAGGCTTGGCTGGGTCACGCCAATATCAGCACGACCAAGATCTATGATCGGCGTGAGAACCGGCCGGAGGATTCACCGACCTACAAGGTGAAGTATTGATAGAAGGCGTTGAGGGCTGAGCAACAAGCTCACCCACGCGCATTGTCGAGAATGTGGTGTAACGCTACCCAAGGATGATGACCTTCCACATCACTGCCGCCGCAGGTATCGGCGTGTAGAAAGGGGGTTTCGCAGTCTTCCAGTGCTTGGCTATCCATGCAGCCAGTGCATACAGCACGTCCGGCAACGATCGACCATCGACCGTTCCATTCTTCAATACCTCGTTCAATCTCCACTGTTCCGACTCCTCAGCGTACATTTGATAGACGCTGAAGGTAGCCCTGTGCGGGCCTGTTTGATACGCCCAAAACCATACCCTTGTTTGAGTTGTAAGCCATGCGCACGAACCAATAAAGCAACGCCTGTTGATCGGCGTGTTAACGGCAGCTTTCGACCCAAAGCTGCCCTTCGCGGAGGGCAGAAAACGGCCAAGAGCAGGCACTCATAGGCGATACCCAGCCGGCGTAACTCAGGAGTAGCGCCGCTCAAAATTCGCTCTTAGCAGCTTGGTGCTCAAATCCTCCCAATGCTCGACAAAAGCAGTGCGCGCGGTTTCAAAATCCCTACTGCGCAGGCACTCGATCAAGTGCTCATGGTCCGAAACAATGGTCTTGGGGTCTTCATAGCAGGGTTGTTGCAGCACCAAAAGTAGCTCAATTTCGCTCTCAAGCATTGCATAGCTGCGCTGTAACCGCGGGCTGCCACTGGCGCGGATGATCGCCCGATGAAAGTCGCCATCTGCTAGCACAATGTCTGAACGCGGTGCATCGGCGGGGGCGTTGCGCAATCTTTCTACTGCACTCAGTGCTTGCGGTGGAATAACTCCATTCAGAATAACCATCCTCACTGCTTCAGTTTCCAGCACTCCGCGCAACCGGGCGATATCGACGATTTCGTCCGGCCCGAACCTGGGAATGCAAAATCCTCGATGTGGCACCTTCACCAGCAAACCAAACGAAACGAGTAATTGGGCAGCGCTGCGAAATGTGTTGCGCGCAACCTCGTATTCGTCCGCCATTTTCAGATCGCGGAGGAATTCACCTGGCTCGAAATCCCCATTCAGAATTCTGGCTCTGAGCTTGGCAGCCAGGACCTCTACTGCGGAAAGCCTGGCTGAGGGTGGTTGGGTATCCGCGCTGCTAAAAATCATTGTTTACATAACCAGGGTGGGGGCTCGGATGAGGCTGATTCTATTACGCATCTGTGCTGCTGCACCAGTCATGAGTGGGCCTGCCCAGATAAGTGTTCTACAAAATAGTTCTTTTCAGGAAAAAAGATCAATTCTTTAAATATCCATTAAATCAATAACATATTGATCATATACGGCGGTTTTAGGTCCTTTCTTCTAAAAAATCCCAGCTTTCCCGCTTCCAATATTAAAAGTTGTAGCACAATATCCGGCCATCAAAGCATGCGAACGTAGGCATGCCGAAGGCCTGGAGTTCAACGATGCGTGCAGTTGAAAACAAACAGTTCAGTGAAGAGCTCACCGCATTGCAGGGCGATCTGGCGGCGTCCTTCACTCACGTTCCGCTGGAGGAGGCTGCTCAGATTTTGCATGAGCAGTATGGGATCGCTGCTGTTCTGACGCGTTTCGCAACGGAAAAGGACGATACGTTTCGATGCGACAGCGCAAGTGGCAAATCCTACGTGCTTAAGATCGCCAACCCCCAGGAAGATCCGGTAGAGCTTTCCCTGCAAATCGAAGTCATGCGGCACATAGCGCGTAAGGCGCCACGACTTCCGATCCCCAGGATGTTTCAAGCGCTGGACGGCGAGTACCTGGCCCGGATCGAGACAGGCAACGGCGAATCAAGGCAGTTGCGGCTGATGAGCTTCCTGCCAGGCACGCCCCTGGATAAAACAAGCGTGGATTCGAAGGGGCGCGAGCACATTGGCGAACTACTGGCCGGGCTCAGACTGGCGACCGCAGACTTTTCTCATCCGGGGGAGTCGCGCAAGGTGTGCTGGGATGTTCAAAACCTGGGCGTGCTTGCGCCGTTGATCAGCTGTGTGGATGACCCCACACGCAGGCAACTGCTGGAAAGGGCGCTCGAGCGATTTTCCAGGGTTGAAGGCCTGATCGAAGGCTGCCGAAAGCAGGTTTTGCACAATGACTTCAATACATCAAACATCGTGGTTGATACGCGCAGCCCACAGTTTGTCAGCGGCGTCATCGATTTCGGCGACACGGTCAAGACCGCCATCGCCATCGATGTCTCGACCGCCATGATGAACCAGTTGAGCGCAGTCGGACCTGACGTGGACGCGGATATTTTTGCCCCTGCAAAAGATGTCTTGAGGGGTTATTTACGTGTCGCCGACCTGACCCCTGAAGAGCTTTCGCTTATCCCGCATCTCGCGATGGCGCGCCTGATCACCAGGGCGTTGATGACGACATGGCGCTCGCAGCTGTTCCCGCAAAACAGCGCCTATATCTTGAGAAATGCCGCCCCGGGATGGGCTCAGCTTGACTGGATGCTTAACCGATCACCGTCACACATGTCAGAACTGCTGACGTCTTTCGCCGACTGATTCATCCTTGTTAAAGGGGATTAAATGCGCAACTCAAAAATAGAGGCTGTCCGTGGCGACATGCCCAACGGCTTCAACCCTGCCCACACCGACCACCTGGCGCCCTCGGCGCGCGAGCATATCCAGCGCCGAGTGAATCTCTTGGGCCCGGGCTATCGGTTGTTCTACAACGAGCCGGTCGGAGTTGTTCGCGCCAAAGGTGCTTACCTGTACGACAAAGACGGCAAAGAGTATCTCGATGCCTACAACAACGTGGTGTCGGTGGGGCATTGCCATCCGCGCGTTGTGGCGGCAATCACTGAGCAAATGAATACCCTGTGCAGCCACACGCGATACATGCAGGACGGCATTCTTGATTATGCCGAACAGCTGCGTGCCACCACTGACGGTGGGATGGCGGATGACGGTCAGATGATGTTCACCTGCAGCGGATCGGAAGCCAACGACCTGGCCATCCGTATTGCCCGCCATCACACCGGCAATACCGGCGTCATCGTGACCAGCGAGGCCTACCACGGGAACTCGGCCACCGTGGCGGCTTTTTCACCGTCTCTGGGGGTCAACGCCAAGCTTGACCCTTATGTGCGTCGGGTGCCGTCTCCGGATTCCTACCGTATTCCGCGTGAGGGACTGGGCCGTTACATGGCTGATCAGGTCGCTGCGCAGATCAGGGACATTCAGCGTCATGGCGGCGGTGTCGCGGCGTTCATCGCTGACTGCCTGTTCTCGTCCGACGGGCTGTTCTGTGATCCGGTCGACGTGTTCGGACCGATTGCCGAGGTGGTGCGAAAGGCGGGTGGCTTGTTCATAGCCGATGAAGTTCAGTCGGGCTTTGGTCGAAGCGGCACCCATTTCTGGGGCCACCAACGCCACGGCGTCGCACCGGACATCATCACCATGGGCAAACCGATGGGCAACGGCTACCCCGTCGCCGGGCTGATGGTGCGGCCCGACGTGGTCGCCAGTTTTGGCCGTGACATGCGGTACTTCAATACCTTTGGCGGCAACAGCGTTGCCATCGCTGCTGCCCAGGCAACCCTGGACGTTATTCAGCAAGAACACCTCATGGCAAATGCCAGGCACGTGGGCGGTCTGATCATGGCCGGCCTTGCCGACCTGGCTTTGCGCTATGAGCGCATTGGCGACGTGCGAGGCACGGGGATGTATTTCGCCGTCGAACTGGTCACCGACAGGGGCACCAAAACGCCTGACATGAAGAGCGCGCTGAAGGTCGTTAATCATTTACGCGACAAGCACGTGCTCATTTCCGCCACAGGCCCCGATGCGAGCATCCTGAAAATCCGCCCACCATTGATCTGGACTGTACGAGAGGCGGGGCGCCTGCTTGATGCGCTGGAGAGCGCCTTCGCGGAGCTATAAAACATCGGCTCGCGTCAACGGCAAAGTCTGTCGGGGCGATTAACTTAAACAGCGTTTTGTTGCGCGTATCCCTTACTTTTACCGTTTATGCATCGCGTCATGGTGGTGTAATCATTCCATGATGAGCCACTGCCGGAGCACCACTTCATTGCTGATCGCGGTATTCATTCAGGACTGCATTCATGAACTTTCTTCGTCCCAAGTACATCACCTTCGACTGCTACGGCACCTTGACCAACTTCAAGACGGCGGCCCTGACGCGCGAGCTGTTCGCCGATCGCATCGGCTCCGGGCGCATGGAGCAATTCATCAAGGATTTCGCTGCCTATCGCCTGGACCATGTCATGGGGGACTGGCGGCCCTACGATGAGATTCTCAAAACCGCCCTGGCGCGAACATGCACGCGATGGGGCATCGAATACCGCGATGAAGGCCAGACCTACTACGACGCGGTGCCGACCTGGGGTCCGCACCCGGATGTACCGGCGGGCCTGGCAAAAATCGCCGGAAAGATTCCACTGGTGATTTTCTCCAACGCCATGGACGAACAAATCATGTCCAACGTCGACAAGCTCGGAGCGCCGTTCCACAAAGTGTTCACCGCCCAACAGGCTCAAGCCTACAAACCGCGCCTGGCAGCGTTTGAGTTCATGCTCGATAGCCTTGGCTGCGCACCTGAGGATGTGTTGCACGTATCCTCAAGCTTCCGTTATGACCTGATGTCGGCCCATGACATGAAGATCAAGCACAAAGCCTTCGTCGCCCGTGGCCATGAGCAGCCGGCGGATGCCGCCTTCGGCTACCACCAGATCCCGGATATCGGCGGATTGCCAGGGTTGGTCGGTCTTTAGAACCAAGCACGGTTCATGGAGGACTTCGTGCTGCAGAGCCCGCGTGTGTTGCCCATGCACAGCAGATTCAGAATCAGCTTCCATCACCGACCTACCACGGATATTGAGCTTATGCCTGCGCCTTTAACTCTCGTGCAAACCTCCCCGGACCTGCCATCGGACGCTGATGTGGTGGTGATCGGCGGTGGCATTATCGGAGCGTTCACCGCCTATTACCTGGCCAGGCGCGGCATGAAGGTCGCCTTGATCGAGAAGGGTCGTATTGGGGCGGAACAATCGAGTCGTAACTGGGGGTGGTGTCGTCAGCAGAATCGCGATGCGCGCGAGTTGCCGATGGCCACCAAAAGCCTGGATTTGTGGGAGCAGTTTGCTGCGCAAACTGGCGAGCAAACCGGCTTTACCCGGTGCGGGCTGCTCTACCTGAGCAACGACGAGAAAGAGCTTGCCGGCTGGGCGCGCTGGGGTGAGTTTGCCCGCACCGCCAACGTGCAGACCTGTATGCTCAGCGCGCAGCAAGCCGCTGAGCGAGGCAAAGCGACGGGCAAACAGTGGAAAGGCGGGGTGTTTTCGCCCACTGATGGTATCGCCGACCCATCCCGCGCAGCCCCGGCGGTTGCCCGCGCCATTATGGCGCTTGGCAGCACGGTGCATCAGGGCTGCGCCGTGCGTGGCATCGAAACCGAGGGCGGTCGACTGTCTGCGGTGGTTACCGAAAAAGGCACGATCCGCACCCGGGTCGCGGTGCTGGCCGCAGGCGCCTGGGCGTCCTCGTTCTGCCGCCAATACGGCATCCGCTTTCCTCAGGCGACGATTCGCCAAACCGTGCTCTCGGTTTCCCGACCCCATCAGGAACTCCCCAGTGCACTGCACACGGCTAACGCCTCGATGACGCGCCGCTTCGATGGTACCTACACGCTGGCCATCAGCGGCAGAGGGCGCGTTGACCCCACCGCGCAACTGCTGCGCTTCGCCCCGCAATTCCTGCCGATGTTTCAGCGCCGTTGGCGCAACCTGGCGCCTGGTGGGCTTGATGGGGTGCAGGCGGGACATGAAAGCTTGAAGCGCTGGCGCCTGGACCGGCCTACGCCGATGGAGAAGATGCGAATTCTCGATCCGAAGGCTGATGCTCGCGCGGTTGATCTGACATACAAACGTGCCGTAGAGCTGATTCCCTCCCTGAAAGATTCTTCAGTCACTGCGGCTTGGGCGGGCTATGTGGACAGTACCCCGGACGGTGTGCCAGGCATCGGCGAGATGTCCAGCCTTCCAGGTCTGGTGATCGCCGCCGGGTTCAGTGGCCATGGATTCGGTATCGGGCCCGGCGCGGGGCACCTGATTGCCGATATTGTCAGCGGCGCACAGCCGATCGTCGATCCGCTACCCTATCACCCGGACCGATTCCGGAAATCAGCCTGGAGTAAAGTGGCGGACTTCTGATCGACTGCATTGCTCCACAGACCAGATTGCGGCCCTGAACGCAACTTGCATCTGCCTTCTGGCTTCCGGTACGACCTGATGTCTTTTATGAGAGAACAGGTCCCGCTAACACCGGGGCAAATTATCCGAGCGGCTCCGGGATTGACCAACGCTGCACTTCGCCGCTTTCGGTGTCCAGAGCACGCAACTCGCAGCCGGGGATGTCGGTCCAGAACAGACGTTCGGTTCTTTCACACCAGACAGGATACTCGCCAAGAAGACTGGTGGTGTCGGTCAGGATTTAAAAAGTGGTTGCGTCCTACGAAACACGATGGCGCAAACAAGGCAGTCAGTTGGGGAAAAGCGCTGACCACCTGTCACCGAACAGGGCGATGGCCAGGCCTGCGAGCATCACCATTGTCCCGGCCAACTTGACGAGAGACACCGGTCGTTCCGATGCCCCCATCAATCCGAAATGATCGATAACCAGTGACGAAATAATCTGCCCTGCGATAGCGAGGCCCAGCAGGGCTGATAGACCGATTTTTGGCGCAAGCACCACATAACTAAGCAAGGCACCGGCACCCAGCAGACCGCCCACCAGGCTCCACCAGGGCTGGGCGGGTATAGCCGCCAGTGAGGCCACTATCCCGCCACGCATCAATGAAAAGACACCCAGGCATACCGCTCCGGCAGTAAAAGAGAACAGCGCCGCCGCGACCGAATCGCCACCCACGCCTTTAGCGAGTTGACCATTCAACGTGGTCTGCAGGGTGATGCCAAGGCCTGCGGCGATGGCCAGCAGGTAGTAGGCTGCGTTCATCTCGCGCCTCCTTACTTGGCTGACTCAAGGGGCAGGAATTTCTCGGCAAACATATCCGGCTGATAGCCTGCAGCAGCAAACAGATGCTCACGGGACTCGTCGATTGCGGCACGCAGCCTTTCACTGTCCACGCCCACCACTTTGCCGCCGCGCTTGACGATGCGCCCGCCAATCATGACCGTGTCGACATTGCTGCGTTCTGCCGCGTGTACAACGGTGCCGAATGCGTTACCCGACGGGTAAAGGTTGATGTCCTGCGCATTGATAAGGATCAGGTCGGCCTGTTTGCCGGGGGCCAGGCTGCCGACTTTGTCCTGCAATCCGGCACAGGTGGCGCCGTCGAGAGTGGCGGCTTTGAGCAGGCCATGAGCGGGCAGGGTCACCGGATGATGTTCTTCGCCGCAGCAGCGCTGCTGGTGCATGCCCATGACGCGCTGAAGGTAGAACGCCACCCGCATCTCCATGAACATGTCACCGCTGTAGGAGGTTTCGTTATCGACACTCAGCCCCGGGCTGATGCCGTGACGCTGGGCCGATTGCATGGCGAACATTCCATCCTCAATGCCGTAGTGGGCATCTGAACGCGGGCATACGTTGACCCGCACGCCAGCCTCGCGAAGGATTTTCCAGCCGGCGTCCGGCAACGCGGTGCAGTGGTTGAAGATGTTATCGGAGCGCAGCAGGCCCTCGCGATGTAAACCCTCCAACTCAGCTGCCATGTCCCCGCCAAAAAATTCGGTGATGATCGGCAGCCCCAGACGCCGGGCTTCAGCCCACAGCTCCGGTTCCAGCTGCGCCATCACCGCCAGCGAGAGCAGCGGGTTGTCACCGTTCTTGACGTATTTTTCCTGCAGACGCTCCAGGTTGCCCGGCCAGTGGGCTTTGTCCCACTCGCCAGCAACTGGCGCACCGGAGGCGTGTACAGACCGGATGCCAGCATCGAGCAGTGCCTCGACCGCAGCGTCGGAGTGCGCGCCAGTGCGGCTGTTGTGCGAGTTGTCGACCACGGTGGTGATGCCGGCATCGATGCAGCCCAGCGCAGTCAGCAGGTTGCCGATATACATGTCAGCCGGGCGATAGTATTTGGCGAAAGAGAAGTGTGTGGCGTTGCAGTAGTCTTCCAGGGTTTCGGCATTCGGATTGATTCGACGCAGTTGGCCCTCCCAGGAGTGACGATGCGTATCGACCATGCCGGGCATGGCAATCATGCCCGATGCCTCGATAACAACAGCGTCACCGGCCTCGATGTTTTCCCCTATGGCTGTGATGGTGCTGCCTTCGATAAGGATATCGCCGCGCACCAGATTACCGATATCACCGTCCATGCTCAGCACAGTGGCGCCGCGGATAAGTGTGCGGGCGGCCGGAGCGGTCGGTGCCTGCACGATGCTGCGGTTGTATTCAGCCATTTCAGTACACCTCTTCAAATTTCGTTGGAAGCAATGTACGCAAGGCGATACTGCGGGAAAAAGATGGTAAAACTGTTTTTACTATTCAATATTTACGAATAGTAAAGGCTCCCCGATCACTGCTTTGAGGTTGCTAACCGTCATGGACCGTATTCAAGCGATGCAGGTTTTCGTCCGTGTGGCTGAAGCAGGAAGCTTTATCCAGGCGGCGCAGACGCTCTCTTTGCCAGCCTCGACGGTCACCAGCAGCGTTAAGAATCTTGAGAAGTACCTGCAGGTGCGTTTGCTGAACAGAACCACGCGGCGAGTCAGCCTGACACCTGAGGGCGCTCAATATCTGGCGCAATGCAGGGAAATACTGGATCTGATCGAACACACAGAGGCCAGCCTGACGGACTCCGTAAAACGGCCACAGGGGCGTTTGCGTGTCGATATGCCGGGTGGCATTGCACACTTCATCGTCATGCCAAATCTTCAAGACTTTTACCGGCGCTACCCAGGTATCTACCTGATGATAGGCGTCAATGACCGGCAGGTTGATCTGATTCAGGAGGGTGTCGATTGCGTCATTCGTACAGGCGAGCTCGATGACTCAACGCTCGTTGCGCGCCCCCTCGGCCGGTTTCGCTGGGTGACCTGTGCTTCTGTCGCCTACCTCGAAGAGAACGGTACTCCGCAAACTCCGCAAGATTTGTCTCACCACCGGGCCATCCATTACTTCTCGGGCCGCGCAAGGCAAGCAGGCGAAATGCGCTTCGCCCGTGGCACCGAAAAAATCTCAGTCCCGGTGAGCGGCACTGCGGCAGTCAACGAGACCGGGCTTTACATCAAAATGTGCCTGGAAGGCTTCGGGCTGGTGCAGCTCGCTGAAAACGTGGTCAGCGAGCATCTGCGAGAAGGGCGGCTGGTCGAAGTGCTTGCTGACTGGCAGCCCGCATCGGTTCCTGTGCACCTGCTATACCCTCATCAGCGCTTCCTATCGCCAGCTGTGAGCGCATTCGCTGACTGGATTGCCGGGCTTGTTCGCGACGATGGTTCAGCAGGTTCAAGTTGAACATTGCGCCCGGCCAGCATACCGGTGAATGCGCCGGCTACGGAGATTGCGGCTGTGATCAGCAGCGGTGCTGTCCAGCCACCGGTCCAGTCGTGCAGTTGGCCCAGCAGCAAGGGGCCTGCGGCTGCCATCAGGTAGCCGACGCACTGCGCCATTCCTGAAAGTGCCGCCGTGTTAATAGGCGGTTGAAGACGGTCTCACGTTTCTTACCCGCCTGATTGCCGATTGGCACTGCGGATCCGATGGCTTGAATAATCACGCCTCCAAAGTCAGGCGCTTGATCACTAGCTGACTCATGCAACTATTGGCTAAAACCGATGATTGCAGGGCGGATGCCCATGCCGTTACGGTGCACGTGAACTCCATGTGAAGATGTGTTGACGTATGAAGTTAGCCAATGAAGACATACAAGAGTTTCTAACTCATCGCATTGTGGTGGGTGATCTTCTTCTACCCATGCACTACGCCAAATTCGATCGTCTTGATGATTTTCAGACCGGCTTCCGGACCCACGGGAATACCGGCGAAAACCTGGTATCCAAAACTGATGGGGGATGGCACCCCGACTGGTATGTCCTCGCCATGACCGGGCTGGATGATCCGGTGTTTATTGACGCGACCGAAGCCCCGAGCGGTTATCCCGTCTATACCGCAGCTCACGGCGCAGGTCGTTGGGACGCAGTACAGATAGCACCGAGCCTTATTGCTTTTCGCCGTTTGCTGGAAGCGTTATCAGCGGTAAGTGATGACACCGCAGAATTCGTCCGCCTGATCACGATTGAGAGCGGCGTTGCGCATCAGTACTGGCGCGACGTAATCGAGGCGCGTCATGAAGCAGGGGGGTTGGAGCAGTCGCCGCCCGAAATCAGTGCCTATGATCCGGCTGATTTTGAAAGCGGCAACTTGATCGTTATTGCCCTAGGCCTCCAGAAACTCAAGGTCGTTCAGCTAGTCAGCAAAGCACGCGGATTGTCATTAAAAGAAGCGCTGGCACTTGCCGAAGTCCCTGGATTCAAGGCCGGAAGCGGCACAAGACTCCAACTGCGCCAGTTGCGCCAACGGCTGGAGGCCCTAGGTGCAACCTTGGAGTTCCTACCCGACTGACGGCCAAGGGCGTAAGACCGGGCGGTGCTGCAGCTTCTTCCGAACTTGCAATCAACCCGGACTTTGCGGCGGAGTGTGGTAGACCGATCCGTTGTCTGAAGAACCCGGCGTCGCAGTGTGGAAGCTGGCGTCGTCATCCGAGGAATCATCTGCCCGCACCGGGGTTTGAGCCTGGAGCGGGGCAGGTGCCGCCGAAGACGCCGATCCAGGCCGCGCTGTCTCGCTGGAGGGGCCGCCGCTGATCGCGGGTTGCGCTTGTTCGCCCTTGAGGCTTGCCCGAACACTGCCTGCTGGAGACTTGGTAGAGGCGGGTGCCGTGTTCTCGGCATTCGTGATCCGGTTGCCGGTGAGGCTGGTTCGCGGAAGAGAGGCCGTATCAGACGCCGCTCGTTGGGACCGTTGACTGGAAGGCCTGCTGACACGGGCTGGCTCTTCGCCGGGAGACTCACCCGGAGCGTCGGCCGGGTCTTCATGCACGGATTGAGCAGTCTCGGTAGCGCCTGTCGCAGGTTCCGCTGTTTTCTTGCCTCGCGACCTCAAGTCGTCAACCAGCTTGTCCGCGACTGCGACACTGGCGGCGTTGCCGCCGAACACAGCCGCGCCGCCCACGGTATTGACGGCGTGTTTCGCCAATGAACCCAAGGCAGGGTGCTGCTTGCTCAAGGCGCTGACCGCAGCGCCTTTACCGGCTTCCAGCGCGGCGAAACCACCGGTCAGTGTGCTGACATTGGCGGCACCGGAAGGAGTGAAAGTGGCTTTGGCGGTTCTCGATATCGCCCCGAGCGGATCGGATACCAGTGTGCGGCCCGCGTCGGCCAGACGTCCTGCTCCGTTGGCGAGAGGCGTACGGACGGTTTTCGCGTCCCGCAATGCCTTCAACGCGTCGAACCATTCTGTTTCCTGACTCAGATCCTGTTTGGACTCGGCATCTCTGCGTCCCAACAGCAGCGCGGGACCACTGGTGCCTTGGTCGGTGCGCCGATTGTTAGCGAAGTACCCGGTACCGGTACCCGCAGCAAGACCTCCCGCAATAGCAAGGGTTGTGTCCACAAAGGGCTCGGCCTTCGGATTGATCGCCGCCACCACCGGGCCAACCGCCGTCCTGATGCCATTCCGGATCGTGAACGTCTGCGCCTCTTTGGCGTTCTGGATGGCCAGGTTCGCTGTGGTATCGATAGTCTTCAGGGCGACGTTCAACGACTCATGCAGTTTGTCCTCGGGCGCATGCAGGTAGTACGCGTCTTCTCGAAGTTTCTTCATGGAAGCGCCGCCGACCTGATCCATCACTGACGCCGCCGCGAGCGAAATCGTGCCCAGGGCTGCCGCTTTTCCCACCGGGTTTTGTATGTTTGCCCCGATTCCCGTGATCGCGGGAATGGCCGCCTGGAGCGACGACGCCACCGCAAAAGGCACGCCGCCAGCCGTACCCGACACCATTGAAGCGTTGCGGTCCATTTTCTTGGCTTTCTCCATCAACGCTCCAAGCTCCTCGAACGAGATGTTCTCTGCCATCAGTTTGTCGACTCGGCTCTCGACGATTCGATCGATCTCGCCCCGGTGCGGCGATTCCGGATCCAGACGATCCTTGTAGGGCTGGAACTGACGGGTCATGTAGTCAGTGAGCAAGTGCTTCATTTCACGGGCTTGAGTCAGCGCCGCTGCGCTGACCTCAGCGGATTGAGGATGGCCCTGCCCCACGGCAGCCTGGCCGGTGGCAGCCGTCGAATTTGACCGTTGCTGAAGTTCGATGGGGGAGGAGGGAGCGGGGGGTTGCTGGCCAGATACGCGCATGGTGAGGTCCTCTCTGGTTCTGGGGATGCAGCATGGCATCCCTGCTATCAAGGGTGGTTTTCCAGAGGGTGTGTGGCTGAATGCACGATTCTGGTTCCTATTGCAGGGGTGGTATTTGACGGTTGTGTTTCAGGATGATGACGATTTGCTGCTTGCTAAGATCTACATGAATGGAGTCCGGTCCATGGCCACAACGGTGCATTCACGGGAGGCATTCCATGGCAGCAGTGGAAGATGACAAGCGGGTCGTTCAGAACTTTTTCAGAGCGCTGGGCTTGCCTGCGCAAGCCTTACGTAGGCGACCGATATTTGATCTACGCTTATTGCGGAGTAACCACCCACGTCCTGTTTATAGGGAACTGCATCGCATCAGCCCAACCTGAAGCCGATGATTCACCGTCTTCAAAGGCGAGGCAAAAGGCCCTGATATCTATCTCACCTCAGCGAATTGGCAGCTCCCTACGAAAAATGCTGCATCAGCGACTACTTAAGCTTGATTCAGCGGGCGCTAGCGAACAGTGTGGAGGCATTCACCACACCAAAATCAGTGTCGAGCTTGGCTGCCGTAACTACGCAACGGCAGCTACCGACCCATAGCACACGTTGAGGGCCCTAGTTATGCGCCGCTCAGAAAACGATTTCGCACCGTGCTTCGACGGCCTGTACTCGTAATGTCAGACCAGACTCGAAGCGCATGACAAGATGATGATTTGGTTGGATATTATCTGTTAGGTAGAAGGTTTGTGTTTCAGCACTGGACTCTACCGCTCCAATCGAATGAAGAACATTATCGTCACTGTCAGTCGAGTTTTCATCCCGCCCATTCGCTGAAAAGTAGTCAACCTCATGGAAGCTGATAGTAATCTTGCGTGCTTCTTCAGTCGGCATCCAAGAGTCACTCCGTCGAGTAAAGCTAACTACAGCCGACCGATCCAAGATGTCGTAACTGATGGCGCTGGCTTGGTAGAAGTTATGCAGATCGTATGCACGGCTGTGAATCTCAACCTCGGTATGCCCGAATACGAAACCCTGGATTTGCATGGGCTAGCCCTAATGATCTACCGGTAGGCATGCATCGTACTGCATCATCGCGATGACCGCTTCTGGCCGATTGCTGCCTCTCCGACGGGCGGCTTCCGGCCAGAAGCGGACGTATTGGCGTTTGTGTAGTATCTGCCTCTCTTCCCACCTGTATGAGGTGCCCGATGTCTAGCCGACACTCCCCATCCCCTACAAGAGCTGCCCTAGACCTGCAAAACGTACGTTCGCTTTTGGGAAAGCGGCTGAGTGTGCTGCTGCACGATCAGTACTATTTCAACGACGAGAAAGATCTGGGAGACATAGGTTCTCTAGAGTGGCGTTTTGGCGAGCGAGAAGTTGTATCCATGTATCTCTTGAGTGATGGCGAGAGAGTAGGCGCGGACTTGTTGCCTTCTTATACGCCGGCTGCCTTCGAGATAGAGCCGAACGTGACCTGCTCCTGGAAGAGGGAAAACCTACTTGCAGGTCTATCAGCAACCCACCTCGAGAACACAAAAATTTGCGCAGTTGAGGGGATTCTTGACTCTTTCAACGGGCAAGAGCCTTGGCTGGCCGGATTCAGAGTTACGTTCGAGACCGGTGACTCATTGATCTACCTTAACCAGGGCGACGACGCCGTCGTATTGATTAATGCGCTACCGCCAGTAAGTGTAGGTCTCGAAACCCGCTTCGTTACCTCAATTTAATGACAGCTATGGGTCGACTCCCGCCCATAGTGAACGGCAGAGTTCGGTCAAGGTGGACCCGCGAGCTATGCCAGCATATGAAGCATGTCTATGAACATCGGACCTGAGAGATCACGTATCTCTCCGTCGTCAGCAACCAAGCAACCTACAGCGCCAGCGAATGACTCTTGGTCATACGCTGGGATGTCCAAGCTGCAAATGATCCTATAACGGAACAGCCAGCCGCAGGCGACCCGACCGCACAGTTCTACCGTTTGATGATAGCCATCAACGGACAGGGGACGGGCACCGTGGGTCTGCGCAAGGTTATATGCTGCACTGTCGGTAGATTCGCGCTGGGAAGATTCGTTGCTCATACGCACTCGAAATGGCTGGTATAGCAGTCGATTATCTACTCATTTGGTTTGAATGTCTGGGCACCCGCTCTGGGTCGATTACGGTCCTCGCTACAGGCAGATATCGGCCAATAGCGGTCATCAGGTGTCTACAGAAACAGGGGCTATTCACATGATGAACGCACCAATGCGGGAAAATTGGGGTCAGATGAACATTTAGGCGAAAACCTTCATCTGACCCCAATTACGTTCCGTGTGTTCCCTAGGTAAAAATCTGCCATAGGTTCAATGGTTTGCAAGGTAAAGAGCTTTCGTCATTGCCGTCCCCATTCCTTTCCACCCATTTCTACCAACCGAGACGCGGCTCGTCGAAAGGAAAAGGCGAGATCATTGGCGGCCGATAATTGTGCCAGTGACACGCCACTTCGACCCGTCGCCGACCACTCAAATTGTTCACCCTCTTTGGTGCGAATCATGGTCGTCGCAAAGGAACTCGAGTTTCCCCCCTTCTCACTGACAAACAACTCTTCATTTCCATCACTGCTTTCAACTTGCGCTTCAAACTCGACAAATAATTCATCGAGCGGGACTTTTGCCGCTAGCACCAAGCGGGTGCGAGATTCATAACACACGTCAATGAGGGTCACGAATCGTCGCGCTTCGTCGAGGTGATTGGCGTCTAATTGCGGCACCCGGTCCATGATGAGGACCTGAAATCGGTCGCAGAGGGAAATATAATCGGCCGCGCCGAGAGGTTGGTAGCATAACTCGGAAAAGTCAAACCAGGCGCACCGGTCATTCAATCGGGCGACCTGGACGGTGCGACCGAAGGGTACGTGAATGGCCTCGGCCTCAGTTTCGGATGCAGTGCCACCAAATATTTCTTTCAACTGCGCCTGCATGTTGTTATCACTATTATTATCGCCGTGAACATCCTTGTTTGACCAAAAATAGGATTGACCATCAGCTCGAGTTTCGAGTCGATAATCCTTGGCGGAATCCTCCATGGAGATAATGTCGAACGTGTGTTTTAACATGTCTATGAATGGCAAAAAGAGGGATCGGTTAATGCCTCCCTCATACAAGGCATCGGGGGAGCGATTCGAGGTGGCCACCACCACGACATTCCAATCTAATAATAATAAAAAAAGTCGTTTCAAAATCATGGCATCGGCAACGTCTGTTACTTGAAATTCATCGAAACAGAGGAGTTGGGCTTCCTGTGCCAATTGCTGCGCAATGATGGGTATCGCATCATCTCGTGGGTGCTTCTGTTTGTAGACAAAGATTCGATGATGGACGTCTAGCATGAATTCATGAACGTGGACACGGCGTTTGGTAATTTTGACGTGTTTGAAGCTGTGGCTGTCATTATTACAGCAAGAATCATCAGGAACATTAACCGACGCGTAAAAGAGATCCATTAGAAAGCTCTTGCCGACCCCGACCGGTCCATGAATGTACATGCCTCGCGGTGGTGGACCAAAAGACCACAAATGGAATTTCTTTCGAAGAAAGGACTGAGCGGATGCCAAGGATCGCGTCAGTAACAGTAACAGCGGACTGCTGCTTGTAGAGCTGCTCTCTGTCGGTCTGTCGGTGCGCAGGGGTACTGGTGGGAGCGAGGTAAGAGACTCGTGCAGGGCATCGAGTTTTGCCGCCAGAGCGACTTGCGCGTCATCTCGTCGCACCTCCTCCGCATCCACCTTGCGTTCATACGCCGCTGTCACGGGGCCTGTCGGGAGGGACCGCCGAGCAACGCGATGTTGTGCTGCCATATTCTTCATCACCGTCTTCATAATCAACATGATGAGTTTATCAACATGGTAAGGAAAGTACGATCAAGTCCGCTTCTTCCCGCTGTTTTCGATTGTCTCAGGTCTACGAGTAATTGGGGTCAGAAGAAGATTAATGGGAAACCTTAATCTGACCCCGATTTCCGTCCCATTTGCGTCCTAACATTTATTTAGGCTTTCACTGGTTAATTAATCACTGCTGTCGTGCCAAAAAACATCGCCCTCATCCATGTCGTCGGCGTCTGGACTTGCTTTATTTTGGTTTGGATTAAGTTGTTTTCCACGATTCCCTTGCGCTTGGTCATATTGCAGGTTTGTGCCAGCCGAGCCCTTATTGGCGTTAGTTTGATTTCCTTCATTATCTTTCGGATGAATTTTATTTAAGAGTTCACTTATGTCCATTAGATATTCCTTGTGAGATAGGGGTTGTGTGGATGACCCACGGTTTCTATGTGTGGCCTAACGTTTGGTTAAGGGGCGGGCTTTAGCCCGTCCCAGCGAGCGCAGCGAGCGATTTGAACCATTTGTTAGACGCTCGGATGTACGCATAATTTAAAGCACCGATTTCAAGCTTGTAACGCGTTGCGCGATGAATCTGGCGAAACGCAATAAATTTAATGTTTGCAATGCAACTGAAAAGCCACGATTTCAACGTGCCTCGATGGCAAACAGCGTAAGTACAGATGCCGCAAGACTAAACCCGAGAAAGCCCCGAAAGCAATCGTGCGGCCTTACGAACAACAATGACGCAACGGATGAAGCGCGATAAATCCAATGTTTGCAATGTAACGACCTTAACGCAGTGTTGAACAATGCCACAAATATAACGGGCGTTCGTTCTGGTAATGCACATTTCAAAACGTGAAAACCTCGCAAGCAAACGTGCGTTGTTACGGGTGTACTCATTACAAAAACAAGCTTTGGAAACATGAACGTCTAACGTTTGATTTGAACCAGTTGTTAGACGCTCGGATGTACGCATAATTTAAAGCACCACTTTCCTGCTTGTAGCGCGTTGCGCGATAAACCTGGCAAAACGCAATAAATTTGATGTTTCGATGTGGCTGACAAACTGCAATTTCAACGTGCCCCGATAGTGGCGGCGGACGTTCAGTAAACGCAAATCTTGAACCGCTGTAAACCCGAGAGCAGTGGAGCGATGTTGCGAATGTACGCGGTGCGAAACCTAATTAAGCGGAATGCCATTGTCTAACTATTAAATAGACACCAAATGGTGTGATAACGCTTTCACGGGTTTGGTGGATAACATTCCTTGTCCTCTTTGCTTTCCCCTTCTTGTTCGGGTGTTGCAGCGGTCGGATGACCTTATAAGGAGTCATGCACCATGGGTGGAGAGCCACGATAGCTTCGCAGATGCGCGAACGAATTCGCTTCAGACGCTACTCGAAACGCGCTGAGCAAGTCTATTCCCAGTGACTGCTTTTGGCCGATAGCTGCCACTCAAATAATCGCGAAGCGGCTAAGGTCCAAACGCCAACGAAGCATACAGGTACTACTTTTACAATCACGTCTCCAGCCGCTCCTAGAAAGCACGTATGCACCCCCCACTGGATTCACTCCCCCCAGTGCTCTACATTCCACCATCACCAAATACCCGCCGAGCCCACAAAAATGCCTGCCTCCCGCCCAACCCTACACCCCAAAGTTCTCCGCGCTGGCGACGCCGTAGCGCTGGTTTCCCCAGCCGGCCCAGTCGCCGAAGCCCGGGTGGAAGCTGCCGTGCGGGAACTCACCTCCTGGGGTTTACGCCCCCGCGTGTACCCCCACGCGCTGGACAACATCGGGTTCCTGGCAGGCACCGACGCCAATCGCATTTCCGATCTAAACGACGCCCTGGCCGACCCGGAAATCCGCGCAGTCCTTTGCAACCGGGGCGGCTACGGCGTTCAACGCATCCTCGGCCAACTCGACTACGACGCCGTGCTTCGCGACCCGAAACTGGTGGTCGGTTTCTCGGACATTACCGCCTTGCACGCCGCACTCTGGACCCACACAGGCCTCGCCACGGTTCATGGCCCGGTGGCCGCGCAGCTGGAAAAAGGCGGCATCATTGCCAGCACGCTCAAGCACGCGTTGATGAGCACCGAGCCTTCCATCATCCATGCCGATCCATCAGAGCCCACCTTCACCGTGCGCACGTCGGGCGCTGTCGAGGGCGTCTTGCTTGGCGGTAACTTGAGCATGCTGAGTACCTGCATCGGCACGCCGTTCATGCCGGATCTGGAGGGCGCAATTTTGTTGCTCGAAGACGTCGGCGAGCTGGCGTATCGGGTTGACCGCAATATCACTCATCTACTCAATTGCGGGATTCTGCAACGGCTCGGCGGCATCGCGTTGGGACAGTTCAGCGAGCCGGGTCACGGCAATAACCCGATCCGGCCGCCCGATGTCTTGATGGAGCGTCTGGGCGAGCTGGGTATTCCGGTCCTGGGCGGTCTGTCCATCGGCCACGGTGACCGGAATCTGGCGGTGGCGCTGGGTAGTCGCGCGGTGCTGGACACCGAGGCGGGCACGCTGACGGTGGCCCCGGCCGCGCGCTAGTACGACGATCACCGTTCTGTAAGCGACCTCTCCCTAGCGATTTGCCATCATTCTGGCGCCAGCATCTTGTTTTGCCCCGTGGGCATTGCGAATCTTCACGGATATCGAATGGCCGTGCGCGGATGGCTTTGCCATGTGCGCCCTCAAGCTGTGGAGCGGAAACTGATGATGTCGGCCGTGAAGACGCGTTTCGCCAATCTGGGGATGGCCAAGAAGCTGGGCATCGGGTTCGTGCTGGTGCTGCTGTTGACCGCGCTGGTCGCGGCCATCGGGGTCTGGTCGCTGCGTTCCATCAGCGCGCATTTCGACAGCCTGAAGGCGATGACCGCACTCAACAGCGATGTGAATCGCGTGCGGCTGCTGGAGCAGGATTACGCCTTGCATGGCGATCCGAAGGTGGTCGATCAGGTTCACACCGGGCTCGACGGCCTGAATGCCCAGGCGGAGCAGCTCAAGGGTGGTGCGCCGATCAACGAGCAGGTGATGGGCCAGGTGCAGCAGGCGCTGGCGGCCTATCGTGCGTCGTTTGACGAGTTCGTCAGCATCAGTCAGAGCAAGGACCTGGCGCTGGAAATGGCCAGTTGGTCGGTGTCCAGCGTCGCCAATAACCTCGACGTGTTGCAGGCCGGACTGGCCGATGATGGCGCCTACACGCTGAAGGATTCCCAAGGCCAGCAAGGCGCGGAGTTTGTCGAGCAGGCCGGTCAGGTCAGCCAGGTGTCCAAACTGATGATGCAAGCCATGGACGAGGCCCGGGTGCGCCTCGACAAGAGCCGCAAGACGGGCTCGGGCGAGGAGGTCAAGACCGGCAAGATCGAGCAGGCGGTTCAGGCGCAGGAACTGGCCGAGCAGCTCAAGGGCGTGATCAAGGATGCCGGTTACCTCACGGTGCTGACCGAGGTCGGCGGGCACATCAGTAATTTCAGCGACAAGCTCAACGAATACACCGGGCTGTTGGAGTCGGAAGCGAAGGTCTCGCAGCAACTGGCGAGCAACGCCAAAGCTGTGGTGCAGCAGGTCAATCAGGCCTACGACGCCGAAGGCCAGTCGATGCAGAGCGAGTTGCAGGCCAACTCGATTATGATCATTGGCTCTTCCGTGCTGGCGCTGGTGGTCGGGCTGATCGCGGCGCTGGTGATGACGCGCCTGATCGTCGCGCCGCTGCGCAGCGTGATTGCCACGGCCCAGCGGATTGCGGCCGGCGACCTGAGCCGCACCGTGAATGTCACCCGCAAGGACGAAATCGGCCAGTTGATGCAAGCGATGCAGCAAATGGGCACCGGCTTGAGCACCATCGTCAGCGGGCTGCAGGCGGGGATCGAGCAGTTGGCGACGTCCGCCCATTCCCTGTCGGCCGTGACCGAGCAGACCAATCTGGAAGTCAGCAGCCAGAAGGAAGAAACCGAGCAGGTGGCGACGGCGATGAACGAGATGACCGCGACCGTTCACGACGTCGCACGCAATGCGGAAGAAGCGGCGCTTGCGGCACAGACCGCCGACACCAAGGTCGACTCGGGCCAGGCCGTGGTGCGCCAAAGCATGCAGCGGATCGAACAGTTGGCCTCGTCGTCCCGTTCCGCCAGCGATTCGATCGAGAACCTCAGCGCGGAAATCCAGAACATCGGCACAGTGCTCGGCGTGATCAAAAGCGTCGCCGAGCAAACCAACCTGCTGGCACTGAACGCGGCCATCGAAGCAGCGCGGGCGGGGGAGCAGGGCAGGGGCTTTGCGGTGGTGGCCGATGAAGTCCGTGCGCTGGCCAAGCGCACGCAGCAGTCCACTGAAGAAATCGAGCGGCTGGTTACCCGGTTGCAAAGCGGCGCCCAGGCGTCGGTTGCGCAGATTCAGAGCAGCGGCGAGCTGGTCAAACTGGCGGTGAGCGATGCGCTGCAAACCGAAAGCGCGCTGGGCAGCATTGCCGCTGCGGTGTCGATGATTCAGCAGATGAACCAGCAGATTGCCGCTGCGGCGGAAGAACAGAGTTCGGTGGCGGAAGAGATCAACCGTAGCGTCACCAGCATCCGCGCCATCGCCGATCACTCCGCGCTGGCGATGCAAGGCAACGCGGCTTCAAGCATCGAGCTGGCGTCACTGGGGTTGGAGTTAAAAGGGATGGTCGGGCATTTCAAACTGTAACTTCAGGCTTGGTAGACAAATGATCCGAGGCAAAACTGTAGGAGCGGGGGGGGGGGGGGGGGGGGGGGGGGGGGGGGGGGGGGGGGGGGGTGGGGGGGGGGGGGGGGGGGGGCGGGCGGGCGGCGCGGGGGGGGGGGGCGGGGGCGGCGCGGGGGGGCGCGGCGCGGCGGGCCCCGGCGGGCGCGGC